>CAZIGM010000010.1:0-49618 GCA_964538675.1 uncultured Bacillaceae bacterium | reverse complement strand
TTAATTTAGGTTGAGTTCTTAATTTTGTGTCCTTAACAATAATACCCTGAAGAACTGGTTGCTTTAAATCATGAATAATAAGAAGCGAATTATCTTCAAAATATTCTATTTCAATTTCATAATAGCTGCTTAATGGATCAATAGGAAGATAAATATTATTATTATATTCTATTACGGGATAAGTAAAAGAATATGGTTCCAAATTTAATAATCCTTCAGTTTTACCTAAAGGAATATGAAACACGTTTTCACTTGTTGTTATTATTGTATAGTTCCCATTTTCATCCCAATTAATTTCTGAATCAATATATTCCTTAATAAATGAATAAGGAAGATATAATACACCCTCATCTTCATAACCAACTTGATTCATTAATTCGCCCATATAATATAATTTTATCTCGTCGGTCGGATTAATCTTTGCATTTTTAAAAAAAGGTAAATATAAATATGTTAATATAAAACTAGTGACAACTAAAGATAGTATTAAAGCAGATAGTAAGAAAATATAAGTCCTATTTTTCTTTTTTTTATGCTTAAAAATTAGTTCTCTAGTATACATTAATATTCCCCTTTCTCCATCAATAATAACATTAAAATGTCGTAGGAAAAACAGGGAACTTTTTCTGTTATTTTTTAATTATATCTTTTGACAATTACTACAAATTCCATAAAATTCAACCCTATGATTATCAACTAAAAATTCTTTCTCTTTTGATACTAGATCCTCTAAATTCGAAAAATATGATGATACAAAGTCTTCTATAGAACCACACATATTACATATTACATGATAATGATGAGAATGTTTAACCTCAAATCGACTTGAATGATCACCAAATAACAGTTCGTCAATTAATCCAACTTCTAAAAATACCCTGAGATTGTTATATACAGTCGCAACACTCATATTAGGAAAATCTTTCTCTAATGCTTTATATATTACATCCGCTGATGGATGTGATTCTGTCTTATATATATAAGAAAGAATAGCAGAACGTTGTGGTGTTAACCTAATACCTTTATCTTTCAAAGTTTCTAAAGCACTATTAAAGTCAATATTCACAATTCTCTCCCCCTCCCAATAATTAATATTCTTATATTATGTTTTTTATTCCATATTTACAATAAGGTGATATTTCGCACTCTACACATTTAGGATTTCGTGCATTACAAATCCTTCTACCATGCCATATTAACAAATGATGCGTAGTTATCCATAAGTCCTTTGGAAATAGACTCATTAATTGCATTTCAGTATCTAAGACTTTGTCACTATTAGTCAATCCAATTCGGTTAGATACTCTAAATACATGTGTATCAACAGCTATTGCTGGCATATGAAAAGCATTACTTAACACAACATTTGCTGTTTTTCTACCTACACCTGGCAAAGATTCTAGTAAGTCTCTATTGTCTGGAACTTTCCCCTCATATTCACTAACTAAAATTCTACATACTTTAAATATATTTTTGCTTTTATTTCTATATAACCCAATCTGTTTAATTTCATTTTCCAACTCTTCATTAGTTAAACTAAGAAATTGTTCAGGTGTTTTATATCTTTCAAATAATCTAGCTGTAATTTGATTAACCTTTTTATCAGTTGATTGGGCAGATAACATTGTAGCAATTAACAATTCAAAGGGGCTTGAATAATTTAGTTCACAGTTTGCCTCTGGATATAATCTAGCCAAAATCTCTAAAATTTTCATCGCTTCTATTTTTTTAGCTGGTTTAATATTAATATAATCACTCATAATTACCTCGTTGATGAAATTTTTATATAGTACAGTATATCATTATTAATATTAGATGAAAGTTAATTTTTTGATTTTTTTCTTTATTTTAGCATAAACAAATAATAGGACATAAGAAAATACTTCTTATGTCCTATTTAATGTGAATATATTAATATACTATGGTTGACGATCTTCTCCCTTTTCTTCAGGTTTTCCTGTTCTTTGAGTTGAAGACATTGCAGGAGCTTCTTGGTTTTGTTTATCTTTCTTATTATTTTGTTGCATATTATTATTTTGTTTGAATTGTTTTGGCATCCTTTATCCCTCCTTTCTTCTAATACTA
Organism: uncultured Bacillaceae bacterium; assembly: GCA_964538675.1. GTDB lineage: Bacteria > Bacillota > Bacilli > Tepidibacillales > Tepidibacillaceae > CAZIGM01. The sequence continues at coordinate 47,533 of CAZIGM010000010.1, read as the reverse complement.
AATATTATTTCCTTAATAAATAAGACAATTCTAGTTTTAAATGGTAATTTACGGTATAAATTACTTTAATATTATTACGAATTCAAAGTCTTTTTGCTTTACGTTTCTTTTCCTTTTATTATTATTAGATTATACTAGTGTATAAATTACTATTAAAATCTAGCAAAGAAGGGCAATTATATGAACTATTTATACGTTGGAATAGGAGGATTTATTGGAGCTGTGTTAAGGGTTAGCACTGGAGATTTTTTGTTGCAAACATTTTCTAATACGTTGTTACCTTTTTCTACTTTAGCAATAAATTTATTAGGAACATTTATTCTAGCGTATTTTTTAGCAAATTACGCAAAAAAAATGTCTACTAAATTTAAACTATTTTTTTCAACTGGCTTATTAGGTTCTTTTACTACTTTTTCGACTTTTAGTTTGGAAACACTTACTCTTCTCAATTCAGGTGAATTTTTGTTAGCTTTTTTATATATTTCGTTAAGTATATTAGGAGGTATTTTATTTGCTTTACTTGGATTTAAAACAGCAAACATGAAATTAAAAGATATTGTAATTCCTTCAGGTTCAAGGGGGGATGAATCATGAATTGGTTATTAATTGGTATTGGTGGGTCCCTTGGAGCAATAAGTAGATATGCTATAAGTAAATATATAAAAACTCGAAATAATTCTTTTCCGATTGCCACACTAGTAGTAAATGCAATAGGATCATTTCTCTTAGGTTATATACTCGGTTATAATATTCTAAACGAAACTCAAAGTTTTTATTTTTTTATTACAGGGGGATTCCTTGGAGCATTCACTACTTTCTCTACTTTCTCATTTGAAATATTTGATCTTTTAAAAAGAAAAGAAACTTTAAAGGCATTTACTTTTGTTTTTCTTCATATTCTTGTTATTTTAATTACAGGTCTTTTCGGATTCTCTTTAAATGTCTAAAAATCAATTACAAGAGGTGAAACCATCTAAACTCATTAACTTCTTATTACTCTAATTCTGTAATGCAATGCTCCTATAACAAGTTTTAGTAAAATCATCTTAATTTGATTTTATTTTTTTATGTATATCTTATGTATATTATTTTTAGAATAATTTGTGCAAATTCATCTATGTGCAACTATTTTATAGTATTTATGAAAACGTTTTCTTTTGTATATTATCCCTCGCTACTGCATATTTAATCATTTTTATATTGTATAAATTCCTTACAAATGGTATGATTTTTATAATAATCTGTAGTAATTAAAGGTGGTGGAAAGGTCGATTAAACGACCTTGTTGCGATGATAAAAGAACATGATAGCTGTGGAATAGTTGCAGTAATAGAGAAAAATGGTGTAGCGACACATGAAAATATAAAAAAGAATATAGAAGCCCTAATTAAATTAAACCACCGTTCAGGTTTTATTAACGGTGAAGGTGATGGTACTGGAATATTAACTGATATTCCAAAAAAGCTTTGGGAAAAAAAATTTAATGATAATGGGTTAGAACCTGAACTAGTTTATTCCCCACTTTTTTTAGTGGGACATATTTTTATTGACACAAAAGTTAAATCCTTAAATAATACTTTAATTGAAATTAAAGAAAAATTTAAAAAGCATAATATAAATATTTTATTAGAGGAAAAAAATCAAGTTAATTCAAGCAAATTAGGTCCTAACGGCAAAAAGCTGGAACCATTCTTTTTGCAAATTGCTGGAATATTTGCTGATACTCCTACTAATATCAGTCAAAAGTTGTTTTTATTAAATATAGATATTGAAGAAAATTTAGATGTACATGTTGTATCACTAAGTAATTATTCTGTCATTTATAAAGTAATGGGCTCTGCGGACATTTTATATGAGTATTATCTAGATTTACAAAATCCATTATGTAAATCAATTAATACAATTGGGCATAATCGCTATTCAACAAATACATTATCTCATTCTTTTAGAGTTCAACCATTTTCTTTACTAGGTCATAATGGTGAAATAAATACAATTGCTCGTTTACGTGACGAAGCCAAAATGCTAGACATTCCTTTAGTCTATAATGGAAGTGATTCACAAGATTTAAATAGAATTATCCAAGGTATAATTGCCCATTATGGTTTTTCATTATTTACTACAATGGAAATGATTTTTCCACCTATATATAATGAAATTCATAATATTTCATCAAATTTAAAGGATTTATATACTTTTTTAAGACATCTATGGGGACCGTTTGCACAGGGACCAGCTGGCATTGTATCACGCTTTGGAAATCAATCAATTTTTTGTGTTGATGCTCTTGGGCTTCGCCCTTTATGGATGGTTGAAACAAAGGATAATTTATACTTTTCTTCAGAACAGGGAATTGTTTATTCATATGAAATGGTAAATGAACCAAAACCACTAGCACCAGGTGAAAAAATAGGAGTTACTTTCAACCATGATGAGTCTATAAAAGTTTCCAATTATTCAGAAATACAACAAATTGTCTATAACGAAATTGACAAGAATTTTCCATTGAAAAAATATCGTAAAAAATTACAAGTACCCGATTTTCAAAAGACAGATTTAATATTTTCAGAATATGAAGAAATTTCAAATGGTGTATATCAATCTTTTGGCTGGGAACGAGAACATATAATTAATGTAGAAAAAATGGCAGTTAGTGGTAAGGAGCAAATTACTTCACTTGGTTATGATGGACCTTTAGCAATACTATCTAAAGGACGCATTAATTTGTCAGATTTTTTTAAAGAAACTGTTGCAGTTGTTACTAACCCAGCAATTGATCGGGAAAGAGAAATTGAACATTTTTCTACTAGAATGATTCTAGGAGGTAGAGAAAAATTTGTTCCTCATAACAGAGGAGACACCTCTTTTGAAATTTTATCACCTATATTATTAGAAGGTATAACAGCCCAAATTTTTGCAGAAGAAATAGGTACAACAACACTAGATAAAGCTTTTCACTGCTTTTTTTCTGAAAATAGAAGATCTGTTGCAACATTAGACTTGGCTTTTTCTCAGAAACAAACAATTAAGGAAAGACTAGTGATATTAAACAATGAGGCTATACAAGCAGTTAAAAGTGGAGCAAAATTAATTATTCTAGATGATCAAATTTTATTTGAAAATAATGAGTATTTATGGCTCGACCCTCATTTAGCTATTGCTTCTATTGATACTGCATTAAAAAATGAGAATATAAATAATGAAAATTTACGTAGAATGACAAGTATAATTTTACGTTCGGGTTCATTACGTCATCTACATGACATGATTACAGCTATAGGACTTGGTGCAGATGCTGTTTCTCCTTATTTATTATTTAACTCCATTTCTCAAAAAAATAATATTGATTCAATCAAAAATGTTTACTCCGCTTTAAATAAAGGACTAGAGAAAGTTATATCTACTTTAGGTATACATGAATTAAGAGGCTATTCACGATTATTTTCATCTATTGGACTACATCAGGAAATTATAGAGATTTTAAGAGTAAATAATTTCTTCGGAAATAACAAAATTGGTTACTCATTTTTTCAATTAGAAAATGATGCACTTAAAAGAAGAGAAGATTTTAATTCTGATAAAGTAAGGGTAACAAGAAGCTTTAAATTGTTACCTAAAATTACTAAAGATTTACATGATATCTCTTTTGGCATAAAAGGTTATGATGTCTATAAAGAAAACTTGTCTGAACAAGAGAAGGAAAATCCTTTAGCTATAAGACATCTATTAGACTTTAAATTTTCTCAAGAAATAATTAACAAGGATTATATAAATATTGGTATTGGCAATCATGCTTTACCATTTGTTATTAGTTCAATGTCTTTCGGATCTCAAAGTGAAACTGCATTTCGAGCATATGCTGAAGCCTCTTATCAATTAAATATGTTAAGCATTAGTGGTGAAGGTGGGGAAATAAAGAGTCTATTAGGAAGATACCCCAACAATAGAGGTATGCAAATAGCATCAGGTCGTTTTGGAGTTAACGTAGAGTTTGTTAATTCATCTCATTGGCTTGAGATTAAAATTGGTCAAGGAGCAAAACCTGGTGAAGGTGGACATTTACCTAGTAATAAAGTGACTGTTAAAATAGCTGATGCAAGAAATACTTCACCTAATACAGACTTAATATCTCCTTCTAACAATCACGATATTTATTCAATTGAAGACTTAGCTCAAATTATTTCAGAACTTAAAACTACTAATAATACAGCTAAGATTATTGTGAAAGTACCTATTGTCCCTAACATTGGAACTATTTCTGTTGGTATTGCAAAAGCAGGTGCTGATGTTATTTCCCTAAGTGGTTATGATGGTGGTACTGGAGCAGCAAGGGTTCATGCTGTTCAACATGTTGGACTTCCTATTGAAATTGGAATAAATTTATCACACCTTGCATTAATTGATGCAGGATTAAGAGATGCTGTAGAAATTTGGGCGGATGGAGGTATTCGCAGTGGTAAAGATGTAGTAAAATCAATTCTTCTAGGGGCAAATAGGGTTGGATTTGGTACATTAGCTTTGGTTGCTGTTGGTTGTACCACATGTCGTAGTTGTCATTTGGATACATGTCATGTTGGAATATCTACACAAATTGATAATATTGAGCAAGCAACTAATAAAGGACTGAAAAATTTTAAACCCAGAGATTTTGATCTTTCTGTCAGTAATCTAAAAAGATTATTTCTATTAATTGCTGAAGAAACTAAAGAAATTGTTAATCGTCTTGGAGCAAGCACATTACAAGATTTAGTTGGAAAATCTGATTTACTACAACAAATAAATTATAACAATCTATTAGATCTTAGCTCTTTATTAATTTCTTCTCCAATACAAAGAAAATCAGAAAGTATTTCTAATAATGTTATTTCTGATAATGCAACGCAACCAGAAGAATTGACTCAAAAGCTTGTTAATTGTACCAATAGAATGATTGGCAGTGATATATCAGGTAATCGTGTACGGAATAACCTTAATGGTAAATATCATTCAAAACAACCGATAAACATAAAATTTAAGGATGGTTCAATACCTGGAAATGGTTTAGCAGCATATTTGTCCGATGGTGTAAATATAGAAGTCAATGGCGGATGTCAGGATGGGCTGGGTAAAACTGCTTACGGTGGAAAGGTTAGTATTATAAAAACAAAAGATAAAAATGGTTATTATATCAATGGTTCTATAGGGAAAAGTTGTTTTTATGGAGCACAAAAAGGTTTGTTTATTGTACAGGGCAATGCGGATTCTAGAGCATGTATTAGACTTTCTGGAGCAGATATTATTATTGGTGGAGAAATTACGACACCTATTCAAGACAAATTAGGTGGAATTGCAACAAGAGCTAATATTAAAGGATTTGCATTTGAATATATGACTAATGGACGTGTAATAGTTTTAGGAGATCCAGGACCTTGGATATGTTCTGGAATGACAGGCGGTGTCATTTATCAAAGAATTGTTCCAGAATTAGGATTAGATATAAATGCTCTAAAAAGACGAATTGCAAAAGGTGCAAATATATCTATTCTCCCAATTGATTCAAAAGGAATTGATGATATAAATGAACTATTAAACTTATATATTCAAGAATTAACAAAATTTAATCAACATGAAAATGCCAAGAAATTAGTAAATATTTTAAGTGATGTTAAATCTCATTTTGTGCAAATTATTGCTAAAATTTAATTTTTTTCTTTACAATGTTCTTTTCTTTAAGTATACTAAGGTAGGTTTGATATTTTAGAATTTATTTTAAGGAGGTCGTGCATAATGATGAAAAAATTAATTGATCTAAATAACACTGAAAATTTAATAACTTTGCACGGCATCGGGATCTTGTAAAACAATACTTTAATTTAATTTTATTGTTGAAATTACCCATTAGTCGTGTATTCGACTATGGGTTTTTATTTGTTAAGGTATTAAAAGACCATAGGTTACTATGGTCTTTTTTTAATACATAAAAAATTTGAAAGGAGTGTATACAATGTATATTAGTTTTGTGTTATTAAAATCTTCTATTAATAAGGTGATAGACGATTACTGAATTTTTAGTTATAGGGGGTATTATATATGAACTTAAATATTCTTAATTATACTATTAAGATTGAAAGGAATATATCAGAGAACGATATATTAAGAAAACCTTTAGAGCATAAAAGAATCGAAGATGAAATAGAAAAAGTAAAATATAAATATTTAGATTACTTGAATATAAGATAATACATAAAGCCATCATTTAAAAATGATGGCTTTATGTATTAGGATAAATATCTCTTAACTGGTTAATAATATAAAAAACATTATGTTAGGATTGAATAATATTGGATACAGGAACTCACTTTATTATGGGACTTAGCTTGGCTGGATTAGCTCATATCGATCCAATAGTTAATCAAGAATCGACTTTATCACAAGCTATTTTAATTGGGACTATAATCGGCTCCCAAGCACCAGATTTTGATGGAATTACAAAAATATTTACCGGATCAGCTGGCTACATTAAACACCATAGAGGTATAACTCATTCTTTGCCAGCTATTTTCCTCTGGCCAACCCTTATATCTTTATTAATATTAATTTACTATCCATCACCATTCTTATTTCATGTATGGATATGGACTTTTTTTGCAGTGCTTACTCATGTTGTTTTGGATTTATTAAACACTTATGGAACCCAAATTTTATATCCATTTACTAGAAAAAGGTATTCATTAAATATACTTAATATTTTTGATCCTTTTTTATTTACTATTCATTCTATCTCTATTCTTATATGGAGTTTTAATAGGCATAGCTTTATATATATTTTTACTATAGTATACCTTATAACCATATTTTACTGTTGTATTAGAGCATGGATTCATATTAAAACAAAAATTATCTTACAAACCAACTATAATTTAATTGGTAAGCTTAGTTTATTTCCATCTATTAGATGGGGAATATGGAATATTATCGAAGAATTACCTGAACAATATAATATTGGAATTATTAAAGAAAAGAATTTATTATGGATAGAAACTAAAATGAAGGAACCAGTATATAAATCAATAGAGGCATCTAAAGAAGATATCAAAATTATGAATTTATTGCAATTTACCAAATACGCCTATCCTGAACGAAGAAAAACTTCTATGGGTTATGATATTATCTGGATAGATTTAAAATATAGGTTTAGAAATTATTTTACCTTAATCGTTATTGTAACTTTAGATGACGATTATAACATCTTAAAATCTTCTTTTATATGGAGAGATAACAATCAAATTAAGAGGGGATTTATACCTATTCTAAAAACTTATTTTATTAAATGAAAAACATTATTTAATTGCCATAATTAATTTTACAAATTCTCCATTGGCCTGTTGATATATAACTAATAAATGTGTCCCCAATTTATCTACTAATATCCACGGCATTGGCGGAGAAAAATATTTTAACTCATCTTTTATATATGAAAATATATAATTATTATACAATCCCTCCCACAAACCACCTAATACTGATTGCCATTGTGTTTCATTTATTATACCTGATTCCTCACCTTTTAAAGAAAATGTATCTAAATCATATATCATATAATTATCCTTATTAATATTTAGTTGTTTAAGACCCTGTTCTAACAACTCCTCCCTTACTTTTTTGTAATTAGCAGTTAGAGTCGCTTGTTGTTTCTTTTGCAAATCATTTTGTGGTACTTTAAAAGCATCCCAAGTATTTTGAATGGCACTTACATATAGTTTATCTTCAGTTACAGCTTGATTACTTGTAATAATATCATTTTGATGAATTTCTGCATGATGATACGAAAGCAACGAATATATAGAATCCATTTCTAATGGAATTGCAATTTTATTAATTATCCAATCAGTATCTTTTTCCCAAGGGTAGTCGAATCCTTTTAGAAAACCATTTTGAAAGAGTAAATTTACATCTTGACGTAAAAAAACTTTCTCACTGGTTTGTGACCATGATTCACCTACAACTTTATATCTTTTGTTTTCTTGCTCATATATTTCCAGATCTGACCCTACTTCCGTAAAATAAATACTATTATTAATAGGGAAAAATTTAATTACATTTGAATAAATATTATTTTTATACCAAATAAAAACAGATACTCCAACTATTAAGATAATAAGAAAAGGAATTATAGTTTTTTTATATTTCAATTAGCCTCACCCTCATAATTTATTACGATTTTTATAATTTATGAGACAAACAATCTATTAATACCTAACTCGACCAATATTTTTATCAAGATATGATAAGACCCTCACTTACACACCTTGACACCAAAGGTGTCTTAGCGTCACTTGCATAGCATGACTTGTGCTCTCGAGTGTACTCTTGAGTGCATTAATTCAGGTGAAGTAAAAAAAACTTGATTTACGCAAGTTTAAACGTAGCGTAAGTCTTAGTTGCACTTATACCTTTAGGTGAAAAACTCTATCTGAATAAAGTTCGGCTTTATTATCAAAAAAATTAATATATTACATGCTATAATAGATTATATTTTTATTTTATTTTCATATTCATTAAATGATAATAATTATTAAGCGAGGGATTAAAATGAACTTAGATGAAATGATTAAATTATTAGATCAAACAGAAGATCTAACTTCTGAAGATATAAAACACTACTGGAGTAGATGTTTAGAAGGAGATTTAAATGCTCATAATTACTTGAAACATTATTACATGAAACTTTTATGTAAAGTAAAACCTTTGTATGCTAATTTAAATAATGACATCTTTTACTCAATTTTAGAACTTTCAGTAGATAAAGCTTTAGAACGTGCTATAAAATTCAAAATAGAAGATTTTGAAACGTATATGTCCTTTGCTAGTCAAACTTATTTTAAATATAATATACTTCCCGAAAATGAAAATAAATCACTTAATATTCCTTCTCAATTGATAATGGCTTTTTCTAAAATTGAAGAAGTATACAAACATATTCCCACTTTAGAAACAAAAAGTGAACAATCACAGATTGATTTAATTTCCTTAGGATTTGAATACCCTATCTTTTCAACTCGTCTTCTTTTTTATAGTTTTAAGAAATGGAAAAATAATAATTTAAGACAGGTAGATATTGATTTATGTGTTGCATTACTTCCAGCACCTCAAAGAATAGAATGGGAAATTTTTTACGAAAAAGATATACATGCTATCAAGGAAACCATTCTTAATTCAATTAATTAGCTTAACAAAAGGAGTATTTCGTATGGATTTAATTCTATATAACGGTAATATTATTACAATGGATAAAAATAACCCTACAGTTGAAGCAGTGGCAATCCTTGAAGGAAAGATTATTAAAATAGGAAAAAGCGAAGATATACTACCTTATAAAAAAAGTAATTCTAAACTTATAAACTTAAATAAAAAACTAGCCTTACCAGGTTTTATTGATAGTCATATGCATCTGTTAAATTATGGTTTAAGTAAACAGATGGTAGATCTAGCAAACTGCCATTCAATAAATGAATTAACTGATAATATTAAGAAATTTATCTTGTGTAATCATTTACCTACAGAAAAATGGATTAGGGGTTTAAAATTTAATGATAATCTATTTATTGAAAATAGATTACCCACCAAGTATGACCTTGATAAAATCTCCACTGACCACCCAATTGTTATATCACGAGTATGTGGGCATTTAATCATAGCAAACAGTAAGGCGTTAGAATTAGCATCAATAAACGATACTACATCTCAAGTAAAAGGCGGACATTTTGACTTGGATGAAAGTAGAGAACCTATAGGGATTTTCAGAGAAAATGCAATTAAGTTAATATTAAAACAGATTCCCCAACCAACAAAAAATGAAATTAAAGAAATACTAAAACTATCATCAAGAGAATTAATTACATATGGAATAACTTCAATCCATAGCGAGGACTTATTTCTTTATCCAAATAACTACGATAAAGTAATTAACGCCTATAAGGAACTTGCACAAGAAGGGAATTTACCAATTAGAGTCTACCAACAGTGTTACTTGCCAGATGTTAATTCTATATGTGATTTTATAAGTAAAGGCTATAATACAAACCTTGGTGATGAATTCTTTAAAATTGGACCTCTAAAAATATTTATTGATGGATCATTAGGTGCAAGAACTGCTTATCTGCAAGAACCTTATTCAGACGACTCTACTACATGTGGTATACCAGTATATACAGACCAAGAACTTGATCAAATTATAAAAACAGCCCATAATCTTAATATGCAAATAGTAGTACATGCTATTGGCGACAAAGCTATGCACAGCGTATGCAATAGTTTTGAAAAAGCACAAAAAGAAAACACTAGAGAAAACGCTAGACACGCCATCATTCATTGCCAAATAACAGATAGTGAGTTGTTCAATAGATTTAAGGAGTTAAACTTAACAGCAATTATTCAACCTCTTTTTGTCTCTACCGATATGCATTACGTAGAGAAAAGAATAGGTAAAGAGAGGGGGAAATATTCGTATGGATGGAAAAGTTTCTTAGACAAAGAGGTAACTATAGCCTGTAGTTCTGACTGCCCAGTTGAACCAGCAAATGTTATGTATGGTATATATGCTGCAGTTACTAGAAAAGATCTTAATGGTTTCCCTTCTAAAGGCTGGCTTCCTGAGCAGAAATTAACTGTTGAACAAGCGGTTTATGGTTACACAATGGGCGGTGCATATACTTCTTTCGAAGATAAAATTAAAGGTTCAATTACGCAAGGGAAAATAGCAGACATTGTAGTCTTATCTGATAATATCTTTATGATGAACCCTGACAATATTAAGGATGTTAATGTTGAATTAACTATTATTAATGGTAAAATAATTGATTAGTTTGAAATTTTTAAGGATAAAATAATATTATGAGAACTTATAAAGTGATAACATATAATATCCATGGTGGAAGAAACTTGTGGATGTTACCCCAGCTAGACCGCGTAATACTTTTTTTGCGAAATGAACAACCTGACATTATTTCTATTCAAGAAATTAATGAAGGAAAAAGAAGAGGTTTTCAGGTTTCAAAGATTAGTAAAGAATTGAACTTTAATGTTCATTTTGGGTCCCATATATCTTTAGATGGTGGACAATACGGTATTGCCACCTATACTAGGTCAACAATACTGTCACGTAAACACATTCTTTTACCTCATAAAAGGGAAAATAGAGGACTCTTAGATACCTTAATAAAACAAGATGGGGAAATAATCCATGTATTAAATACTCATCTTAGTCTAAATTCTTTTACAAGAATAAATCAACTAAAAAAAATACAAACATATTTAAGAACTTTACAAACACCATTTATCTTTATGGGCGATCTTAATACAAGTTTATCTACACTAGATGAACTTGATGTTGCTAAACTTATGAATAAAGAACACCTTCCGACTACTATGTTTTCTAATAAAAGGATTGACTATATCTATGTTTCAAAGGATATTAAAATTGTTGATTATCGTGTTCTCCCTTTAAAGTTATCCGATCACTTTCCTGTAGTAGCCGAATTTACATTTAATAATTGAAGCAAGTATTCTTTAATGTCAACTACTCTAAGATTTGTTTTTGGTTCTATCTCTGCACCTGATACAATAAGAGGAACTAATGAATCAGTACGATGCAATGAACCATGACTTCCTCCCCCTAAATGTTTCGGAAATGTTTTAGAAATAAATTCATATGTTGGTTTTGCAGAAACAACAAAAAAATAATCATCATGAGAAAATAAAGCACCATATAATCTTGATAATGAATCGGGGTATAGGAAATATTTGATTTTATTATTTATTTCTATTCTTAAATCTAATAGATCAAAATTGCCCTCTATATTCCAGTTAACACCATATGGATCAACATATTTTCCGTTTTTACCAAAGGCTAATTTCCGTTTTTGATAGTCTTCGACAATAACCTTTTTCCCATGTTTCCATGCAACAAAATCTATTCTATCGTCTTTTAATAAATCCTTTAAAACACTTTTCTCCAATTGCCTTTTTAATGGATACACATATGCCATTCTTTCATTATTAGCAATAACCACTTCATCTTTTTCATTAGTCTTTTTTCCGACTTTTAATATTTTGTACCTATTTAACATTTTATCTAAGTCAATATTATATTTACTCCCTTTACCTATTCTTGTTTGTCCATGATCACCAATAATAATAAAGATATTCTGTTTAAGTGCTTCCTTCCATGACCCAAATGTATTTAATATTCTAGCTATTTTTTCATCAACTTTTTCTAAATTAGGTAAAGGATTATCAATATTTCTATGTAAATAATGATCATGATCAGGTAGATATATCATCATTAAATCAGGTTGGCTACCACTAGTAATTATTATTTCTGCAACCTCCGTAGAAAAACTGTCGTTTACTCCGTATCTTTTAAAAATAGTTTGATTAAATCCTTTTTTTAATTTTCTAAACCTTATCTTTGGCTTACATAGTGCCCCTTTACACAAAAAATTAGGTCCACTTATTTTTACATTTCTTAATGAAAATTTAGTTACTAAATTTAATAATAATGATAAATCTGTTTGATGCTTCTGTCTGCCACGATGAATTATAAAACTAATAGATGCAGATGTCTTGTTATTGTCATCTAATTCTTCAAATATAGTTTTTACGCGCTTGCTTAAATGAATTTCGTTTAAATTATAAAAAACATCTTTAATAGTTGAATTAATACCCAATTTTAGAGTTGTTTTTGTACCGTTAACATAATCAATTATCCTGTTTTCTTCACTATTGTACCATATAAGACCAGGTATTCTATGTTGATTAGGAAAAGTACCAGTCATTAATGAAGCATCAATTGATGCTGTCATAGTAGGAAAAACTGTTGGACACTGATTATTATATATCCCATTATCAATAAGATACTTTAATGCTGGTGTACTATCTGAAGTAATTGCAGACTCTAGATTATTAGGCATAAGACTATCTATTAATATAAGAATTACTTTTTTCACGATAACTCCCCTTTGAATTTTTTATAATGATAGTATTTGTTAAAATATAAAAGTTATAATAAAATATACTTAAAATTTATTAATTCGAAGGGATTCAATTATGATTACAGATTATCATGTCCATTTAGAAACAGGACCATATTCAATAGAATGGGTTCTTCAATATTTAGAAGTAGCAAAAAATAGAAATATAACTGATCTTGGTTTTTCAGAACATGGATATAGATTTAAACAAACAAAAGCTTTACTATTTAATCCATGGATTGAAGAGCGCCAAACTGAGGATATAGAAGAATATGTATCTCTTGTTTTAAAAGCCAAAGAGCAAGGATTGCCTGTTAAATTAGGAATTGAATTAGATTATATTCCTCATAAAGAAAAGGAAATAGAGAACTTTTTAAAAGAATATCCATGGGATTATGTAATTGGTTCAGTGCATTGGATAGGAGATTGGGGTTTTGATTTACATGAGATGAAAGAAAATTGGAATAATAAAGCGGTTATAGATGTTTATAATGAATATTTTAATATTTTAGAGAATTTATTAGCCTCAAAATTATTCGATATACTTGGTCATGTTGATGTGATAAAGGTATTTGGACATAAACCAGAAGAAATAGAAAATGATTTGCTATTTAATATATATGACAAGATAATTAATCACATTAAGGAAAGCGACATAACTGTTGAAGTAAGTACTGCCGGACTTAGAAAACCTGTTAAAGAGTTATACCCTTCGCCTCAATTAATGAAACGTTTAGCGGAGAATAATATCCCTTTAATTCTAAATTCTGATGCCCATCAACCTAAACACGTCGGAGAAGATTATGACATTGCACTCAATTATTTAAAGAAATCTGAAGTAAATAAAATTTCAATATTTAATGCTCGAAAAAGAACTTTAGTAGATCTAGGGTAATATACTCAAGCTAAGTAATCTGTACTTTAAAAAGTCTTGAATTAAAAAAAGTCCAAACTATATATATTATAATAGTTTGGACTTTACATTTAGTATATTAAAGTTCTACTTGATAAATATTGTTTACACCATCAGCTTGTTTTATTTCTTCTAATACTTTATCTTCAACAACATTATCTACCATAATAAAAGCAACTGCTTTTCCGCCTACTTCATTTCTACCAACTTGCATCGTAGCTATATTAACATTAGCATTACCTAATATTCTTCCTATATCACCAATGATACCCGGCTTATCTGTATGTTCCATAAGAAGTAGATTTCCTACAGGATTAAAGTCAACAGTATAACCGTTTAGATTGACAATTCTAGGACCGTAACTATTTAATAAGGTTCCCGCTACATATTTGTCCTCATTTTTTGTTTTTACTTTAACAGTAATTAAATTAGTATATCCATGAGATTTTGAAGTGCGACTATCTACAAACTCAATTCCTCTACCTTTAGCCAAAGTAGGGGCATTTACATCATTAACCATGCCCGCTGAACCTAAGTGCTGTGATAATACTCCTTTTAATACTGTTCTAGTTAATACGTCTATCTCTTTTTCAATAATATCTCCAGCATACAATATTTCAATTTTCTCAATAGCACCAGTTAAAGTATTTGTTATTAACTTTCCTAATTTTTCTGCTAGTTCTATATACGGCTTTACATGTTCTAAAATATCTCCAGATACAGATGGTAAGTTTATAGCATTCTTAAATGGTACACCTTTGAGAAAATTATATACTTCCTCAGCAACATCAATAGCCACATTTAATTGAGCTTCTTTTGTTGATGCACCTAAATGTGGAGTAGTAATAACCTTTGGATTATTAACTAATAGATTATCTTCTTTTGGAGGCTCATCTTCGTAAACATCGATAGCAGCTGCATCGACTATTCCAGCTTCTATAGCTCGTAATAATGCTTCTTCTCTAATTATTCCACCTCTGGCACAGTTTACAATTCTGACACCTTTTTTCATAAGATTAAATTCTTTATCATCAATTATATATTTTGTTTCCTTTGTTAATGGTGTATGAACTGTAATGAAATCAGCTTTTTTAACAACATCTTCTACCGATCCGAGTGTAATTCCTAATTGCTTTGCTCGTTCTTCAGTAATAAATGGATCATAACCGATTACATCCATATTAAAAGCTATTGCTCTTTTAGCAATCTCAGAGCCAATTCTTCCTAAACCAATAACACCCAATACTTTATCATTAAGTTCAACGCCTACATATTTTTTTCTGTTCCAAATCCCTTCTTTTAAATCTTTGTGAGCTTGCGGAATCCATCTCGCCATTGACGCCAACATTGCAAAGCTATGTTCAGCTGTTGAAATTGTATTACCATCTGGAGCATTTAATACCACTATACCTAATTCAGTTGCAGCTTTAGTGTCTATATTGTCAACCCCAACACCTGCACGTCCTATAACTTTTAAAGACGATGCTGCTTCAAGAACTTCTTTTGATACAGTTGTTTGACTTCTTACTAATAATCCATCATATTCACCAATTATCTTAATTAAATCATTTTGCTTTAAATCAGTTTTAATATCTAGTTGAATATCATTAGCTTCTATCAATTTTTTTAATCCAACATCAGAGATTGGATCACTTACTAATATCTTTATCATTTTATCTTCCTCCTTAATAATTTAACTCCTAAAATTTAAATATTAATTAATATACAATCTTTCCTTACACTCTCCTGTGAATCAACTTCTTTAATAATTTACTGCTTAAATGCATTAAAGCGAAATGTAATAAAAAAACCTTCCTTTCCCTATACCGATTTTAATACCAGTATAGGGACGAAAGGTTATTATTCGTGATACCACCCTATTTTTTTACTATCTCACAATAGTAAACTCTTGTAGCTAGTAATAACTAGTTACTATCATAACGGATTTTCACCGATTAAAGCCTACTACTAATTCAGCTTAATAACTCCAGAACGCTATCCTGATATTGACTCTATCAGTTCACACCAGCCACTGACTCTCTTTTATCATCATACACCAGACTTTTCCTTCATAGTCTTTAATATCATTAAAATTAATTTAAATTTAAATATTAATTTATCATCAATTAGATTTGATGTCAATAAATTTTTTTTAATATAAGACTATTTGTTATTTGTAGTTTACAACGTGCTCCAAATTCTATTAAGTAACTAAAGTTTTACATATGTGAGTTAATTATCTAATAACTCCTCCATTTGATTTAGCATATCTTCAAATACCGATAATGCACTTTGAATAGGTTCTTTAGTGGTCATGTCAACTCCAGCTTTTTTCAATTGATTAATCGGGAAATCTGATCCTCCAGATTTTAAAAACTCAATATATCTATTAATTGCTGGTTCTCCTTCGGTAAGTATCTGCCTCGCTAAGCTAATTGCAGCTGAAAACCCAGTGGCATATTTATATACATAGAAATTCATATAAAAATGCGGGACTCTTGCCCATTCGATATCTATTAAATTATCAACGATTACCTCCTTTCCATAATATGCTTCATTAAGATCATGATACATGCTATTTAGTAATTGCGGAGTCAACGCCTCATCGCCTTCAACTTTTTCATGTATCATTTTTTCAAATTCCGCAAACATTGTCTGACGATAAACCGTTGATCTAAATTGTTCTAAATAATAATTAAGATAGTATAACTTTTCTTTTTTGTCAGTCGTTGTTTTTAATAGAAAATCCATTAATAATGCTTCATTTAGTGTCGATGCAACCTCTGCTACAAAGATTTTATAATGAGAATAGATATAAGGTTGATTTTTATTTGAATAATAAGAATGCATAGAATGCCCTAACTCATGAGCAACTGTAAACATATCATTTACTTTGTCTTGATAATTCAACAAAATATATGGATGTGTTCCATATGTACCCCATGAATATGCTCCACTTGTCTTTCCTTCGTTTTCATAAACATCTATCCATCTAGATTCTATACCTTTTGTTATTTGACTTAAATATTCCTTCCCCAGTGGATGTAAACCTTTCTTTATTTTCTCTACTGCTTCTTCATATGTAATTTTAATATTAATATCCTTAATAATTGGAATATATAGATCGTACATATGCATTTCATCTAAATTCATAATTTTTTTTCGCAATTTAACATAGCGATGCATTAAATTCATTTTCTCATGTATTACTTCACATAGTTGATTATAAACCTTAACAGGAACATTGTCCTCAAATAATGATGCCTCTAATGCTGTAGGATAATTCCTAATTTGAGCATAGAAAATATTTTTCTTCACATTTGAATTTAAAGTTGCTGCAAAGGTGTTTTTTAAACTTTCGTATGTTGTATACATTTTATTAAATGCGTCTTTTCTTAATTCTCGGTTACTACTTTCCATAAATTGTTGAAATCTGCCTTTAGTTAACTCTATCTCTTCACCATTTTCGTCAATAACTGTAGGGAACTTAATATCTGCATTATTTAACATATTATAAATATTTTCTGATGCTTGCGATAACTCACCAGTTTGAGCTAATAATTGCTCTTGATCAGCCTGCAGCACATGGGGTTTTAATCTTATTATCTCATCTATGTATTTCTCATATAATTTTAGTTCATTATCTTGTAGAAAAATTTCTATCTTCTCAGATGGAATTAAAAGAATCTCAGGTACAATATATGAAGTGGCACTGCTAATAAATACCCCTAGAGTAGATACCCGATCTGCCAAAGCTTGATATTTGCTATTTGTATTATCTTCATCTTTTTTCATTCTTGCATAAACAAACACCTTGCCAAAAACCTGTGATAATTGATCCTGTAGCATTAATACTTTTAATAATTGTTTACTTGAATTTTTTAGTTGTCCTTCATATTCTTTTATTTGCTCAGCTAAAGTTTTTGCTTTCTTAAAATCCTCTTCCCAAACATTTTCATCTTGAAATATCGCCTCTAAATTCCATTTGTATTTATTATCAATTTCATTTCTTTTTGGAAGTTTTTTAAATTTTTTTTCTCCCATAAATTAACCCCCTTTGTAAATATTTTGAACTTAGTATATTAATATTACATATTTGCTATTTAGTTATTTGGTAGTTGAATTTGTTTAATAAATTCTTGTAATTTGTTTGCCGATTTTATTAATTGTTTTTCCTCTTCTAGTGTCAAAGAAATATCAAGTATCTCCTCAATACCATCTCTTCCAATTATGCTGGGAATTCCTAAGCAAATATCATTAATACCTTTGTAGTTTTTTAAATATACAGAAACAGGTATAATAGATTTCTCGTCATCTAAAATTGCTTCGCAAATTTTAGCTAATGCTAAGGCAATTGCATAATAGGTAGCACCTTTTTTCTCAATTATCTGATAAGCCGCATTTTTTGTATTATTAAATATTGCTTGTTTATCTTCATCTGATAAAAAGAGTCTTGTTCCTTTTTTTATTTGCTCCTGATCCACTCCAGAAATATTCATCAAACTCCAAACTGGTAATTCACTGTCACCATGTTCACCTACAATTAGCCCATGTATATTTCTTGGGTCTACTTTTGTTTTATCAGAAATTAGAAATCGAAAACGACTACTATCTAATAAGGTACCAGAGCCAATTATTTGATTTGATGGAAGATTAGTAAGTTTTATTGTAATGTAAGTTAAAATATCTACTGGATTGGTAGCTATTAAAAAAATCGCCTTCTTATTGTACTTTAATATATTGTCTAATATATTTTGATATATAGATACATTCCTCTGCATTAAATCCAAGCGAGTTTCATTAGGTTTTTGTGCAGCACCGGCTGTAATTACTATAATATCAGCATCGCTACAATCCGGATAATCACCTGCATAAATTTTCATCTGATGAGCAAGAAGTAATCCATGGTTTAAATCTAATGCATCTCCTTCAGCTTTATCCTTATTAATATCAATCAGAACCAATTCATTAGCTAATCCGGTTAATAATACAGTATACGCAAATGTTGCCCCAACCGCACCACAACCTATAACAACTATTTTTTTCACATTTTCACCTCTTTCTTAAATTAATTATATAGTTTACTTTTTCTTTTTTCTATTGTTTTTATTCCATTTTTAGACATGTTTATGTAATTAAAAAAGATGGGTTATGAACCCATCTAAGAGTGTAGTAATAATATCTGTTTTAAAAAATTATTTATTTTTAGGTGGTTCTGGCTGATAAATAATGTAAACACTTGCTGCATTGACTTCTTTCTTAGCCATGGTGGACAACATAGATGCGGTTGCATTAAGCACTTTCTTCATCTACAAACACCTCCACAATTTTATTTATTAAGAAAATTATCTATGTTGGTGATAAGCTTAAATCCAAAAGGTAGTAAGGTAAACACCTGTATTATTATCCCAAAAGCTGAGAGCATTGATAATTTACTATATTGTGGAATATATCTAATAACAATTATATTAATTATTAACCATAAAAACAGATATAAGATACTCATTTTTTTAAAATATAAATATCTTTCTTTAGGAATTGGTCGATTAACTGCTTGGACTGGAACATAAATTATAATAATAGCAACAGCAATTACAAAAGTTAATAATAAAAGAATATTTAGATTAATATCGATTGCTAGATACTTAAATATTAATGTTGGTGTAAAAAATAATAAGATTGATGATGACAAGCAGCGAAGATAAGTAGACATATGAGCCCCACCTGAAACCCTACGGAGCATTGCAAAAGTACTAACAATAACAAACATCTCAATAATAACATCAAAAAATATTGCTATACATAAAAATACTAGTAGTTTAAATAAAGCAATAAAAGTAATCTCGAGACCATATCGAATAAAATCCTCATCGTCTCTACTTGTAGCATTTGCTATTTTATTAGCCAATTGATAAGACAATCTCGTAATCATAGCTTTTCTCCTTTAAATATATAATATATTTAATAAGTTCTATGCTATTCTATATTATTATTTTAATGGTAGACTGAACTTAAAGCTTGTAATCTCTTTAGTAGATTTAACTTCAATATTACCCTTATATTTATTAATTATAGATTTTACGATTGCTAAACCATAGCCACTATTTTCCATACTCTTTTTTGTAGTATATCCCTCTTTAAATAATAATTCAATAGTATTTTTGTTAATTTTTGGTCCATTATTAGAAATTTTAATAATTGCGTTATTATTTTCCTTGCCCCAATTTAATTCTATGTATGGATTGTTAATATTGTTTTCTGTAACTGCTCTTATCGCATTATCTAAAATATTACTCACAATTTTAACTAGATCAACACTTTTAATTTCCTTAAATGCATCACTTGTCTCAACATTTATTCTAAAATCAATACCCAAAGAATCTAAGCACTCCATTTTAGTGTGTAAAAATGCACTTAATGGAATATTTTTTATATTGATTGTATGATTAATAGAAGTTGATTTAATAGTTTCAACAATATCATTTAAGTATTCTTTTAACATCTCATATTTTTCTTCTTCAACCATTCCATATATTGCCTGTACTTGGCTAATGTTGTCGTGTCTTTCCATTCTTAATTTTACAAGAAGTCCTTCGAGATTTTCATTATAGTTACTTTCAGTTTTAGACACTTCAATATCAGCATATTTATTTTTTAAATTGATAATAACTTTTATCAATATAATATATACAAGAAATAAAAGAATACTTAATAATAATGTGTAATAATTTTTTGGTATTTCTTTTGTGTTAAATAAAACATATTTTTTTATGTAGACTGTATAGTTAAGAAAGATAATAAGATATATTTGGATAGCAATAAGAAAAAATATTTGTACCCAGTAACCTACAATTTTATTACTTTGCATTCTATTAACTAGTTTTGATAGATTTTTATTTTTTTTATGCATTATATAAATAGCAATAACAATTGGAAGATACTCTATAAAAACAACAAAAAATTTCACGAATATATTTTCTAAGATCAGTTGATAATCTATAAATTGAAGTAAAATAGTTACAATAAGTATTTCTGGTATTATTAAAACTAAAAAAGAAGTAAATGTCATAAAAAACGATAGAATCCATTTTGGTTTAATAATTTTCAAATACAAGATAAAAATAGTTATAAATGTAACAAGAACTCTTAAGCCTACCTCTACATCTAATAACCATAAAAAGTCTGATACAAAAGCAGTTATTGCAGCCATATATAATACCTTTAACTTATATTCGTGGAATTTATACCCGAACAAAATGATGGAAAATAGAATAAAAATATAAAATTCAGGAAGCGTGATCAACAAATAATTAATTATAAAATTCATTTCAAAACATCCCCAGTCCATTAATTATACTTAAATTATTGTCTTATTTATCTCTTTTAGTGAATGAACAGTGTATTTAACTAAATCATGAATATCACTAATATTATCTTCGTTAATTTTTCTTCCGAAAGATAAAATAGTCTCATTCAAATACTCATAAGGAATACTGTTTGTTTCATCATATGTATAAGATATTCTTTGTTCAATCTTGCGATTTTGCCATATCTTAGTTAACATATCTTTTATTATCTTCGATTGATTTATATCAGATATTAAAGTATAAAAGTGTATTACTACTTCACATCCAGATTTATTATGATCTTCTAATTCTAATATTTCTGTTGCTAAGTCTGAAGTACTTGCTTTTAAAATTATTTCAACCTTTTGTTCCTTCTTTAAATTCATTATCATAAATTGCAAGACAAATTCTCTGTCCATTTTAGCCAAATTGACTAAATCCTGTCGTTTTGTAACTAATATCTCATTAGTAAGATCTAATTCATATACTTCTCCTTCAAGCACAACCTTTATATTATCGAAAATTGTAGGATCAAACATTGAATCACCCCTTAAAGCTAATCATATCTGAATAATTTTCAGCAATAATACTCTTTAAATACCGTATTTTTTGTATATATAATTATATACCCATTTTTTGGAATAAATATTTCTGTATAATTATACCTTTTTATTGGTAAATTACTTATGTGTTCTAAAACCATATCATAGAAAGGAGATTTTATCTTGAATCATCAATTATCTCAACTTGATTTACAAAATATACGGGAGCTAATCTTCAGTCACGAATTAGCAAATAAAAAACTTGGAGATTATGTAAATCAATGCTCAGATCCACAGGTTAAACAAATGGTTCAACAATCTTCCCAAGAAGCAAGCAATACCAAACAAAAATTAATTTCATTTTTACAATAAGGAGTGGTTACTTAATGCAAGAAAAAGAAATAGTTAATGATATTGTAACAATGCTTAAAGGTAGCTTAAATACTTACACAACAATGATTAGCGAAGCATCAAGTGAAGAATTAAGACAAACATTATTACAATTACGTAATTCATGTGAAGAAAGTCAAAAACAGTTTGCAAATATTGCAATGCAAAAAGGTTATTATCAAGCAGCTCCACCAGCTTCACAAGAAGATATTCAACAAGTAAAAAATCAAGTCCAATAAGGACAAACATTGTCAAACATAAAAACTGCTAAGATATCTTGGTAGTTTTTATTTTAATAATTTTTTCATGCATTTTTCTCTCTACTGTAACATCTTTACCAGAGCTTAATGTACCAATATTTTTACCCTGCTTATCTTCTAAAACACTATTTGACCATGAGATTAATCTTTCTCTTCCTTCTTTATCAACATTTTTTTGATATTCATCCCCTGGAAACTTTTCATATTTCATTATTTGAGTAAATATAGAAAAAGTACTATCCTTTTTATTATCGGGAATAATAGGTAATTCGAACCATATCTTACCTATTAATTCATCCTTTTCATATCCCAAAACTTTGCACATTTCTTTATTAACTAATGTAACTTTACCTTCACTGTCAAGAGCTACAATCATCGAACTTGCAATATCAAGATAATGTTCTGCTAATCCTTTCTCCCGCAAAATTAATTGCTGCATCTCATCATAGTCCATTAGATTTTTTAGCACAACTACATATAAATCCTCATCTAAATCTAAATATTTTAATAAAACTCTCATTTCAAATATAGAAAGATCTTTCTTAATAAAATTATAATTAAATCTATCACCATTTTGATAACTAACTCTGCCACGTCTCTCTGAAAAATCTATAATTGATTCCTTATTATTATCTTGAAATTCCGGAAGAAAATTTTCTATTTTCTTTCCCAATACTTCATCTTTAAAATATCCAAATAATTCTAATGCTTTTTTATTACAATCTATGCATTCAGTTTTTTTAAAAACTAATATTGCCTCATCAAGAAATTCAATAACTGCATTATAATGTTTATCATCTTTAGAATTAAACAAAATAGACACTCCTTTCAAGTTATTTTATTAAACTTGTACCAGTTCTTAAAAAAAAAGGCATAAAAATTGTCGAAATTTAGTATTTATTGTAATATTATACCCTACTATACCTTAATATCAAATATAAAAAGGAATATTTATTAATCTGTTAATCCGAAATTTATTAAGAAATAAAAAATCCTTCTTAGTTTTTATAAAAACTAAGAAGGTTATTAAAACCAGTCGTTCATTTTTTATTGAAAGAGATTTATAATCTTTGACCATATTTTCTGATACCATGAATTATCTGCTTGTTCTATATCTACATTTGACTCTTCAGTTATCTCATTTATTTTAATTTCAGGTGTAATCATTAAAAATTGAATAGAATTAATCACATTATCACTATTAACAAATGAATATATGTTTTCCGATTTTGAAGAATCATACTCGCCTTCGAAACCTTTTTTCATTTCAGTTATTCCATTCGCAACCTCTAATTGTCCTTCATTTAACTTATTAACATCCTGTGGAATAGTTTTAATCGAATCATACATATCTACTGTTCCATTCGCAGATGAATTTAATCCAACAAAAAAATCTTTGCTTTGGACTACCATTTTATCGTACGCTGATGTAAGGTCAGTTGCTCCTTCACTTAATTCAATTATCCCATTATTTATTTCAGAGATACCATTAAACACTGTACCTAGATTTATACAATAGTCACTTAACCCCTCATTTGCTTGAGATAATCCCGCTAAAATATTTTTTAAACCTTCATTTTCTTCAATAATTCCTTGTCCTAATGCTCTCATATTAGGATCAGTACTTTGTAGAAGTGACTGAGCTATCATGGATAATTGTTCATGTCCTTGTTGTAATTCTTTTAAACCTAAATATAGCTCATTATAACCGCTTATAATTTGATCGGAATTTTGATTTAACTGATCTAATCCATTAGTTGCATCATTTAAACCACTAGATGCTGAATTAATACCATCATTAAAATCTTCTAATCCCGTTTGATATTCCTTTAAACCCTTTTCAAGATCTTTTCCTCCGTTGTTTAATTCCGTTAATCCATCTTTTAACTCATCAATACCATCAACGAGATCAGATAATCCATCTTCAAGTTCTACAGTTCCTTCATTAATTTCAACCATACCATCTTCCATTTCTTCCAACCCATCAATTAATTCATTGTATTCATTTGAAATAATAGCATCATAACTTATCAATGATAATTGTATCGACTTCATTTCAAAGTCTATAACATCTAGAATTAAGGTAAAATTCGCATCAGTATCAGGCATTACTGAATATGATATTGTAGCATTGGTTCCAGTAACTACTTTCATAGCTTTAGATGCATCGTTAATTTGAACCTTATTTAGATCAAGTGGTATTTGTATTTGCGTAAGATAAGCATTTTTTTGATTCTCTGATACCGTATTATTTTGCTTAACCTCTAATTCAATCTTTAGCTCTCCGGACTTTCCAGCAATCTCTTCCGTGCCTATTTCTTCACCATTTAAAAAGTAATTTATCTCAAAATTAATTGGAAGTTCCTTGTCAATAATACCTTCATAATAAAAATCCTTTTCTAATTCATTGCCCCTATACCAGGTGATTTCACTACCATTTACAATAGGTTGAATATTTTCACTTAATGATTTAATGCTTTGATAATCTCCAGAATCATGAATTTCATTACCTATAATATCAAACAATCTATTTACAACTATAATAGAATCTACCGTTCCATTACTATTTAATGATACATAAACTGTTTCATCTTTTTTAATAATATTTTCATCATCAGCAATAACAACAGTACTTATTACAAACATAATCATTAAAGTAAAAGATATAATTTTTCTAAAATTATGCTTCATTTGCAAAACCACCCTCTGCTTTTTTCTCCTTCTTCCTTTTCGTTGGCCACCCAACAGTTGTTATTTTAATTAATGGTTCAAATACTATCAAGAAACAAGGTAATAAGACAATTACACTAACCATACTGATTATAGCGCCTCTACCTATTAGTAAACACATTTCTGAAGATGTCTCAATCGTGGCTATAAAGTATACACTAAAGGTTCCTGCCACAAGAATTCCACCACTAGTAATAATAGATTTTGCCGTATCCTGTACAGTTTGATGTGCTGCTTCAATAGGCTTCATTATCTCCAAGTTTTCCTTATATCTAGAAATATATAATATTGCATAGTCTACTGTTGCACCTAATTGTATGGCGCCCACAATAATAAAGCTTAAAAAACTCATTGGTTCATCAAAGAAATATGCGTAACCAAGGTTAACCCAAATAGCTAATTCTATTACAAATATAGCTATTAAAGGAACTACTATAGATTTAAATGCTATAGCTAAGATAATAAATATAAAAAGGATTGACAGAATCGTCGTACGTGCAAAGTCCGCATTAGTAACATCAGCTAAATCTTTATAAGAAAAGGTCCCTCCCGCTGCATACCATTCGTCATAATAAGCAGATAAAACTCCTCTCACTTCTTCCACTGTCTCAAAAGCCTCTTCAGATTCTTTTTCACAGTTCAAATTTATCGTAAACATCGAATAATTATCTGACTGATACAAGCTTAATGTATCACTTGGGACCATAATTTCTGGCAATTCAGTTCCCATTTCGCTATATAGCCCGATTACTGATTCAACATTAGGTATTTTTATTAATTCATTAATTAACTCAACTTCCTTAACCTTATCATTTTTTGGAACAATAATAATACTAGAATTATTCTCACCATATATAGCTTCAACTTCTTTAAGAGCTATATTAGATTTATCATCGAAAGGAATTGATCTTTCATAAGAATAATAGTAATCAACATTGCCTTGAGCTAAGAAGAAGAGTACAGAAATTATAATTGCAATTATTACACCCAAATATCTTATTCTAGTTGCAAATCTAGCAACACCTTTAAAGCTAAGCTTAATTTCCCTATGAGTATATTTTTCAATCCATTTATCTAAAAGAATTATTAAAGCTGGCAACAACGTCATTACAGCAAGCAAACTAAATATTATCCCCTTACCTAGAACAATTCCTAAATCTTTTCCTATGCCATAATCCATAAAAGTTAAAGCAGTAAAACCAGCTATTGTAGTTATTCCGCTAGCTAATATTGGACGAAGTGAAAATTTCATTCCATTTAACATTGCTTGCTTAACTTCTATACCTTTTTCTCTTTCTTCATGAAATCTATGAAGTAAAAAGATAGAGTAGTCCATAGAAACAGCTAATTGTAATATGCTCGCTGAAGAGAAAGTTATTTGAGAAACCTCTCCTTGAATTATATTTGTACCCATATTGATTATTATTGCCGTTCCCACTGCAAAAAGAAATATAAAAGGTTCTAAATAAGAAGAAGTTAATGGAAATAATATTAATAATATAAGTACTACTGCTACAATCGAATAAATTGGAACTTCATTATTAATCCTATCTAAAGTAGACTTTGAGTTTGCCGCAGAGCCCGACAAGTAACCTTTTTCCCCAATAATTTCGTATATTGAATCGACTGCACTATGTGTTAACTCAGTATCATTGCCTTCAACAAAAAATATCTGAATCAATGCGTTATTATCTTTATAAAACTGCTCCAAATAAGTATCCTCAATAAATTCGATTGGAGTATTTATGTCAACAAAATCATCAAGCCATATTACATCTTCAACACCATTTAATGCTAATATTTTTTCCTTAACATTAATTACATCATATATATGTTCATCCTTTAATAATAAAGTCGCGGAACCATTATATCCAAATTCATCAGTTAATTTTTCTGAAGCTAGTTTTGAATTCATATCATCTGGTAAATAGGATGCATTATCAATATTAATATCTACCATTAATGTGAGTACACCACAAATAAGTATTAATGCTATATATATAACAACTATTCTTTTTGGATGATTTACTATTAATGAGTTGAATTTATTGTACATATTTGTCCTCCTGAAACTATGTTAATTT
Source organism: uncultured Bacillaceae bacterium (assembly GCA_964538675.1). Classification (GTDB taxonomy): domain Bacteria; phylum Bacillota; class Bacilli; order Tepidibacillales; family Tepidibacillaceae; genus CAZIGM01. Next base: position 20,258 of record CAZIGM010000010.1, on the reverse strand, counting down.
AATTATACTTCTAAATATAAAAAAAAGACATATATTGATATATTTTAACAAAAGAGCATCTACGTTGATTGTAGATGCTCTTCTATTATATTAATTATATATTTACGTAAATGTCTAACTTATTCTAGTTTTTAAAGCCTCTATAAAATCTAATTTTTTAATTTTATTTTTTGTTACCCTTTGACCAATCAAAACAAAGATAATTGTTGTAATACCTGCATATAAATACATTGTTGCATTAAAACTAACAGATAAACTATATAAATCATTCGAAAATGAATCTGACATATAATCTATCATAGTAACTCCTAAAGGTATTCCTAATATAATTCCAATTATTGATGCTATAATGTTTTCTCTAAATATTATTTTATATATTTCATTATTTCTTAAACCAAGTACTCTCAATGATGAAAATTCAGCTTTTCTTTCATTAATATTCATAATTGAAACTACGTAAATTATGACAAATGCAATTATTCCTCCAAAAATTACAAGCATCCCAAGACTAAAATATATTAAATCGGTAAACTCTTCATAAGCACTAATTATTTTTTCTACCGAAAAGATTGAACTGATATAACCTGTTTTCTCTAGAGCTTGTTCATTTATTTTGCCTTGAACATATACACCAGAATAAACGTCTCCAGAAACACCACCTAGTAATTCTTCCATATCAAATATTCTATATAATGTATTACTTGTCATGTAACCATTAGAACCAAGCTTTTGATCAACTATATCAATTACTTTTACTTCAGTCATATTTTTTTCCTTATTAACAATATTTACATTAATAATATCCCCTTTTTCTATGTTATTTGTTAAAGCAAAACCCTCACTAACATAGAATTCTCCATCATTAACATTTATTTCCTTACCTTTAGTATTTCTTAAATTATATATTTGTGTATCCTCTTCTATACCCAAAGTCATTAATATAGCTTCATCCTCGTCTGAGTTAATTTCTATTGGAATTTGCAAGTATCCTTCTGAATATCCAATAATATCCTCATCGATCTGTTTTAATTGTTCATCATTTATAAAGCTATTAAAGCTGATATCATAATCAATAACCTGTACTTCAGTATATTGCTCAGTAAACATTCTGTCTAAAAGATCGTAAAAGGCAAATGGTGTCAATAACATGGAGAAAGATATTGCAACTCCTGCAATAGTAAGTATAAATCTTTTTTTATTTCTTGAAATATTTCTTAGAACTAATTTATTAGTATACTTAAGTTTATTATAGAACTTAGTGTTCTCAAACAGTAATCTTTTTCCTATAGTAGGCGCTTTTGGTCTCATTGATTCTTGTGGTAGTAATTTTAAGATTTTTTTTGCTCCATATGCTCCTGATAATGAAGATAAGACCACAGCAATCAATAATGCTAGTACTAAATATTTAGGATCAAAATTATAGACTAAAATAGGTATTTCAAAAAAAGCAGTATACACTTTAGTGAATTGATATGATATTAATCCACCAATTAGCATACCAAAAGCTGCTCCTATAATACCGACTATTAATGTTAACTTCATATAACTATTTATTATTCTTCTATTAGAATATCCTAAAGCTTTCATAATTCCAATCTCTGTTCTTTCGTTTTCAACCATTCTAGCAACCAATACTGCCATTACTATCGCTGCAATAATTAAAAATAATATTGGCATGCTTTTTGACATTGCTATTTCTCCGTTTATCTCTTCTTCTGCCGCTCTATAGGAAAATTGTTCATCTTTTGATAAAACAATACCTGGATATATATCTTCTTCTTTCACTATATCTTTTAACTCTTTTTTAACAATATCTATCTCTTCTTGATCAATAACCTTAACAATTATTTCGTTATAGTAATTATCACCAAAAGCCTCAATCATAAGTTCATCCGATAAATAAGCAACACCATAATCTTCTGGGCTTGGTATCATATCCTTTTCACTCTCAGCTAGATAAATAAACTCTGGATTATATACTAACCCTTTAACTGTCACTTCATACTCTACACCTGAAAGCCTAATGGTCAATAAGTCACCTACATTAATTTCTCTAGCATCGGCAAAACGTTTAAAAAGTAAAATTTCGTCTTTCCCAATATTAATGTCGCCACTTTCTACATAAACCTTATTTATATCTTCTGTTACACTTATAAATTTTAGTTTAGCTGTATCTTCATCAAAAACTGCTTTTCCCTCATAAACACCTCTTAATTCAGATTCCTGAACATCATTAAGTGAGGATATTTTTTCTTCTGCATTTTCTAAATTCAAACCATATACATATAAATCTGAGAGAGAATAATCCTCATAATATGTATCCACTGTATCTCTCAAATTATAGACTGCCAAGTCAAAGGCAAGAAAGATGGTAATACCTATAGTTATGAGTAAGGTGATAGCAATGTATTGCCCTTTGTGTTCTTTTAAGTTTCTTAATACTTTCGCATCAATTTTTTTCATTACCACTCAATCCTATCTACTTCTAATGGATTTTCATTTAAATAATCTTCAATTACCTCACCACTACTTAACCTAATAACTCTATCTGCAATATTAGCTATTGAAGCATTATGTGTAATTACAATTATCGTTTTTTTATATTTTTCATGAATCTTTTTTAAAACCCTAAGCACCTCAATCCCTGTTTTAGAATCAAGTGCACCTGTTGGCTCATCACAAAGTAATAGATCAGAATTCTTCGTTACTGCTCTAGCAATGGCTACTCTCTGTTGTTCACCACCACTCATTTGGGAAGGGAAATGATTAGCCCTTTCCTCTAATCCAACCTCATTCATGACTTCATTAATATCTAATGGATCATTAGAAATTTCTGTTGCTAACTCAACATTCTCTTTCGCTGTTAGATAAGACATTAAGTTAAAAAATTGAAATACAAATCCAACATTTTGTCTCCTGTATTCTGTTAATTCCTTTTCCTTCATTAATGATAATTGCTTTTCTCTATAATATACTTCTCCAGTTGTTGGAGCATCCATGCCTCCAATAATATTTAATAATGTACTTTTTCCTGAACCACTATGTCCTAGAATTACAACAAATTTCCCTTCTTCAAAAGAGAGATTAATATTTTTTAATGCATCTACTATAACTTCACCCATAACATACTCTTTAGATAAATCTTTAACTTCTAAAAAACTCATTTCTGATTCTCCTTTCATTAATTTGTTTCATGCATTACCTCTTTAACTCGATTAACATATATATTTTGATATTCAACATTTTCTCCTAATCCATGAATATAAGTTTTTACTAAAAAACCCCCTTTTTCTAATCTTGACTTCCAAGAGTTTTCATTATCCGAAAAAATGTCTTCCTCTGCATGATTTCCCGTAACCAATAAATAAGGCATTAATGTAATTTCATACACTTTATTATCTTTTAATTTTTGAATAACATTATCTATACAAGAATTATTCTCTATTGTAGCAACTACAACATTTAATTTTTCTTCATTTAATAAACTTTGTAAGGTTGAATAATAAACATTTGCAGAATGATTAGTTCCATGTCCAAGCAAAACTACTGCACAATTATCATCCATTATAGGAAGTTGTCTTTTAAGCGCTTTAACTGCTTCTTTACAGCTATCATTATTATGTAAAACTGGTTTTCCCAATCTGATTTTCTTGAAATTATTTTTATATTCATTATAAATATCATAAAGTTTTTCATATTCTACACCTGGAATAATATGAAGTGGTTGAATAAGTACCTCCTTAAAACCATCCTTCATCATTTTTTCTAAAGCCTCTGTAGGATAATCAATGACAATGTTTTCTTTTTCTTTTAATATATTAATAATTTTTTTGGATGTAAAAGCCCTTCTCACCTCATAATTATTAAATTCATTTTTTATTCTATTCTCTACTACTTCTATATTTGTTCTTCTAGCATTTTCATGAATTGTTCCAAAACTTACAACTAAAATTCCTTTTTTATCTCTATGACACACATTTATCAGCCTCATTTTTTTTCAATAAGTTTTACATATTTAATAATTGATTGCTATTTACTTTCTTATTTATCTTGAAATATTGTATGTACCTTTTCTTCTAATTTATCAATCATTTCTTTTTGAGAAATATCATCTATATATAAATAAATCATAAATTCATACATAAAGGCAGAGTATGTTAATTCAGCTAAAACTCTTGCATTATTTTTCTTATCTATAATATTAGCATCAATCATTTTGTTAATTAATTGTTCTATATTATCAATAAATTTAAAATCCTCTTGTATTAAACGTTCTAAAATATTATTTTTTTTCCTTGAAAAGCTGACTAATGCGTTAATTAATTCCCTAGCCAATCTTTTAGAAAAAACCCATTTAATATTTTCTACATACACCCCTATAAATTCCATAACTATCTTCCCAGAATATTGCAAAGTATCATTTATATTATAGTCCATAACATCCTTATTAGGATTAAATACAAAGCTATCTTGTATTGCTTCAAAAAACACCTCTGATTTATTCTTGTAATAATTATATAATGTTCCTGTTCCTACCTCTGCTTCCTTTGCAATCATCTCCATAGATACACCTTCAAAACCCTCACTAACAAACAATTTCTTTGATGTATTTAATATCTTATTTCTTGTTTCCCGTTTCTTTCTTTCTCTTAAGCTTGTCATCTTTTACCTTCCTTTTATTATATAACTAAATATGAATGTATTCATATATGAATACATTCATATTATATCTTTATTTAATTTATTAAACAACATTCTAAAAATAGATTTGTAAGTTCTTATAAGTTTTTTAATTCGGAAACTATCCATTCTTTTATTTCTTCATATTCGTATGTTTCATAATTATTAAATCTACTATTTATTTCATTTAATGATGCACCCAGTAGTATTTCTTTAATATTATCCGTAATATTCGGGTCCATGGCATCTGAATATATTTTAACTTCCTTAATAATTCCTTTTTCTAAATTTAAATTTATATCTAATTCTCCCCAATCAAAACGCTTAACCATTGATATTGCGAATTTAGGTGTATCACCATATCTCCAATCCCATGAGGAATATTTATCATATAATTTCTCTATTTCTTTATTATTTAATTCTTCAATTGATAATTGTTCATAATCTCCATAACTAATAACAAATTGTCTTTTTAAGCTCTCTTTTATCTCTTCTATATCTATATTAGGATCTATATCTTTAAGATTGTTAACCCTTGACTTGATGGATTCTATTCCTTTAGATTTTATTTTCTCTTTAGATACTTGTAGATATTTAGTCAATTCTGCGAAATCACAATTTACTAAAACAGTTCCATGATGTAATGCTTTATTCTCCCTAAAATAAAATGCATTTCCTGATATTTTCTTATCATTAACAAGAATATCATTCCTACCAGTAAATTCTGCTGATATACCCTGTTCTTTAAGTGCATTTATAATCACCATTACTTGTTTAGAAAAATCATAAATGCTTTTATCCATGATAAAAGTAAAATTTAGATTGCCTAAATCATGATAAACTGCTCCACCACCAGATAGTCTTCTTGCTAATTTCCCCCCATCACTTTCTAAAAGACTAGTATTACATTCTTTCCATGGATTTTGATTAGCTCCAATAACCACGGTTCTTTCATTTTGCCATAAATATAAGATTACTTCATTTGACATAATATTGTTTAATAAATACTCTTCATATGCAAGATTTAACCACGGATTAAAACTATTTGATTCGACAAACTTTACTTTTAAAGCTTCACTCATTTGATTGACATCCTTTCTATTAATTAATTTTAGAATTTCCTTAGCAAAAATTTTAAACCTTTTTATACCACGAATCCTTTTTTTAATAAAGCCGAACTTTATTCAGATGGAGTTTTATCATATCTGGATAAATAAATTTTTTCTATTAAAGCTATATATATTGCAAGCCATGCTAATCCTGCAGATAATCCTGCTAAAACATCACTTGGATAATGTACTCCTAGATAAACTCTACTTATTCCTATTAGAACAATTATTAAAACCAATATGAAAACAGTTATATATCTCCATCTACCTTTAATATTTTTATAGCATAGATAAAGAATAAACCCATAAAAACTCATGCCGATCATTGAATGTCCACTTGGAAAACTAAAACCGTTAATATCTATAAGTCTTAAAATATCAGGTCTTTCTCTTTGAAATATTACTTTAAATAAAATATTTAATATATAACTTGCTAATAAATTAATAGCTATCATCTTTCCATAAAATGAAAATTTTTCTTTGTTCCAAAATATTAGCAAGCTTATACTTGCTATTAATATCAAAACTTGCCAAGAGCCTAATAATGAAATAAATATCATATAATTAGTCGTGCCTTCAGAAATAAATTGGGAAAAAAAACTGTATATCTTACTATCAAAAATAGAAAGCCTTTGTTCAATTAGGCTTTGAACCAATATTATAAATAAAAGCAAAGGTATTGCAGTAATAAATATAATTTTTCTATACCTATTAAAGTACTTAAAGATTATATAAATAAAAATCAAAATTAATATTAATATGATTGTATAAGTCTTAATTGTACTTTCTATCCATTCCCATTTATCCCCTACAAAATAACCTAATCCAATAAAAGAGGAACACCAAATAAATGAACCAATTAAATTATAAAAAAGAAATGTTTTTAACTCTAACTTACTAATACCACATAAATATGGAATTATATGTCGTACACCGAGTATATATCTGCTAAATACAATGAGCGATAGCTTATGGTTATTAAATAATTTGTTTAATGAATCAAGTTTTTCTTCATTAATGTGAAAAAATTTTTTATGTTTTAGTAAAAAACTCTGCCCATACTTATAACCAATTAGGTATGCCAAGGTATATCCCAAAAATGTTCCTGATGATGCAAGAAGAATATTTATGTAAATTGAATACCCTATCTGTTTTGAGCTCATAAAGCCAAGAACGGACATTGATGTTTCTCCCGGAATCGGGAAACCTATATACTCTAGAAAAAGCAACACAAATATACCAAGGCCACTATAATTCTCAACTATTGAAATGAAAAACTCTTTTATGGTTGACCACTTCCTTGAAAACTTATGTAATAATATTATGTTACCATTATTAAATAAAATAAGTAAATAAAAAGAAGATTCTAATTTATTTTCAATTAAAATCTTCTTTATTATCCAATAATATTTTTATTTTATCAATAATCTTTACCACTCACTATAGGTTCAATATGAATGTTAACACTAGTATTATGTATTCTCTCTTCTAAATCTTTTTCAATACGATCACATAAATCATGAGATTCCCTTACCGTTTTATCACCCTCAACAGTCATGTGAAAATCAATATATTTAATATTTCCTGCTTTTCTAGTTCTTAAATAATGAATATCAACAAATTGATCTTTATAATTTTGAATTATTTCATTAATAACTTTCTCTTCTTCATCCGATAATTTTGCATCTAATAAAGGGCTAAAAGCTGTTTTACTTAATTCCCAGGCCTCCTTAATGATTAATAAAGCAACCAATATTGCAACAATAGGATCAAGCAGATATATGCCCGTAAAATTAATTAATATTAATCCTAATCCGACTCCTAAAGAAGTATAAACATCAGTTTTTAAATGGAGAGCATCGGCTTCTAGTGCTATTGAGTCTTCTTCCTTAGCAACTTTATATAATACCTTTGAAACAAATGTGTTGACAATAGCTGCAAATATCATAACCGCAATAGCTATAGAGGTTTCCTCTATTACTGTTGGGTTTATTATTTTTTCTATTGCTTCTTTAATAATTAGAACAGCAGCACCAAATATTAATGTCGCTTCGATAAATCCTGATATATTTTCAATCTTACCATGTCCGTAAGGGTGCTCTTTATCCGCTGGCTTTGAAGAATACTTCACTGAAAAAAATGCAATTACTGAAGCAATTAGATCCATACTAGAATGAATTGCCTCGGAGATTATACTTACCGAACCGCTAATTATACCTGCAATAATTTTTAATATAATTAATGTTGTATTTGAAATTATCGATAAAATCGCTACTTTCATTTTTCGATTGAAATTATTCAAATTATCACCCAATTTAATACATTAGATTTAGTAGTTTTCTACCGGATTGTGTTTTAAAGTACTTCTTTAAAAGATTTATAGTTCTTTTATTATAGTTCTCTTCAAATATATTAACTAATAAATCAGCTTCAATAAGAATTTGAAAGTCAATATTATCTATTTTTTTATAGCTATGATGATTGCCTATTATAAAGCAGACTCTTTCAGTTATTGACTTCTTATAACCCATATCCAGTAATATTTCCTTTGCTATTGAAGGTCCTTCTATTTCTTGATATTTGCCAGCTGAAGAGTTATATTTCATCTCTGCTTCTTTTATTCCAATATCATGTAACACTGCTGTGAGTTCAATAATTTGTTTTTCATCATCTGATATTTGCTCAAGCTCACTAATAATTCTAGCATAACTAAGAACTTTTAAAGCATGATTAATTCTTTTAATATCTTTATCAAAGTATACTATCATTTTATATATGACGTTTGAATACATATAATTCTCCCTATTAGAAAAGTAATATTTTTCTTAATTCTTTAGTTTGAATCCTACTAACAGGTATTTTACTATGTTCTTTATCTTCTATAATTAATGAATACGTTCCATTAAAAGAAGGTGTTATTTCTATAACCTTATCTAAATTTACAATGTAACTCCGATGAGTTCTAAAAAAGGTTTTCTTCTCCAGTTTATTTTCTAAAGCTGTTAATGTAAGTCTAGTAATAAGCTTTTTATCAAATGTTTTTAAGAACACATAATTATCTTCGGTATATGCATAATAGATATCCTTTACATCTACTAATTTAATTTTACCATTAAGTTCAGCCGTCAATCTGGTTACCTTTTCTTTTTCAATGATTTCTTTTGACTCTGAATCATTATCAGTACTTGTCAAGCTAAGATTTCCCTTTTTTTGATATTCATTCACTGCTCGATCTATAGCTCGCTTTAATTTTTTTTCCTCTATAGGTTTTAAAATGTAATCTATTGCATCAACGTCAAAAGCATTTACAGCGTAAGATTCATATGCAGTAACATAAATAATAAGGGGTGGATTAGGGAGGTTCTGTATAGCCACTCCAATATCAATTCCGTTATTAATAGGAAAATTAATATCTAAAAAGACTAATTGATAATCAATTGCTTCTATTAGAGTAAGTGCCTCAGAAACACTAGTAGCCTCTCCAACTACTTTTATATTCTCATAATTACTTAGCAAAAATCTAAGTTCTTCGCGTGCTGGATACTCATCATCAACAATTAGTGCTCTTAATTGCATTCTATCACCTGCTTTTCCTCTGCAATGCTATAAGGTATTTTAAACCATGCTTTAGTTCCTTTACCATCTTCACTTTCAATGTTTAATCCACAATTAGCACCATATAATATTTTTAATCTTTCATTAACATTTGATATACCAACCCCACAACCTGAGCCATATCTAGGTTCAAATACTTTCTTAATGTCTTCTTGAGGTATACCTATCCCATTGTCTTCTACAGAAATAATAACCTCATCATATAATTTATGAGCTGATATTTTTATGATTCCTGCACCTACTTTAGGTAAAACACCATGTAAAATCGCATTATTAACAAGAGGTTGTATTGTGAATACTGGTATTTGACAGTTTTTAACGTCTTCATCAACCTCTATAACTACTTTTATTTTCCCAATAAAACGTGCTTCCTCTATAACAACATAATTATCTATATATTTCATTTCTTCTCTTAATGAAATAAAACGCCCACAACTCCCTAATAGATATCTTAATAATGTTGAAAGTCTAACTAACAAAAAACGTGCATACTCGGGGTCTTTTAAAATATACATATTCACAGTATTTAAAGCATTAAATAAAAAGTGAGGATTGATTTGTGCCTGTAAAGCATCTAATTGGGCTTCAGTTGTTAATTGTGCTTGATGCTCTAATTCAACTAATTCAATCTGCATACTTAATATCTGAGCTAAACCATTGGCAAGTCTTATAATATAATTTGGAATATTACCTTTATTTGTTTGGTACAATTTCAAAGTACCGACTACTTTGTTTTTATTGATTAGAGGAACAATTACTGCAGATTCTAATGGACAATTACAAGTCTTATCTTGACAATTAAATCCTTGCTTACTACTAACTATTTTACTTCTTCCAGTTTGAATTACACTTTTTGTGGCATTTGTGACTATTGGTTTGCCTACAGGATGCTTTTCACACCCTTCTCCAATAAATGCTAGTACTTTATCTGTATCTGTAATTGCAACTGCAGCGACATCACTTATGTTTTTAATTATATCAGCAATAATTAAAGCAGATTCTTCATTTAATCCTTGTCTAAGATGAGTAAGTGTTTCATTAGCAATCAACAATGTATTATTAAACGATGTATAACCACTTTGAGACTTTGATATATTCATATTAAAAGGATAGTAAAAAATAAAAGTACTACCGGTAAAACTCACAATACATATAGTTAAAATCATTATCCAATATTGAGGTAATAAAAACATAAAAATAGTAAAAATTATCGCTTGAAATAATAAAAGATAAAATATTTTACTATTAAACAGTTTAAGAAAACCTTCTTTTAATTTCATTAATATCGTTCCCCCATATATGCATTATAGATTTTCATATGTTAAATTACATTATTAAATAATTATATCATTAACATCATTTAAAGTTCTACAAATTCTTAATCTAAACAGCTGATAATAACGCCCATTAAACAAAAATCCGTATGCTATTGACAATAAATAATAACAGTTTACAGCTAAAATATAACCATTAACATTAAAAGAATATTTCTTTATTATAAATTACAATATAATGTGAATAAGAAAGTATGTAAAATAAGGGGGATTGCGATTGTGATGAATATTCTTACAAGTATTTTTCGTAACAAAAATTACTCTAATAATATTTTAACTTCTGAACAAGAAGAATTAAAAAATAGGATTAGAATTCCTTCTAATATCGATACTAGCAAATCATTAAATAGTATTCGTTTCGCCGCAATCGACGTTGAAACCACTGGCTTCAAACCCCATATGGGTGATAAAATACTTTCCCTAGGGGCAGTAATATTAGAAAATGGAAAAGTTAATAAAGATAACTCATTTTACGAACTAATAAATCCATATCGAAATATCCCAAAAACTATTACAAAACTTACTGGAATAAATAATCAGATGGTAATAAATAAACCTTCATTAATAGAGGTTTTACCTGATTTTTTTTCATGGGTGGGAGACAGTATACTAGTTGGACATATTATTAATTTCGATTTATCTTTTATAAATCAATGTTTAACTCAAGAATGTGGTTCGAAAATTAAATATAAAAATATTGATACTAAAGAAATAATAACTAGTCTTTATCCACATTTTACAAACTGTTCTTTAGAAGAGATATGCAACTCATTAGGAATATCAACTAATAATAGACATAATGCTTTAGGTGATTCAATAATGGCCGCTAAAATTTTTGAATTTAGCATTAAAGAATTAGCAAAAAGAGGTGTTTATACCCTCGAAGATTTATTTAATTTTACTCGTGATCGTCAATTTTTTGCGTCCCCATTACCGCAAATTAGTATATAAAAAAAATAAGCTGTTTTTAAGCTTATTTTTTTTTATATATTTTCAGATAGGTTAAATTATCCAATCTAAGTCCTTTCTTTTCTTATTCTTCAAACACCAGTGAATGGTTCTATTTAACATTAAGCAGTAGTTTTCAGAATATTTAATTTTTTTGTTTCTTTTAAAAACTGTTTAGATAACTGTAAAAACCATTAAGATTTGAATTATTACCATTACCACATATTTTATTGTTTGTATACGGCATGTTGTTTTAAGATAATAGCATATAAATATTTACAAGTATTTATCTTAAACCAAAAACTAAATGGAGGTGTTATCATGACTGAAAAGTCAAACAGGTCTAAAGAATACTGGAAGAAAAATGTTACACTAATTAGCATTCTTTTATTTTTCTGGGCATTGGTCTCATATGGTTTTGCAATTCTTTTGGGTGATGTTCTAAGCAATGTACAATTCTTTGGCGTTACTCTATCATTCTGGTTTGCGCAGCAAGGTTCTATCTATACTTTTATTATTTTACTATTAATTTACGCGTGGCGCATGGACCGTTTGGACAAAGAATATAACGTTGAGGAAATCAAATTAACGGACAAAAAGGGGGTATAAGGCATGAGTGTAGAAATCTTAACGATAATTTTCATTACATTAACATTTGGATTATATATTTATATCGGTTGGAGAGCTAGAGCAGTAGATACAAAAAATTTCTATGTAGCCGGTAATAATATACCCGCTGTTGCTAACGGTGCAGCAATCGCAGCCGATTGGATGTCTGCAGCATCATTTATATCAATGGCCGGACTAATTTCGTTCCTTGGTTATGATGGAACAATCTATTTAATGGGTTGGACAGGTGGATATGTTTTACTTACTATGCTTCTTGCTCCATACCTACGTAAATTCGGAAGATATACAGTACCTGATTTTATAGGTGACCGCTATTATTCTAATACTGCTCGTGCAGTTGCGGCAGTTTCAACTATTATAATATCTATAACTTATGTTGCTGGACAAATGCGTGGTGTAGGTATTGTATTTAGTCGATATCTACAAGTGGATATAGTAGTTGGAGTTATCATTGGTGTTTTGATTGTTGGTGCATTTGCAATCTTAGGCGGTATGAAAGGGATTACTTGGACACAGGTTGCTCAATATAGTGTACTTATAATAGCTTACTTAATTCCAGCAATTGCAATTGCTAATAAATTAACTGGAAATCCAGTACCTCAACTAGCTTTTACTTTTTCTGATATAGCTGAACGCTTGACTCTAATTCAAGTAGATTTAGGTTTAACAGAATATATGGCACCATTTACTAATATGTCAAAGCTTAACGTATTTATGATAGTAGCAGCTTTAATGTGTGGTACTGCTGGATTACCTCATGTAATCACACGTTTTTATACAGCAAAAAGTGTTCGTGCAGCACGTTGGTCTGGAGTTTGGGCGCTAGTATTTATTGCTCTTCTTTATACAACTGCTCCAGCAATAGGTGTATTTGCAAAATATAATTTGATAGACAGTCTTAACGCTAAACCTATCGAAGAAGCACGACAAGTAGAATGGGTATCTAAGTGGGAAACTACAGGATTACTTGTTCTAGATGATAAAAATGGTGATGGAATACTTAAATTTTCTAATGATGATACTAATGAGGTTAAAATTGATAAAGATATTATCGTTCTTTCAACACCTGAAGTAGCAGACTTAGCTCCATTCGTAATTGCACTAGTAGCTGCAGGTGGATTAGCGGCAGCATTATCTACAGCAGCAGGACTTATCCTTGCAATGTCAAGTGCAGTTTCACATGATATTTATTATCGTATCTTTAAAACTAATGCTACTGAAAGAGAAAGGTTAAGAGTAGCTCGTGGAATGATTTTTGTTTCAATTATTATTGCAGGATACTTTGGTGTTAATCCTCCAGGATTTGTTGGTGAAGTTGTAGCCATTGCCTTTGGATTAGCCGCCTCGAGTCTGTTCCCAGGTATATTCTTAGGTATTTTTGATAAACGAATGAATAAACAAGGAGCAGTAGCTGGAATGGTCACAGGATTAACCTTTACAGTAATTATGATTTTACTAATGCGTTCTGTACAAATTCTTGGTACAGCTACACCTTTACTTGATAATTTCTTTGGTATTAATGCTCAAGGGGTAGGAACAATCGGTATGCTTATAAACTTTGCTATAGCTCTTATTGTTTCTAGAGTAACAGCACCACCACCTAAAGAAATTCAAGAATTAGTAGAAAACATTCGTATACCTAGAGAATTAGGCACTAGTAGTAACTAATAATATTAACAAAAATTTTAACTAATTATGATATACTTATCGGGAAGAATATTTTCTTCCCGACTAGTTTTTTTTTATCCATTTTTTAATAAAATAAGGGGGTATTTACATGATTACAATATATATTTTTGGAGGTCTCACAATTGCCATATACTTACTACTACCATACTTAGATTTAAGAGTTGTTAAAAAAGCATTAGGAATCACCCTTGTTTTAGAATTATTTTATCTTATAGGTTATTTCTTATTTGATTGGCCTTTTCCAGATTGGAAAGCACTTATACAAATAGTTATAGTAGTTTTTTTAGGGATGGCATTAGGTGTCGTTTTCTCGAAACTATGGCCTATCCCTCCAAAGAAAGGTTTTGAAAGAATCTTTAGAACCTTTTTACTTGTCACCCCTGCATTAGGACTAGGAATAGGTCTTCAACTTCTATTACAAGGAAGTGAAGCTACACAAGCAATTTATCTAATATTTGCTCTTTCTAGTTGGTTAGGTTCAGGGCATTTTATACGTGAAGAATAATATACTATTATGTAATATTGTTTAGGGGGGTTATATTTTGACTAAAGACAAAAATGATCCAGAATCGATTAATTATTCTAGTATATTACAAGAAATACAGCCATTTTCTTATCTTTCGCTTGAAACCTTGGAACAATTAGTTCCAAAGATTGAACGTAAGGTGTTTCCTGTCGATAGTTATATATTTCGACAAGGTGATGAATCAAAAAAAATATTATTTATTGTAGTTTCTGGTTTAGCTGAAATCTCTGTAAAAAATAATAAAGGAGATAATTTTGTTTTAGACTACAGAAATCGCAGTAGCTTCTTTGGAGAAACTGTTGTTCTTTCAAATAAATCATACGTTGCTACCGTAAAATGTCTAACAGAACTGGATTGTTTATTAATAAAAAGCAAAGATATAGAGTTCTTAATTGAAACCAATGGTACCTTTGCTAATCTTTTTAATATGATGGTAGCTGACCACTTCTACAATCTTATAAATAAAATACCTACAGATCAGGGAATAATGAAAGGATTAATTACATATGAGAATCAAGGAGCTCAAAAGCGCGCTAGTGAGTTAATGAATTCTCCTGTTATTACTTGTTCTCCAACTGAAAAAATAAATCAAGTGGCTAAAAAAATGAGTGCTCATCATGTAAGTAGCATCGTAATAGTTGATAAGAATGATAATGTCTGTGGTTCAATTACTGAAAAGGATTTAGTTGAAAACGTAATTGCCAAAAATCTATCTCCCGACAACCACCTTGCATCAGAAATTGCGACTAAGGACCCTCTTTGCGTGAGTGCTGATAGCTTCTATTATCAAATACTTCTTGCAATGACTAAAGAACAAGTTAAGCATGCAATTGTAACAGAGGCTAATACTCCGATAGGAATAATTACAATTCGTGATTTAATTAGATCAAGAAATAGTGGAGTTATAAGTGTTATTGATAGACTTGAAACCCAGTCTAATTTAAGTGATTTAGCACTAGTAGGACAAGAGATTGAACAAGTTCTTAATGGTTTAATGATGGAAAAAGCGCCTATTCCTGAAATACTTGATATTATAACTGAATTCTATGATAGAGTAACACGACAAGTTATAGACTTATCTATTGAAAAAATGTCATCTGAATTCGGACCACCACCTGTAAAATTTTGTTGGCTTACTATGGGTAGTAGTGGACGAAGAGAACAATTTTTAAGAACAGATCAAGATAATGCTTTAATCTATGAAACTGTATCCGATGTTGCACTTGCAAAAAAAGTTGAAACATATTTTACACATTTAGCAAATCTAGTAAATGATGGGCTTACTACTTGTGGATTTGCTCCTTGCCCAGGAAATGTTATGGCCTCGAACTCTGTATGGCGCGGTAATACATCATACTGGAATTCAAAGATTTCAGCATGGGTAAATGTGCTAGAAAAAATAAACATACGGCTTCTAACAATATTTTTGGATTTTAGACCAGTCTATGGGCACTTTCCATTAGCTGAAGAATTACGGGACTACACTAATAAATGTTTCTCCTCCTTACCACTAGCTTTAAGCTTCTTAGCACAGGATGCTTGTCAAGGAAGATTACCATTAAGTATTTTTGGTAATCCAATAGGGGGACATTCTAAAGAGCATAAGCATGAAATTGATATAAAAACTTCAATTTCTGTATATTTAGTGGACTGCATTAGATTGTTAGCAGTAAGTGAAAATTCTAATTCCACTAATACATTAGAACGTATTCACTATCTAAAAAATAAAAAAACCCTATCTAACGGTCTAGCAGATTCATTAGATAAAGCTTTCCAAAACATAATGCAATTCCGCATTTCCACAAACTTAGATAAATTGAAAAGTAGCAAAGACCTAGATAACTATATAAACCTTACTACTTTAGACCAGCACGAAAAATTGGAATTAAAAGAGTCACTTAAAGCTATTGAAACTTTAATTGCAATTGTCAAAGAAGACTTTATACATGTATAATTTATATATCATCAGTAAATCTGTCACACCTTCTCCTAAGGTGTGTTTTTTCTTTAAAAAAAACCTATTACTTTGTTCCCCTAGTGAGTTCTAACTATTTATTTAATCCAAATCTACCTCTAGATATTTTATATCGAAAATAATCAAAAGTATTGCCTGTTAAATTTCCCAAACGAATTATTCTTAGATATTTCTCAATGATTAATGCCTTCTTTTCTCCGTATATATCTATTAATTTTTGTTTAGACTCAAAATCTGGATTTCCATTGCTGTCCGCCCAATGCTGTGCATAAAAAATCGCAGGAATTTCTTCTTTTGGGCAATTATCATACTTACCTTGCAATAACATACAAACTTCTTCTTCATTAACGCCTGATTTCAAAGCAGCTTTACTATGTATATAGGTGCAATAGCTACAATCATTAACTCCCGTCACAGCTAACATAAGTCTTTCTCTAAAATCATTACTAATCATCTCTTTATACCCATAAGATTTTTCAATTTTTCTAGTTTTATTTAGTTCCCTTAAATCATTACGAAATTGAGCAAAGCTATTATAATATCGTTTACTGAACTTATCCATAAAATAAATACCCCCAAATCAATGCAAATAAATATAAAGCTGAACTTTATTCAGGTGGAGTTTTTCACCTAAAGGTATAAGTGCAACTAAGACTTACGCTACGTTTAAACTTGCGTAAATCAAGTTTTCTTTAACTCCACCTGAATTCTAGTAAAACTTATCCTAAATTCATTCTCCCCCACTTAACATAGCGAGACTAAGGAATTTTGTTCCTTTAGCGAGTCTTGCGCACTTTGTGTGTAAGTGGGGGTCTTATCATATTTGGATAAACATATTTTAATATATAACAATGAACTAAGTACCTTTAGAACTTTTCAAACATATCTTATCATAAAAGAAATACAATTAATTAAAAATGATGAGTCTATTAAAGTAAAGGAAGTTAGATAAGAATGACAAAAATCATTGGTATTCTTGGTGGTATGGGACCAGTTGCAACAATCGATTTATACCAAAAAATTGTTTTAAATACCCCAGCTACGATAGATCAAGAACATCTTCAAATACTAATTTATAATAATCCAAAAATCCCACCTAGGACCGGTGTTTTAACCAACTCATTTGATAATCCCTTAATAGAATTAAAAAAATCTGCTATATTATTAGAGAATGCTGGAGTTGATTTTATAATTATGCCTTGTCACACAGCACATTTGTGGTACGATGAACTTAAAAATGCCGTTACTATTCCTTTCTACAGTATGGTAGAAAATACTGTACATACAATAAAAAAGCGAAAAGATTATAAAAATATACAAATTCTTATACTTGCAACTGAAACAACTATTAATAATAATTTGTATCAAAAAGCCTTTAATAATTATTGTAAGATTACTATACCGAGTAAAAGAGAACAAAAAATTATTACAAATACTCTTAATTCTATTAAAGCAGGTTTTATTTCATCAAATCCTTATATCGAAGCATTGAATCAAATCTTATTAGAATATAAAAAAAGGGGAATTGATCTAGTGTTAGGAGGCTGCACGGAATTACCTCTTATTTTCCCGTATTTACATAATGAAATCGAAAAAATTGACCCAACTTTATTATTAGCTATGCTAGCTATAAATAAGGCGAAATAACAAGTGATTTATTTAATTATTTTTTTATAAATAGAGATTCTCCCCCATACATACTTATTTTTTTAGAATATATTATTTTATAATTTATTATTTATATGGGGGTATTAAAATGGATAAACTCATCTTAGACGTTCCTACTATTGCAATAACAGGTAGTTCGGGCAAAACTACGACAAGAGAATTAATAGCCACAATATTAATGACAAAATGGAAAATTCTTAAAACGATAGATAATAAAAACTTACCTATTCATATTAGAAAAACAATAGAACAATTTGACTCTTCGTATCATGCCATTCTTCTGGAACTAGGGATGGGAAAACCAAATGCAGGAATTAAACATTGTGATATTATTCAGCCCAACTACTCAATTATTACAAATATAGGTACTGCTCATTATGGTAATTTAGGGAACAGCATCGAATCAACAGCAAAATTCAAGTCACTACTTATTAAAAATATGGACCAAAAAGGTGTTCTACTAATTAATAATGATGATGAAAATTCTAAATTATTAGATACTAAAGATTTTGAAGGTGAAATAATTACAATCGGAATAAATTCCGAATCTAAATATACTGCGACCAATATTAATTATTTAGATACTGGAATGAGTTTTGATGTAAAAATTAATAATAAGACTGAAAATTTTTTTGTTCCTACTTTCGGATTGCACAATATTTATAATGCCTTGTTCGCCGTCGCATTATCAAATCAGCTTAAATTCACCCCTGCTGACATAAGGATAGGTTTAAAAAATTATATCCCCCCAATTAAACGACTTAACCTCATAAAACTTAATAATAAATCTGTTTTAATTGATGATACAGTTAATGCTAATCCTCAATCTGTCAAAGCTGCAATAGATGTATTTATAAAACTAGGCGAAAACAAAAAGAAAATAGTAATACTAGGTGATATGTTAGAATTAGGCAGCTATTCGGAAAAAGGTCATAAAGAAATAGGAGAATATCTTACTGATAAGAAAATTGATACTATATTAACTTATGGTAAAGAAGCCAAATTAATTAAAAAAAGTGCTATTGAAGCTGGATATCCGTCTAACAAGATTAAACATTTTGATAATCAGAGTGAATTGCATATATTTTTGAAAAACTTGATTGATTCTAATAGTTTAATTCTTATTAAAGGTTCTAGTGCTATGAAAATGAATCTAACTGTTAAATACATTTGTAATAGATTTTTTTATTCTGTCATATTAAATAATTTAACAGATAATAAAGTATGTCTTAGCCAATCTACATTAGAAAAATTAAATATTACATCAAGCTATATTACTTTACATTTTGGAATATTAGAGAAAAGCCTTACCATTAAAATTGATAATAGGTTAAAACTTGGAGAAATACTTTTACCAAATAAATTATCTGATACATTAACTATACCTACTTTACCCTACGAATATCATATAGAAGAAAACCATCTTTACCTAGGACCAGTTATAGGTATGTTAGTCCTACCAAGATATTATGATGACCCAGAACAACAAATATTACGTTTTACGAACTACGATAAAATAAAAGGACTCATTTTCCTTTTTAAATTAAGTTCAATTGATATGAAAAATAAAATTATTACAGGTTATTATTATAATCCTGAATCTAAAAATTTTACTTTAAATACTTTCCCTTATCCGTCAGTTATTTTTAAACGTATCCCTTTACAACCAAAAGTCTATAAACATTTAATAGAGCATATTGGTAAAAACATATTTAATTTTCCATATTCTAATACGAATAAATGGAGATTTTGGACAGAGCTGTCTAAAAATCCGAGTATTAAAAGCCATTTACCGATTACTAAAAAATATACAAATATAAATGATCTAATACAAATGCTATATAAATACAGTGCAGTTTATATTAAACCCACAACATTAGCTGCTGGAAATGGGATCATGCATGTTAAAAAATTAGATCAAAAATATATCTTGGTTGATAAAGATGGTGAGAATTTTACTGTAGAATCAAAAGAAATTTTATCAAGAGAAATAGAGAAAAAATTTATAATTAATAAAAAATATATACTTCAACAGGATATATCTTTTAAAAATAAAAATAACAATAATATAGATTTCCGTGCCT
>CAZIGM010000009.1:0-51686 GCA_964538675.1 uncultured Bacillaceae bacterium | reverse complement strand
GCTACGTTTAAACTTGCGTAAATCAAGTTTTCTTTAACTCCATCTGAATTCTAGTGAGACTTATCCTAAATTAATTCTCCCCCACTTAACATAGCATGACTTAATGCTTTAGCATTATAGCGTGACTTGCGCACTTTATGTGTAAGTGGGGGTCTTATCATATCTAGATAAAAAGGGTACTGACTATGAAACTACCATATAAGTTTCGTCCTCACCCTTTTACATATATATTCTATTCTACTAATTCAAGATATACCATTTCTGCTGCATCCCCACGACGAGGTCCAATTTTTAATATGCGTGTATACCCACCCGAGCGTTCAGAGAAACGTGGAGCTATGTTGCTAAATAACTTTTGGATTGCATCTTGTCCCTCTTGTGCATCAGCAACTTCTTTTCTAACATAAGAAGCTACTAATCGTCTTGAATGTAAGTCGCCACGTTTTGCAAGTGTAATAAGTTTTTCGGCAATTGAGCGTACTTCTTTTGCTTTTGATTCAGTCGTCTCTATACGCTCATATATAAATAAATCAGTTACAAGGTCACGGAATAAAGCTTTCCGCGCAGCTGAGTTGCGGCCTAATTTCTTGTATGCCATACTTAGTCCCTCCTTTTTAAGAGATAATACTATTCTTCCTTGCGAAGTAAAAGTCCAAGCTCTTGTAGTTTATATTGAACTTCTTCTAATGATTTGCGTCCTAAATTACGAACCTTCATCATGTCCTCATCACTTTTTGTTGTTAATTCTTGTACTGTGTTGATTCCAGCACGTTTTAAACAATTATATGAACGAACTGAGAGATCTAATTCTTCAATTGTCATTTCTAATACTTTCTCTTTTTGGTCTTCTTCTTTTTCTACCATTATCTCTGCTTCTTTTGCTTCTTCAGTTAAACCAACAAACAAATTAAGGTGCTCCGTTAAAATTTTCGCGCCTAAACTAACTGCTTCTTCTGGACGAATACTTCCATCTGTCCATAATTCAAGAGTTAATTTATCATAATTAGTTACTTGTCCAACACGTGTATTCTCTACATTGAAATTAACTCTAGTTATTGGAGTATAAATAGAGTCAACAGGAATAACTCCTATTGGTTGTTCTTCCTTCTTATTGCCTTCTGCAGGCACATAACCTCTTCCACGATTTACGCGAATCAACATATGAAATCTAGCATTATCTTCTACTGTTGCAATCTGTAACTCAGGATTTAATATTTCAACATCGCTGTCTGCTCTAATATCACCTGCTGTAATTTCTCCTCCACCATTTACATCTATCTCTAAAATTTTTTCTTCATCAGAATGAATTTTTAAAGATAGTTTTTTAAGATTTAAGATTATTTCAGCTGTATCTTCAACAACACCGGGAACAGTAGAAAATTCATGTAACACACCGTCGATTTGAATCGAAGTTACTGCAGCACCAGGCAATGATGATAAAAGAATACGTCTTAATGAGTTTCCAAGTGTTGTACCGTAACCACGTTCAAGTGGTTCAACAACTATTTTCCCATAACTAGAATCTTCTCGAACTTCTATAATCTCTATCTTTGGTTTTTCAATTTCAATCACTCTTAAACCCTCCTTTATACGTCCCTATAAAACGGAATAACTTCTCCGAGGGTATTGTACCAACAAGAACATAGGTAGTACTAGAATTTGAATCTAACTATGTTATAAAAGTTGGTTCTAGCTGAAAGTACATAATTACCCTATTCTACCATTTTATTATTCACATGTTCGAGTATAGTATACATAATATGCTAAACTTATTACACACGACGACGTTTTGGTGGACGGCAGCCGTTATGTGGAATCGGGGTAACGTCCTTAATCATCTTAACTTCTAATCCAGCTGCTTGTAAGGAGCGAATAGCCGCTTCCCTTCCAGCTCCAGGACCTTTTACCAATACCTCAACGGACTTCATGCCATGCTCCATCGCTGCCCTTGCAGCTGATTCTGCCGACATCTGTGCAGCAAATGGAGTGCTTTTTCTAGAACCTTTAAATCCTAAAGCCCCAGCACTACTCCAAGATATCACATTACCGTGAGGATCTGTAATAGTAATAATGGTGTTATTAAATGTTGATTTTATATGAGCTACTCCGCTCTCAATATTTTTTCGATCGCGTTTTTTTGTTCTTGTAGTTCTTTTAGCCATTTCGTCATCCCTCCTTACTTCTTCTTATTAGCTACAGTACGGCGTGGACCTTTTCTAGTTCTTGCGTTAGTCTTAGTCTTTTGTCCACGAACAGGTAATCCACGACGATGACGAATACCTCTATAAGAACCTATTTCAATTAGGCGCTTAATATTAAGAGCTACTTCACGTCGCAGATCTCCCTCAACCTTAGTGCTTTTATCAATTACTTCACGTAATTTTGATATCTCATCTTCTGTTAAATCTCGTACCCTTGTATCTGGATTAATATCCGTTTCATTTAATAATTTAATAGATGTTGAACGTCCAATTCCAAAAATATAGGTTAATGCAACCTCTACTCGTTTATCACGAGGTAAGTCTACACCTGCAATACGTGCCATAAAAATAACACCTCCTTAGATTAGCCTTGTTTTTGTTTATGCTTTGGATTTTCGCAAATAACCATAACTTTTCCTTTTCTTCGAATAACTTTGCACTTTTCACAAATTGGTTTGACAGATGGTCTCACCTTCATGCTTATAACCTCCTTATGTGCAAGTCAGCATTTATTTATATCGATACGTAATTCTTCCACGCGATAAATCGTATGGCGATAATTCTACTGTTACTTTATCACCAGGTAAAATCCTAATGAAATGCATTCTAATTTTCCCTGATACATGTGCTAAAATTTTATGACCATTTTCTAGTTCCACTTTAAACATTGCATTTGGTAAAGGTTCAATTACTGTACCTTCAACTTCAATAGCATCCTCTTTGGTCAAAGTTCTACTCCCCTTTCCTTATTTCCTCACTAAATTGATTATCTAAATAATCTTGTATAACAAATCTCAATTTAGCATTAGAAACCCTATTATCTTCCATCAAACTTTTAATGACCTCTTTTGAAATATTCCTAGTAGAACGAATATGTCGTATATTTTTCATTTTAGGATTGTCATACTTGCGTTTATCCCCATCAATAATATAAACATATCGGTCGTTAAGAATTTCTAAAATTACTGCATATTTACCAGCGTCACGACCCATTAAAATTTCTACTATCTCCCCAACTTTAAATAATGAACTTGAATCACTCATACAATCACCTATAATTTAGTCATTATTTCATGACCATCTTTTGTAATTACTATAGTATGCTCATAATGGGCACACAATGAATGATCCTCTGTAATAACTGTCCATTTATCTTCTAATGTTTTAACAAATCTTTTACCTTCATTAACCATTGGTTCAATAGCTAAGGCCATACCTAATTTTAGTCGAGGCCCTCTGTTTGGAGGTCCAAAATTTGGGATTTGGGGATCTTCGTGAAGATTCTCTCCGATTCCGTGACCAACATACTCTCTGACTATAGAATAGTTGTGCGATTCCACGTGTTCCTGTATAGCGTGAGAGATGTCTAATAATCTCGAATCAGGTTTTGCCATTTCTAAACCTTTATATAGGGATTCTTCTGTAACTTTTAATAAACTAAGTGCATTATCCGATACTTTGCCAACCCCATAGGTCCAAGCAGAATCTCCATGATAACCTTTGTATTCAGCACCTATATCAATGCTTATTATATCTCCATTTTTAAGAATACGTTCACTTGGAATACCATGAACTAGCTCATTATTTATTGAAGTACATATGCTAGCTGGAAACCCAGCATACCCTAAAAATGAAGGATTAGCATTTTTACTTCTAATAAAATTATCAGCTATATAATTAAGCTCCTTAGTAGTAA
Source organism: uncultured Bacillaceae bacterium (assembly GCA_964538675.1). Lineage (GTDB taxonomy): Bacteria > Bacillota > Bacilli > Tepidibacillales > Tepidibacillaceae > CAZIGM01. Next base: position 47,789 of record CAZIGM010000009.1, on the reverse strand, counting down.
TACCAGGACAAATTGATTTAGCTAAAATTTGATGTGTTTCAGCTACTATTCGTCCAGCTATTCGCATCAATTCAATCTCATTATCAGACTTACATATAATCATTATTTAAGACCTCTAAGTACTAAATTAATAGAATCAAATACCTTGTCGATCCCTTGATTACCTTCTATTGTTCTTAATAAATTCTTTTTTGAATAATAGTTTAGTAATGGTTCTGTTTGATTAATATTTACCTCAAGTCTTGTAATAACAGTTTCTTCTCTGTCATCATCTCTTTGATATAGATCCCCACCACATTTATCACACTTTCCTTCATTTGTAGAAGGATTAAATACCATATGGTAAGTCGATCCACAATTTTTACAAATACGTCTACCTGTTAAACGTTCTATTAAGCTATTCTTATCTACGGCTATATTAATCACATGATCTAAATTTCTCTTCAATTTTTCAAGTAAAACATCTAATGCTTCCGCTTGAGGCACAGTACGTGGAAATCCGTCTACTAAAAAACCACTACTACAATCGTCTTGACTTAAACGTTCCTCAACAATACCTATTACTACTTCATCAGGTACAAGAAGCCCTTTGTCCATGTATTCCTGTGCCTTCAATCCCATATTAGTGCCTTCTTTTAGTGCATTCCTAAACATATCTCCTGTTGAAATATGTGGAATATGAAATTGATCAACAATTTTTTCTGCTTGAGTCCCCTTCCCTGCACCAGGAAGACCCATTAAAACAATATTCATATTAACATACCCCCATCAAGTCAAACATTTTTGAATCTATATAGGATCTATTTCTTAATAAAACCATCATAATGACGATTTATTAATTGCGATTCTACTTGTTTCATTGTATCTAACGCAACACCAACTACAATTAATAAAGAGGTGCCACCGATTTGTACTGACTGTGGTAGATTTGTAAATGCAGTAAATATTACAGGTAATATTGCAACTGCTGCTAAAAATATAGCTCCAGTCAAAGTAATACGATTCAAAACTTTTACTATATATTTTGTTGTTGCTTTCCCAGGTCTAACACCCGGTATATACCCACCATTTTTTTTCATATTCTCAGACATTTGTTCCGGATTAATTTGAATATATGTGTAAAAATAGGTAAATCCAATTATTAATAAAACATAAAAAGTTGCACCAAAAGGATCCGAATAAGTAAAATGCTGAATTATCCAATCAGCAACAGCTTTCCCAGACCAAAATTGGGCAATTGTAGCTGGAAACATTAATAAAGATAATGCAAATATTACAGGTATTACTCCAGCTGAATTAACTTTAAATGGAATATAACTAGATTGACCTCCATACATTTTTCTTCCTACTACTCGTTTTGCATAATTTACTGGTATTTTTCTTATCCCTTGAGTAATAAATATAACACCAGCTACGATTAGTATTACTACAACTGCAATAATAACTATTTTTACAATATTCATAAATAATTGATCGCCTGCAGTTGATATTTCAGTACTAAATATAGCTCTTAATGAGTCTGGAAAACCAGCTACTATACCTGCAAATATTATAATAGATATTCCATTACCTATACCCTTTTCAGTAATTTGTTCACCAAGCCACATTAAAAAAGCGGTACCTGCAGTTAGAGTAATTGTAATTATCAAATAAGTCGTAACACTAGGATTAATAACTAACCCTGGATACATTCTATTAAAACTAATTGAGAAACCTATCCCTTGAATAAATCCAAGTATAATCGTACCATATCGAGTTACCTGTGACATCTTTCTGCGCCCAGCTTCTCCTTGACGTGCCCACTCTGCAAACTTTGGAATAACATCCATAGCTAATAAATTAACTATAATGGAAGCTGTAATATATGGCATGATACCCATAGCAAAAATTGAAAAGTTTTGTAATGCGCCTCCAGAAAAAGTATTAAGCAATCCAAGAAAATCTCTTTCCGTTAGATTGGCTAAAGCGCCACTATCTATATTCGGAACAGGAATGAAACTACCTATTCTAAAAACTACAAGCATCAACATAGTAAAAATAATTTTTTTTCTCAAATCAACAACTTTAAATATATTGGAGATCGTCGAAAACATTAGATCACCTCAATTCGGCCGCCAGCAGCAGCTATTTTCTTAACAGCAGTCTCAGAAAACTTATTAGCCTTCACGGTTAAACCAACATTTATTTCTTTGTTCCCTAATACTTTTATTCCGTGTTTAACTTGCTTTACATACCCTTTTTCAATAAGCAGCTCTGGTGTAACTACTGTACCTTCTTCAAAATTGTTTAATACATCTAAGTTGATTATTGTATACTCTTTTCGAGTAGGGTTATTAAAACCACGTTTAGGTAATCTACGAGCTAATGGATTTTGTCCACCTTCAAATCCTAATCTCACTCCGCCACCAGATCGAGAATTTTGACCTTTGTGTCCACGTCCAGCTGTTTTTCCATTTCCTGTAGCTATTCCTCGCCCAACACGTTTTCTTTTGTGACGTGCACCTTCCGTAGGTTTCAGTTCATGTAACTTCATAAGTACACCTCCCCTGTCTAAACTCAGTATTTACTCATTCAATTCAGATACTTCAACTAAATGACTTACTTTATTAATCATTCCACGAATAGCTGAATTGTCATTATGTGTAACTGTTTGATTCATTTTACGGAGTCCTAAAGTTTTTACTACAATTCTTTGTGTTTCAGGACGACCAATTAAACTACGTTTGAGGGTAATTTGAATTTTTTTTGCCATGATATTCCCTCCTATCCTAACAGTTCTTCAATAGTTTTCCCACGCAATTTAGCAACTTCCTCAGCCCGTTTAAGACGATTTAAACCATTTAAAGTTGCATTTACCATATTCATTGAATTTGAAGAACCTAATGATTTAGTTAAAATATTTTCTATACCTGCTAATTCAAGTACCGCACGAACTGGTCCGCCCGCAATAACACCAGTACCTTCAGAAGCTGGTTTAAGAAATACTTTTCCTGCTCCATAAATTCCGTTTATCTCATGTGGAATTGTAGCACCTACTAATGGAACATGAATTAAATGTTTTTTTGCATCTTCGATACCCTTACGTATTGCATCTGGTACTTCTGATGCTTTACCTATTCCTGCTCCAACCCATCCGTTTTTGTCACCAACAACAACCAATGCACTGAAGCTAAAACGTCTTCCACCTTTAACAACTTTTGCAACACGATTAATGTTGACTACTTTTTCTTGTAAATCAAGAGTATTTGGGTCAATTTGCATTTCTTTACCTCCTTACTTATCTGGTTAGAATTGAAGACCTGTCTCACGTGCAGAATCAGCCAGTGCCTTAATTCTACCATGATATAAATAACCACTTCTATCAAAAACTACTATTTTATAGCCTTTATCTATTGCACGTTTTGCAATAATTTCACCTACAAGTTTTGCCGCCTCAACATTACCACCATTAACGTACTTTCCTTCTAGCTCTTCATCTAATGTTGATGCCGATACTAATGTATTCCCATTCTTATCATCAATTAACTGTGCATAGATATGTTTTGATGAACGAAATACACTTAAACGAGGACGTTCTACTGTACCATTAACGACTTTTCTTATACGCAAATGTCTTTTCTTACGAGTTTTATTTTTATCTACTTTATTTATCAACCGGATTCACTCCCTTCATTAGGCGAAAGCATTACTTACCAGTTTTACCAACCTTACGACGAATTCTTTCATCGGAATATTTAATACCTTTACCCTTATAAGGTTCTGGCTCACGTACAGATCTAATATTAGCTGCAGTAGCACCTACACGCTCTTTATCTATTCCCTTAACTATAATTTTAGTTGTATCAACAACATCCAAATCTATACCTTCCTCAGGTATAAACTCAACTGGATGAGAATAACCAACACTTAGCGTTACTTTATTTCCTGACTTTGCTGCTCTATACCCTACACCAACTAATTCAAGTTTTTTCTCGAACCCATTCGTAACACCCTCTATCATGTTACTTATTAAACTACGAGTTGTACCATGTAATGCACGATGCACTTTATTGTCAGAAGGACGTTTTACACTAATTTGTTCTTTTCTTTTTGTGATCTTCATCTCTTCGTTAAATGTTTTTGTTAATGTTCCTTTAGGTCCTTTTACAGTTACCACAGAACCCTTAATTTTGACTTCTACATCTGCTGGAATTTCAATTATTTTTTTTCCTATACGAGACATTCATAACACCCCCAGTCGGATTTGAGTATATTACCAGATGTATGCAAGAACTTCTCCACCCATTTTCTTATTACGAGCCTCATTATCAGTTAATACACCTTGAGATGTAGATATAACTGCAATTCCTAATCCACCAAGTACTTTTGGCACTTCATTGTTCTTAGCATAAACTCGTAACCCTGGTTTACTAATTCTTTTTAATCCAGTTATTATTCTTTCATTATTCGGTCCGTATTTCAAAAACAGACGGATTATTCCTTGTTTTGTATCCTCTATATACTCAGCATCACGAATGAAACCTTCACGTTTTAAGATTTCAGCTATTTCCCTTTTAATATTAGATGCTGGAATCTCAACTATTTCATGACGAACTATATTGGCATTTCTAATTCGAGTTAACATATCTGCAATTGGATCTGTCATTGCCATGTAAGTAACCTCCTTCCCTAGATTGGATCTACCAACTAGCCTTCTTAACTCCAGGAATTTGTCCTTTATATGCAAGTTCCCTAAAACAAATTCGACACAATTTAAATTTTCGCAGAACTGAATGTGGACGTCCACAACGTTCGCAGCGAGTATACTCTCTTACTTTATACTTTTGAACTCGTTTTTGTTTAGCAACCATTGATTTCTTGGCCACTCTATTCCCTCCTCAAATTGTTTATTTTGTAAATGGCATTCCTAATTGACTTAATAATTCGTGAGCTTCTTCGTCAGTCTTAGCTGTCGTAACAAACACTATATCCATCCCACGAAGTTTATCAATCTTATCATAATCAATTTCCGGGAACACTAATTGTTCTTTTAATCCTATAGTATAGTTTCCGCGACCATCAAATGATTTGTTTGAAACGCCACGAAAATCACGAACACGTGGAAGAGATATATTAAATAATTTATCAATAAAATAATACATACGCTCTCCTCGAAGAGTAACTTTTGCTCCGATAGGCATACCTTCACGTAGTTTGAATCCAGCTATTGATTTTTTTGCACGAGTTATTACAGGTTTTTGTCCTGTTATCAACTCTAAATCTGCAACCGCACTATCTAATATCTTTGAATTTTGTACAGCTTCACCAAGTCCCATGTTGATTACAACTTTTTCTACACGAGGTACTTGCATAACTGATTGATAGTTAAATTTCTTCGTTAAAGCTGGAGTTATATCTTTATTATATTTTTCATTCAATCTTGCCGTCATAGTTCGTTCCCTCCTTTCAACCTGACTACTTATCTATTACTTCGCCAGACTTTTTAGCAACTCGTACCTTTTCTCCGTTTGTTAAAACTTTAAACCCTATTCTTGATGGTTCTCCAGTTTTAGGATCGATTAACATTACATTAGAGGAATGAATTGGCGCTTCTTTATTTATTATTCCTCCTTGTGGATTAGCTTGTGAAGGGCGAGTATGTCTTTTTACAAGATTTATTCCTTCAACTAAAACACGACTTTCCTTTGGATAAGCATGAATAACTCGACCTTTTTTACCTTTATCTTTACCACTAATAACTATAACATTGTCACCTTTTTTTACATGAATCTTATTTGAGGATTTCATTAAAACACCTCCTTAAAATCACAGATTAAATTACTTCAGGAGCTAAAGATATAATTTTCATAAAATCTTTCTCGCGTAACTCACGAGCAACTGGTCCAAATATACGAGTGCCACGAGGACTTTTATCATCTTTTATTATTACAGCTGCATTTTCATCAAATTTGATATATGAACCATCATTTCTTCTACTTCCTTTTTTAGATCGAACGATTACTGCTCTAACTACATCACCTTTTTTAACAACGCCGCCAGGTGTTGCTTCTTTTACTGAACATACAATTATATCTCCAATATTACCATACTTACGCATTGATCCACCTAAAACCTTAATAGCCATTAACTTTTTTGCTCCCGAGTTATCAGCTACATTTAGCATTGTTTGTGGTTGAATCATAAAAAGTCCCTCCTTTCAAAACGCAAATCTTTAATTATCTATTATATAGTGATAGCCTCTTCAACAACCTCAATTAAGCGCCAGCGTTTATCTTTAGAAAGTGGTCTAGTCTCCATAATTTTTACGATATCGCCAGTTTTAGCTTGATTATTTTCATCATGAGCCTTAAATTTTTTTGTATACCTCATTCTCTTACCATATAAAGAATGTTTTTTGTAAGTTTCAACTGCCACAACAATAGTCTTATCCATCTTGTCACTTACAACTTTCCCCATTTTTACTTTGCGTTGATTACGTTCAGACATTGTTTAACCTCCTTTCAGGACTTATTTCTTAATTCCCAATTCTCTTTCACGCAATACGGTCTTGGCACGAGCAATTCCCTTTTTCACTTCAGAAATACGAGAAGTATTTTCTAATTGACCCGTAGCTAATTGAAAACGGAGGTTAAATAATTCGTCTTTAGAAGAATTTATTTTTTGTTCAATTTCAGCAGTGGTCATGTTTCTTAATTCATTAGCTTTCATTTGCGTCACCACCCACTTCTTCACGCTTTACAAACTTAGTCTTAATTGGCAGCTTATTGGATGCCAGACGCATAGCTTCACGTGCTACCTCTTCTGGAACACCAGCTAACTCAAACATAACTTTACCAGGTTTAACAACCGCTACCCACTTTTCAGGTGAGCCTTTACCGCTTCCCATACGAACCTCTAATGGTTTTTGAGTGACAGGCTTTGAAGGAAATATTTTTATCCATACCTTTCCGCCACGTTTAATGTAACGTGTCATAGAAATACGAGCTGCTTCTATTTGTCTGTTTGTTATCCAAGCAGGTTCTAAAGCTTGCATCCCATATTCACCAAACATTACTTCTGTACCACCTTTTGCCCTACCTCGCATTTTACCACGGTGCTCTTTACGGTGTTTAACACGTTTTGGCATCAACATAATTATCTGCCTCCTTCCTTAGCTTCTTTGTTCTTCGCTACAGGAAGAACTTCTCCACGATATATCCACACTTTAACTCCTAAACGACCATATGTTGTGTGTGCTTCAGCAGTACCATAATCAATATCTGCACGAAGTGTATGCAATGGTACCGTTCCTTCACTATATCCTTCACTACGAGCAATCTCAGCTCCACCTAAACGACCACTTACTAGTGTCTTAATTCCTTTTGCACCCGCACGCATTGTACGTTGTATAGATTGTTTCATTGCACGTCGAAAAGAAATTCTTCTTTCTAGTTGCTGCGCAATATTTTCCGCAACTAACTGAGCATTTAATTCAGGAACTTTAATTTCAGAAATATTAATGTGTACTTTTTTATTTGTAAAATTAGTCAATAATTGACGTAGATTTTCAACTTCAGTTCCACCTTTACCAATAACCATACCAGGTTTAGCTGTATGAATAGTAACATTAATACGATTAACTGCTCTTTCTATTTCAATGTTTGAAATCGCAGAGTCAGCTAAGCGTTTTTTTAGTATATCACGGATTTTCAAATCTTCATGTAATAGTTCTGCATAATTTTTATCTGCATACCATTTAGACTCCCAGTCACGAATAATTCCTACCCGAAGTCCAACAGGGTTAACCTTTTGTCCCAAGTTCTATCCCTCCTTTTTCTCAGATAGTACGATAGTAATATGACTAGTGCGCTTATTAATTCTGCTAGCACGTCCCATCGCTCTAGGACGAAAACGTTTCATAGTTGACCCTTGGTTAGCATAAGCTTCACTAACTACTAAATTATCTGTTTTCATTTTGTAATTATGTTCTGCATTTGCAATTGCAGAATTTAATACTTTTTCAATTATCGGGGAAGCGGCCTTAGGCGTATAACGCAAAATCGCAAGCGCTTCTCCAGTATTTTTGCCCCGAATTAGGTCTAGTACAAGACTCGCTTTACGAGGAGCAATACGCACATATCTAGCTACGGCTTTAGCTTGCATTAACTGTACCTCCTCTCAATTCGATTAACGCTTAGTTTTCTTATCATCATCTGTATGTCCTTTATACGTACGAGTAGGAGCAAATTCGCCTAACTTATGCCCTACCATATCTTCTGTAATATAAACTGGTACATGCTTACGTCCATCATGTACTGCAATAGTATGTCCTATATATTGAGGGAAAATCGTAGAACGACGAGACCAGGTTTTAATTACCTTTTTTTCATTTTTTTCATTTAAAGTTTCTACTTTTTTTGACAAATGACTATCAGCAAATGGTCCCTTTTTTAAACTACGTCCCATGCAAATACCTCCCTTCAAGATGGCTAATTACTTATTTTTTTTCATTTATTATCCATCTAACTTACAATATTTTAAATTACTTCTTACGACCACGAATAATATACTTGTTAGATGCTTTGTTCTTTTTACGAGTTTTATATCCTAAAGTCGGTTTACCCCAAGGAGTAACAGGCGATTTACGGCCTATAGGAGCTTTACCTTCACCACCACCATGTGGATGGTCATTAGGATTCATTACAACACCTCGTACTGTTGGTCTTTTGCCAAGCCAACGTGAACGACCAGCTTTACCTATCTTTATATTTTCGAAATCTAAGTTACCAACTTGCCCTATTGTAGCTCTGCATTCTTTACGAATCATTCTAACTTCACCAGAACTTAATCTAATAGTAACATAATCCTTGTCCTTACCAAGTAATTGAGCCTCAGTTCCAGCAGCACGAACTAACTGCCCACCTTTACCAGCCTTCATCTCTATGTTATGAACTATTGTACCAACAGGAATGTTTTCTAAAGGTAATGCATTTCCTACAACAATGTCAGCCTTTGGACCTGATTCAATCATATTACCTACTTTTAATCCATTAGGAGCAAGAATATACCTCTTCTCACCATCAACATAGTTAATTAAAGCTATATTTGCTGAACGATTTGGATCATATTCTATTGTAGCAACACGACCTGGTATTCCATCTTTGTTTCGCTTAAAGTCAATAATACGATATTGTCGCTTATGCCCTCCACCATGATGACGAACAGTCAATTTACCTTGATTATTTCTTCCAGCTTTTCTTTTTAAAGGTGCTAATAATGATTTTTCTGGCTTATCAGTAGTTATCTCTTCAAAGGTAAAAGCTGTCATTCCGCGCCTACCAGCAGAGGTTGGTTTGTACTTTTTAATCCCCATTGATTTTTCCCTCCTTTGCTATTTCCTTAAGCTTATGCTTCAAAGAATTCAATTGTCTTACTATCTTCAGTTAATGTAACAATTGCTTTTTTCCAAGCTGATCTATATCCATTATATCGACCATAACTTTTTGGCTTTGCTGGCATTTTAATCACATTAACTTTTTTTACTTGTACATCAAAAATGTTCTCAATAGCTAGTTTTATTTCCGTTTTATTTGATCTTTTATCTACTTCAAAAACATATTTGTTTTCGGCCATAAAATCACTTGTCTTTTCAGTGATTACTGGGCGCTTAATGATATCGCGAGGATTTTTCATTACACTAGCACCTCCTCTATCTTCGCCACTGCCTCTTTAGTCAGGATTAATTTATCATGGTATAAAATATCAAGAACATTAATTCCTTCAGCTGTAACAAATTTAACTCCCTGAATATTTCGAGATGATAACGCTACAGCATCATTATAATCCTTATCTACAATTAATACTTTGCTATCTATTTTAAACTTGTTTAATATATTAGCCATTTCTTTTGTTTTTGGCGCATCTAAAACTAATTCATTTAGTACAATAATTTCATTTTCTAAAACTTTGCTTGACAACGCTGACTTAACTGCTAAACGGCGAACTTTTTTTGGTAGTTTATAGGCATAACTCCTTGGAGTTGGTCCAAAAACTGTACCACCACCAACCCATTGTGGCGAACGAATACTTCCTTGGCGCGCACGACCGGTACCTTTTTGACGCCATGGCTTTCTTCCTCCTCCTCTAACTTCAGAACGTCCTTTCACTTTATGTGTTCCTTGACGTAAGGAAGCCTGTTGCATAACCACTGCATCATGAAGTACTGACTCATTTGGTTTTATTCCAAATATCGAATCTACTAAATCGATTTGACCAACTTGAGTTCCACTTATGTCATATAGAGCTACTTTAGGCATAGCGAATCCTCCTTTCTCTAAGCAACTTATTTATTCGTTTTTTTAACTGATTCTTTAACAATAACAAAACCATTTTTTACACCTGGCACAGAGCCTTTAATCAATAATAGATCTCTTTCTCCATCTACTTTTACAACTTCTAAATTCTGAATAATTACTCTTTCAGATCCCATTCTTCCTGGTAATGGTTTACCTTTCATAACTCTATTAGGAGCTACAGGTCCCATTGATCCAGGTCTTCTATGATAACGCGATCCATGAGCCATTGGTCCACGTGATTGATTATGTCTTTTTATTGAACCTGCAAACCCTTTACCTTTGGTAATACCAACTACATCAACAAATTCACCTTCAGTAAATATATCAGCTTTTAGTTGTTGACCAACTTCGTAATTCATGGACATTCCACGAATTTCTTTAACGAAGCGCTTAGGAGCTGTATCAGCTTTTTTAATATGTCCAAGCGCAGGTTTAGTTGCCCTAAAAGCTTTTTGATCTTCAAAGCCTAATTGAATTGATTCATACCCATCATTCTCAGAATTCTTTTTTTGAAGAACGACACACGGTCCCGCTTGAACTATTGTAACAGGTACTGCGTTCCCATTTTTCGTAAAAATCTGGGTCATCCCTAGTTTTTTTCCTAAGATTCCTTTAGTCATATTGGCCACCTCCTATATGTTAGTAAAATAAATAATTATAATTTGATTTCAATATCCACACCAGATGGTAAGTCTAATCTCATTAGAGAATCAACTGTCTGAGGTGTTGGATTTAAGATATCAATTAAACGTTTGTGTGTGCGCATTTCAAATTGCTCACGCGAATCTTTATATTTATGAACCGCGCGTAATATAGTATATACAGACTTCTCCGTCGGCAATGGTATTGGTCCAGAAACCGAAGCACCAGAACGCTTTGCTGTGTCAACTATTTTTTCAGCAGATTGATCCAAAATTCTATGATCATAAGCTTTCAAACGAATACGAATTTTTTGTTTTGCCATTACTTTCCCTCCTTATCGCCCATTTTTTAATAGACATTCTCAGTGAAAATTCCCTGACTTCCCTTTCCCATGGCAAAGGACCCGGGTGTGTCAGCAACCTTCCACATCATCGCAAAGTCTTATAGACCAACATTAGATATTATATAAAAAACTTTTATTTAATGCAAGTTTTTTTTTAGAACTTGTTTGTTTGAAAAATTACAAAAAGAGATTGTTAACTATTAGTTAACAATCTCTTCTCAATATATTAGTTATAATTATTAGTTAATAGAAGCTACTACTCCTGCTCCAACAGTACGTCCGCCTTCACGAATTGCAAAGCGTGTTCCATCTTCAATTGCTATAGGTGAAATCAAATTTACATCTATAGTGATTCTATCTCCTGGCATTACCATTTCTGTACCTTCTGGTAAATCAATAACTCCAGTAACATCTGTAGTACGGAAATAGAATTGTGGACGATATCCGTTAAAAAATGGAGTGTGACGTCCACCTTCTTCTTTTGTTAGAACATAGATTTCCGCTTTAAATTTAGTATGAGGTTTTACTGAACCAGTCTTTGCTAATACTTGACCACGTTCAATATCCTTTCGCTCAACTCCACGAAGTAGTGCTCCAATATTATCACCAGCTTGAGCTTGATCTAATAATTTACGGAACATTTCTACTCCAGTAACAACTGTTTTCTTCATCTCTTCACTAAGACCTACTATTTCCACTTCATCTCCAACTTTAACTATTCCACGATCTACACGTCCTGTAGCAACAGTACCACGTCCTGTAATAGTAAACACATCCTCTATTGACATTAAGAATGGTTTGTCTACATCACGAACTGGATCAGGAATGTACTCGTCAACTGCACTCATCAAATCTACAATTCCTTGAGCCCACTCACTATCTGGATTTTCTAATGCTTTAAGCGCTGATCCTTTAATTACTGGAATATCATCACCTGGGAATTCATATTCAGTTAATAAATCACGAATTTCCATTTCAACTAATTCTATTAATTCTTCATCATCTACCATATCAACTTTATTCATAAATACTACAATGTAAGGAACTCCTACTTGACGTGATAAAAGAATATGTTCACGAGTTTGAGGCATTGGACCATCTGCGGCAGAAACCACAAGAATAGCTCCATCCATCTGAGCAGCACCAGTTATCATATTCTTAACATAGTCAGCATGTCCTGGGCAATCTACATGAGCATAATGACGTGTTGCAGTTTCATACTCAACGTGTGCTGTTGAAATTGTAATACCACGTTCACGCTCTTCAGGAGCTTTATCTATTTGGTCATATCCAGTTGCTTCAGCTCCTCCTGCTATTGCTAATACAGTAGTGATTGCAGCTGTTAAAGTAGTTTTACCATGGTCAACGTGTCCAATTGTTCCGATATTGACATGTGTTTTTGTGCGTTCGAATTTCTTTTTAGCCATTTTATTTTTTCCTCCTTAGAATACTTGTCTTTATTAATATTTTTTTAGATTTCCCTACAATTATGTAGTGAAAATTCTTTAATTAAATAATTCAATAAAAAAAATTATTATCCTTGCTGTTTTTCAACAATTCCTTCAGCAATATTTTTTGGAACCTCTTCGTAATGAGCAAAATGCATTGAATAGTTACCACGTCCTTGAGTACGAGAACGAAGTGAAGTAGCATAACCAAACATCTCGGCTAAAGGTACAAATGCACGTATGCTTTGTGCGCCTGAATTGGAATCCATTCCTTCTATTCTACCTCTACGTGAGTTAAGATCACCCATTACGTCGCCCATATATTCCTCTGGAACAGTAACTTCTACTTTCATTACAGGTTCTAATAGTACTGGACTACATTTAGACTTAGCAGCCTTTAATGCCATTGATCCTGCAATTTTAAATGCCATTTCCGAGGAGTCTACATCATGATATGAGCCATCATATATTTTCGCTTTAAAATCAATTAGTGGATACCCTGACAGAATTCCATTTTGAGCAGATTCTTCAATACCGGCTTGAACAGCTGGAATATATTCTCTAGGAACTACTCCACCAACAATTTTATTTTCAAAAACAAAGCCTTCACCTTGCTCAAGTGGTTCAAATTCAATCCATACATGACCATATTGTCCACGCCCACCTGACTGTCGGACAAACTTACCCTCAACTTGTGCTTTTGTACGAATTGTCTCTTTATACGCAACTTGTGGAGCACCAACGTTCGCTTCAACTTTAAATTCGCGTTTAAGACGATCTACAATTATATCTAAATGCAATTCACCCATACCTGCAATAATAGTTTGACCTGTTTCTTCGTCAGTATTTGTTTTAAATGTAGGATCTTCTTCTGCTAGCTTCGCTAACGCTATACCCATTTTATCTTGATCAGCTTTTGATTTAGGCTCAACTGATAAACGAATAACTGGCTCTGGGAATTCCATAGATTCTAAAATTATTACTTCTTTATCATCACATAATGTATCACCTGTAGATGTATCTTTTAACCCTACACCCGCAGCAATATCTCCAGAATATACTACACTTATCTCTTCTCTATGATTTGCGTGCATCTGCAAAATACGTCCTATTCTTTCACGCTTGTTTTTTGTTGAATTTAAGATATAAGAACCTGATTGTAATGTGCCAGAATACACCCGGAAAAATGTTAGCTTACCTACATATGGATCTGTCATTATCTTAAAAGCTAGTGCTGAAAATGGTGCACTGTCATCAGAAGATCTAACCTCTTCGCTTCCATCTTCAGTTTTCCCTTTTATTGCTGGAACATCTATTGGACTAGGTAAATATTCAATTACTGCATCTAACATTAATTGAACACCTTTATTCTTGTATGATGAGCCACATAATACAGGGAAGATTTCAACTGCTAGTGTTCCATTTCGAAGAGCTTTCATAATCTCGTCGTTAGTTATTTCTTCTCCCTCTAAATATTTCATCATTAAGTCTTCATCTATTTCGGAAACAGATTCTACTAAATTAGCTCTCCACTTGTCTGCTAATTCTTTATACTCTTCAGGAATATCCCTAGCTTCTGTACCCGTTCCTAGATCGTCTATATAGTAAAACGCCTCCATTTTTATAAGATCAATAATTCCTTCGAATTTATCTTCTGCCCCAATCGGGAGCTGAATCGGTATAGGGTTTGCCTTTAACCTATCTTCAATTGTTTTTACCGAGTTTAGAAAATCTGCACCTATCGTATCCATTTTATTTACATAAATAATACGTGGTACCTTATATGTTGTGGCTTGCCTCCAAACAGTTTCTGTTTGTGGCTCTACACCACTTTTTGCATCTAATACTGTGACTGCTCCATCCAATACACGTAACGAACGCTCAACTTCTACTGTAAAATCTACGTGTCCAGGAGTATCGATAATATTTACACGATATCCTTTCCATTGGGCAGTTGTAGCTGCTGAAGTAATTGTAATACCTCTTTCCTGCTCCTGCTCCATCCAGTCCATAGTCGCTGCACCTTCATGTACTTCGCCAAGCTTATGTGTTCGGCCAGTATAATAAAGAATGCGTTCAGTTGTTGTTGTTTTACCGGCATCAATATGTGCCATTATACCTATATTACGTGTATTTTGTAAGGAGAACTCTCTTGCCATATATATTTCTCCCTTCTAACTTTCAAGTATATGTGATTATTACCAGCGATAATGAGCAAATGCTTTGTTTGCTTCCGCCATTTTGTGTGTGTCTTCTCTTTTCTTAACAGATGCTCCAGTATTATTTGCAGCATCTATTATTTCTCCTGCTAGACGTTCTTCCATTGTTTTCTCCCCACGAAGACGAGAATAATTCACTAACCAACGTAAACCTAATGTTGTCCTTCTTTCAGGTTTAACTTCAATAGGAACTTGATAGTTCGCCCCACCTACACGACGCGCCTTTACTTCTAGTACTGGCATTATATTTTTTAGTGCTTGATCAAATACTTCCATAGAATCTTTTCCAGTACGATCATTTACTATATTAAAGGCACTATATAAAATTTGTTGAGATACACTTTTTTTACCATCAACCATCATTCGATTAATTAAGCGAGTAACTAATTTACTATTATAGATTGGATCGGGTAATACATCTCTTCGAGTTACCGGTCCTTTACGTGGCATATTTTTCCCTCCTTTGTTAATAATAAGAATAAATTTAATTATTTTTTCGCTTTAGGACGCTTTGTTCCGTATTTAGAACGAGCTTGCATTCGATTTTGTACCCCTGCTGTATCTAAAGCACCACGCACAATATGATATCGAACTCCTGGTAAGTCTTTAACACGTCCTCCTCGAACTAAAACTACACTATGTTCTTGTAGATTATGCCCAATACCAGGAATATAAGCTGTTACTTCAATTCCATTTGTTAAACGTACACGCGCATATTTACGTAAAGCTGAGTTCGGTTTTTTTGGAGTCATCGTTCCTACACGAGTACAAACACCACGCTTTTGAGGTGAACTTAAATCTGTTTGTTCCTTTTGAAAACTGTTATATCCTTTTTGTAATGCAGGTGCTGTGGATTTTACTACTTTACTCTTTCTTCCTTTACGAACTAATTGATTAATAGTTGGCATATTAGCCACCTCCTTCCACACATTTAAGCCCACAGTTCCAGGCGGTCCATAATGTTTGAAAATAAATTGCATGACAATAACTCAGTTATTAGATAACCTAGTTATTTGTCTTGCAATTATTAATTCTTTAATATAGCTACAGTGGCTGCACCAACTTCTATACCGCAATTCTTTCCTAACTTCTTCATTGAATCAACATAAGATAAGTTTATACCTTTTTCTTTCCCATATTTAACAACTTTTGAAATTAGTCGTTGATCAGCGTCCTTTGCTACTATAACCTCTAAAACTTGATCTTGTTCAATAGCCTTTAATGTTTGTTTTATACCAATTGATAAGCGTTTGGCCTGTTTAACTTTTTCATAAGACATCTTTTTTATCCTCCAAAGCACAGGAATTACGCGCACACTTTTATAGACTAACACTATTTATTATGTGTGTCAATAAATAATTTAATCAACTTCAATTGATTCCTCTATTTTCTCAAAAGACTCACTATTAATATCTTTCTGTTCTATAATGCTTATATTTCTATATCTTGCTAGCCCCGTTCCAGCTGGAATCAATTTACCAATTATTACATTTTCCTTTAATCCTAGTAATCTGTCGACTTTGCCTTTAATAGCAGCTTCAGTTAACACTCTCGTAGTTTCTTGGAAAGATGCTGCTGATAGGAATGAATCTGTTTCCAATGAAGCTTTTGTAATACCTAGTAGCACGGGTTTAACTATAGCTGGTTCTTTACCATTCATAAATGCATTTTTATTCGCCTTTTCATATGTGTATATATCAACCATTGAACCAGGCAACAAATCTGTTTCTCCGCTTTCAACAACTCTTACCTTACGAAGCATTTGACGAATCATTATTTCAATATGCTTGTCATTAATTTCAACACCTTGAAGTCTATATACTCTTTGTACTTCTTGAAGTATATAATTTTGAACTCCTGAAATCCCTTTTACCTTAAGAAGTTCTTTTGGATCTATAGAGCCTTCTGTAAGTTCATCGCCTGCATTTAATTGTTGATCAACAGCAACTTTAATTCTTGATCCAAATGGTATTGAATATACTTTGTCTTCTACTTCATTATTTACTTCAACTTCTCTTCGATCTTTAGTATCCCTAATTTCCGATACCACTCCATCAAATTCAGCTATTACTGCTTGCCCTTTTGGATTTCTTGCTTCAAATAATTCTTGTATTCTTGGTAAACCTTGGGTAATATCATCACCAGCAACTCCACCTGTATGGAATGTTCTCATCGTTAATTGTGTACCCGGTTCTCCAATAGACTGGGCCGCGATTGTTCCTACAGCTTCACCTATTTCAACATCGGAACCTGTAGCAAGATTACGTCCATAACACTTTTTACATACTCCACGAAGTGTACGACAGCTTAATACCGAACGTATGTTAACCTTTTTAATATTGGCATCAATAATTTTTCCAGCAATATCTTCATTAATTAATTCGTTTCGATTTACAATTACTTCACCAGTATCAGGATGTTTAATGGTTTCAAAGGAAAATCTTCCTACAATTCGGTCATATAACTTTTCTATTACTTCACTACCGTCAGTAATTGTATTTACATTCAATCCCTTGTCGGTATTACAATCATCCTCGCGAACAATAACATCTTGAGCCACATCTACTAATCTTCTGGTTAAATACCCAGAATCCGCAGTACGTAATGCTGTATCTGCCAACCCCTTACGAGCACCATGAGTTGATATAAAATATTCAAGTACACTTAATCCTTCTCTGAAATTAGATTTAATAGGCAGTTCAATAATTCTTCCTGACGGTGCTGCCATAAGTCCTCGCATTCCAGCTAATTGCGTGATCTGAGATACATTACCACGAGCTCCTGAGTTAGCCATCATATATATTGAGTTGAATTTGTCTAAAGAATTCATTAGTACATCAGTAATATCATCTTTTGCTTTACTCCATATTGTAATAACACGATCATATCTTTCGTCATCAGTAATTAGGCCTCTACGATACTGTTTTATTACACCCTGAACTTTATCTTCTGCATCGCTAAGTATTTCATATTTCTCTTTTGGTATAATAACATCTGAAACTGCAATTGTTATACCAGCTTTTGTTGAATAAATAAAACCTAGTGCTTTAACTTTATCTAATATTATTGCCGTTTCAGTAGTATGATATTTCCTAAATGTTTCAGAAATAATTGTACCTAAATATCCTTTTGTAACCGCACCATGATTTGGAGTGGAAACTATAAACTCTTTAATATTTTCACCTTTTTTATATATAAAGTAATCTTCCGGTGTTCCATTTATTAAATTCTCTTTTGTTGGCTCACTTATATATGGAAAATCAGCTGGGAAGATTTCATTAAATATAATTTTCCCGACAGTCGTTGCTATTAATGCATTTTGTTGTTGCTTAGTAAATACTGTCTTCTTTAATACTTTAGTAGGAATTGCAACTTTTGCATGCAATGATACATGTCCGTTCTGATAAGCCGAGATGGCTTCTTCAGGAGTAGAAAACATCATGCCTTCTCCTTTATCTCCCAGCTTTTCAATTGTTAAATAGTAACAACCTAAAACCATATCCTGAGAAGGTGTGACAACTGGCTTTCCATCCTTTGGATTCAAAATATTATGTGCTGCAAGCATTAATAGCCTTGCTTCAGCTTGTGCTTCAGCTGATAAAGGAACGTGAACTGCCATTTGGTCTCCATCAAAATCCGCATTGTACGCTGTACAAACCAATGGATGTAGTCTTATTGCTCGCCCTTCTACTAATATAGGCTCAAAAGCTTGAATTCCTAACCTATGTAGTGTAGGGGCTCTGTTTAATAATACAGGATGTTCTTTAATAACATCTTCTAGTACATCCCAGACCTCTGGGCTTACTCTTTCAACCTTTCTTTTTGCACTTTTAATATTGTGTGCTATCTCTTTATTAACTAATTCTTTCATAACAAACGGCTTAAACAATTCCAACGCCATTTCTTTTGGAAGTCCACATTGATACATCTTTAAATTAGGACCAACAACAATAACGGAACGACCAGAATAATCTACCCGCTTCCCTAATAAGTTTTGACGAAAACGTCCTTGTTTACCTTTTAACATATGACTTAGAGATTTTAACGGTCGATTACCAGGCCCAGTAACTGGTCTACCTCTTCGTCCATTATCTATTAAGGCATCAACAGCTTCTTGTAACATTCTTTTTTCATTCTGAACAATAATATCAGGTGCTCCCAAATCTAATAATCTTTTAAGACGATTATTCCTATTAATTACCCTCCTATAAAGATCATTTAAATCAGAAGTTGCAAACCTACCTCCATCAAGTTGAACCATAGGCCGAATTTCCGGAGGTATAACTGGCAATACATCTAATATCATCCAAGAAGGATCATTGCCAGAATATCTAAATGCTTCTAATATTTCTAAACGTTTGATTATTCTATTACGTTTTTGACCTTGAGCAGCTGTTAATTCTTCTTTTAAAGTTTTAACTTCCTTTTCCAGATCAATGTCTTCTAAAAGTTTTTTAATTGTTTCTGCACCCATACCTGCAGAAAAATTGTTGCCATATTTTTCACGATAAGTTCTAAACTCTTTCTCAGAAAGTAATTGTTTCTTCTCTAAAGGTGTTTCACCTGGATCACTAACTACATAAGAGGCAAAATATATTACTTCTTCTAATGATCGTGGAGACATGTCTAAAATTAATCCCATTCTACTAGGTATTCCTTTAAAATACCAAATATGTGAAACCGGAGCTGCCAACTCAATATGCGCCATTCTTTCACGACGAACTTTTGATCTTGTAACTTCAACGCCACAACGGTCACAAACAACGCCCTTATATCTTACACGCTTATATTTACCGCAATGACATTCCCAATCTTTTGTTGGTCCAAAAATCTTTTCGCAAAATAACCCTTCTTTTTCTGGTTTTAAAGTACGATAGTTTATTGTCTCTGGTTTTTTGACTTCTCCAAATGACCATGACCGAATTTTTTCTGAAGATGCCAATCCAATTTTCATAGCTTCAAAATTATTTACATCTATCAAAGGGCACACCTCCCTTAGTTATAAGCGTATTTTTATTAATCTTCTTCGCCTTCAAGATTTAGAGTTAGTTTTTCACTATCAGTGTCTTCTTCGTTATCTAATTCCTTAATTTCTATTTCTTGTTCATCTCCTGAAAGGATTTTTACGTCCAATCCTAAACTTTGAAGTTCCTTAATAAGTACCTTAAATGACTCCGGTACACCTGGCTCAGGCACATTTTCACCTTTAACAATAGATTCGTAGGTTTTAACACGTCCAACAACATCGTCAGATTTAACTGTCAATATTTCCTGTAAAGTGTAAGCAGCACCATAAGCTTCTAATGCCCAAACTTCCATTTCACCGAATCTTTGACCACCAAATTGTGCCTTACCACCCAGTGGCTGTTGCGTAACTAACGAATAAGGTCCTGTTGAACGTGCATGTATTTTATCATCTACCATATGTAGCAGTTTTATCATATACATAACACCAATAGTAACTCTTCTTTCAAACTGTTCTCCACTTCGTCCATCGTAAAGAATTGTTTTACCATCTCTGGAATAACCAGCTTCTTCTAAGGCATCAAAAACATCGTTCTCTCTGGCTCCATCAAATACAGGTGTTGCAATATAAACACCTAATGTTTTCGCTGCCCATCCAAGATGAACCTCTAATACTTGTCCTATATTCATCCTTGATGGAACACCTAATGGATTTAATACAATTTCAACAGGGGTGCCATCTGGTAAGAAAGGCATATCCTCTTCCGGTAATATTCTTGCTATTACACCCTTGTTACCATGACGCCCAGCCATTTTATCCCCTTGAGATATCTTACGTTTCTGAGCAATATACACACGTACTAAAAAATTAACACCAGGGGGAAGTTCATCACCATTTTCCCTTGTAAATACCTTGACATCTACTATTATTCCATCCTGTCCATGTGGTGCTCTTAACGATGTATCCCGAACTTCACGAGCTTTCTCACCAAATATTGCATGTAATAAACGCTCTTCCGCCGTTAATTCAGTAACTCCCTTTGGAGTTACCTTCCCAACTAATATATCTCCGGGACGAATCTCAGCTCCAATTCGAATTATTCCACGCTCATCTAGATTTTTTAATGCTTCTTCACCTACATTAGGTATATCTCTTGTTATTTCTTCTGGTCCTAGCTTTGTATCACGAGCCTCAGATTCATATTCCTCTATATGAATAGAGGTATAGACATCCTCTTTTACTAACTTTTCACTTATTAGAATAGCATCTTCATAGTTATATCCTTCCCAAGTCATAAATGCTACCACTACATTTCTTCCAAGAGCCAGCTCGCCCATTTCCGTGGAAGGACCATCCGCAATTGTTTCCCCAATCTTTACTTTGTCGCCTTTCTTAACCAAAGGTCTTTGATTAATACAAGTTCCTTGATTAGAGCGAACAAACTTGTGAAGTTTATATTTGAATAAATCACCACTTACCATGTTTCCATCTATTTCTTTTTGTATTCGTATAGTTATCTCTTTAGCATCAACTCTTTCTACAATACCTTCATGCTTTGAAACTATACAAACGCCAGAATCTTTAGCAGTTTTGTATTCCATTCCTGTCCCAATATATGGCGCCTGTGGAATTAAAAGTGGAACTGCTTGTCGTTGCATATTAGACCCCATTAAAGCACGGTTTGAATCGTCGTTTTCCAAAAATGGAATCATTGCTGTTGCAACTGAAACAACCTGTTTTGGAGAAACATCAATAAAATCAACTTTTTCTTTTGCTATTACAATATTTTCATCTTTATATCTTGAAACTACTTCTTCTTCTAAAAAGTTTCCATCAATATCAAATTTAACATTCGCTTGGGCGATAACATAGTTATCCTCCTCATCAGCCGTTAAATAAACTATCTCACTTGTAATTAGGTTAGTATCTGGATCTACTTTTCTATATGGTGTTTCTATAAATCCATATTCGTTAACCCTTGCAAAACTAGATAAAGAATTTATCAAACCAATATTTGGACCTTCTGGCGTTTCGATTGGACACATTCTACCATAATGAGAATGATGCACATCACGAACCTCGAAGCCTGCTCTTTCTCTAGTCAGCCCTCCTGGACCTAAAGCACTTAGACGTCTTTTGTGAGTTAATTCAGATAATGGATTTGTTTGATCCATAAATTGAGATAATTGACTGCTCCCAAAGAATTCCTTAATCGAAGCTATAACAGGTCTAATATTAATTAAAGCTTGCGGTGTAATCATATTCACATCTTGAATAGACATCCTTTCACGAACAACTCTCTCCATTCGAGATAGACCAATCCTAAACTGATTCTGTAATAACTCACCAACCGAACGTAAACGACGATTACCTAAATGATCGATATCATCAGTATTACCTACTCCATACAATAAATTAATAAAATAATCAATAGAGGATATAATATCAGAAGGAGTTATATTCTTAATATCCTTATCAATATTTTGATTAGAAATAATCTTAATTATCTGATTCTCCTCTACCGGTGAAAATACTTTAATAGATTGGAGTGGAATAGCTTCTTCTAAAACACCACCAACAGGCTCATAGTTAACAAAATTAACACCATTATCTAAAAAAGGAATTAACTTATTTAGTAACCTACGATCAATTACCTGCCCCGCTTCAGCAATTATTTCTCCAGTATGAGGATTTATTAGATTTTCAGCTATCTTTTGATTGAATAATCTATTTTTTATGTGAAGCTTTTTATTAATTTTGTAACGTCCTACATCAGCTAAATCGTATCTTTTCGGATCAAAAAATCTTGATTCCAATAAACTTTTTGCATTATCAACAGTTGGAGGTTCTCCTGGACGCAGACGTTCATAAATTTCTAGCAGAGCTTTTTCTGTTGAATCTGTATTATCTTTATCAAGTGTATTCCTTATGTACTCATTATCACCTAATAATTCGATAATTTCATCATCAGTGCTAAATCCCAAAGCCCTTAAAAGAACCGTCACAGGTAGCTTCCTAGTACGATCAATTCTAACATAAATAATATCTTTTACGTCAGTTTCTAATTCTAACCATGCTCCTCTGTTAGGTATAACAGTGGAAGTAAATGTCTTCTTGCCATTTTTGTCAATTTTAGTACTAAAATAAACACTTGGAGAACGTACAAGTTGACTTACAATAACCCTCTCTGCGCCATTAATAATAAAAGTCCCGGTATCAGTCATTAATGGAAAGTCTCCCATAAAGACCTCTTGTTCTTTAACTTCACCAGTCTCTTTATTAATTAAACGAACCTTCGCTCTTAGTGGAGCAGAATAAGTCACATCACGTTCTTTGGAGTCATCAATAGAATACTTTGATTCTCCTAAGCTATAGTCAAAAAACTCCAAGATCAAATTCCCAGTGAAATCTTGAATTGGTGAAATATCTTTAAACATTTCTCTCAATCCATCATTTAAAAACCACTGATAAGACTTGATTTGAATTTCAATAAGGTTAGGTACGTCAAGTACCTCTTTAATTCTTGCATAACTTCTTCGTTGCCTTTTTCCTAACTGTACAAGATGTCCTGACAAATTTTTCACCCCTTAAGAACAGAGTAATTAAATACAAAAAGAAAAATGGGTTTAAAAACCTCATTTTTTATAAATATATATACTGTTAAATTCTTTAAACCTACCTCGTTCCTTTATAAAATTTCTAATAAAAAGGCATATTAACCCATTATTACCATTTTAGCATCTTTTAACAATATCACATGCACAATTTATAGTCAAGTATTTAATTGTTTAACATTTCTTATTATATAATAACCTTTATTTCGTTTTACTACATCCACACTGTTATAGATTGTCTCTAGTTTTTTAATAGAAGAAGGTGCCCCTTGTTTTTTTTGAATAACAACCCATAATTCACCATTATCTTTTAAATAACGATATGCACCTACATATAAATCATATATTACTGTTTTTCCAGCCCTTATTGGAGGATTTAATAAAATATAATCAAAATTATTTTCTTTAATATTAGTAAAACCATCACTTTGCATCACTGAAATTTTTACATCACTATTAATTAATTTTTTATTTAATAAAATATTTTCTTTAACTAAATTTATAGCTCTTTCATTTATATCAGCTAAAATAACTTCCCCACAAGATAAAAGTGATGCTAAAGTAATACCTATCGGACCATACCCACATCCAATATCTAATATCTTTGTGTTATTATGAAAGTTAAATGATTCTATTAATAATGATGTTCCAAAAATCTATTTTATTCTTAGAAAATACTCCTGAATCTGTTTTAAACTTAAACTCTCTTTTATTAAAAGAAAATTTAATATATTTCTCATCGTGCTCCACTGTCGGTTTTTCAATATAATAGTGATTTGTCACGCAAAGTCCCCCTCAGCAGATCTGATAATATATATATTAGCCAAAAAACCCGCTGTTTTATACAACGGGCTTGTTGTTAATGCAATTACTTAACTTCTACAGAAGCTCCTGCTTCTTCTAATTTAGTTTTAATAGTTTCAGAATCATCTTTTGATACATTTTCTTTTATTGCTTTTGGTGTATTATCAACTAATTCTTTAGCCTCTTTTAATCCTAGTCCAGTAATTTCACGAACTGCTTTTATAACATTAATCTTTGATGAGCCTGGGCTTACTAATGTTACAGTAAACTCTGTTTGTTCTTGAGCATCTTCAACAGCAGCTCCTCCTCCTACTACAGCAACAGGTGCAGCAGCAGTTACTCCAAATTCCTCTTCAATAGCCTTTACTAAATCATTTAAATCTAAAACTGACATATTTTTAATAGCTTCAATTATTTGCTCTTTTGTCATTTTTATTACCTCCTAAATTTTATTATGCTTCTTTATCGGCAACGGCTTTAACAGCACATGCCATATTTCTCATTGGCGCTTGTAATACACTAAGTAACATTGAAAGCAATCCTTCTTTTGAAGGTAAAGACGCCAAGGCTTTTACCTGATCAACTGATACAATTTTACCCTCTAAAATTCCTACTTTAATTTCAAGAGCAGTATATTTATTTGCAAAGTCCGAAAGTACCTTCGCAGGGGCTACTAAATCATCATTGCTAAAAGCAATAGCTGTAGGACCAGTCAAAAACTCATCGATTTCAGTTAACTTGATTTCAGACATTGCACGTCTAACAAATGTATTTTTTAATACTTTATATTCAACGCCTGCCTCACGAAGATTTTTTCTCAATTGAGTTATTTCAGTTACATCTAAACCTCGATAATCAGTCACTATTGTTGTCTTACTGTCTTTAAATTTTTGAACAATTTCAGAAACTACTTTCTCTTTTTCTTCACGTACACCCATCCATCACACCTCCTATTTATACTATCCGCAAACAAAAAATACCCTCGCAAACGACGAAGGTATGAATATTCCGAAGAATATAGTCACCTCGGTAGGAAATTAAGCATAAAGCACCTACTGTCTACGGTAAATAATTTTATTTTAACAAAAGTGATTTTAGCATACAAGTATATTAAAAGTCAAAACTATTTAGAAACTTTAGATATATTTACTTTTACGCTTGGACTCATTGTTGAACTTACAGCCACGTTTCTAATGTATTGTCCTTTTGCAGAGGCAGGTTTAATCTTGATTAATGTAGCAATTAACGTCTGAAAATTCTCAAGTAATTTTTGATCATCAAAAGAAACTTTCCCTATTGGTGCATGAATATTACCAACTTTATCAGAGCGATACTCAATTTTTCCTGCTTTAATCTCTTTTACAGCTTTATCGACATCAAAGGTTACAGTTCCTGTTTTTGGGTTTGGCATTAATCCTTTAGGACCTAATACTCGACCTAATTTACCAACAGAACCCATCATGTCAGGAGTCGCAACAACTACATCAAAATCAAACCATCCTTGTTGTATTTTATTAATGTAGTCTTCATCACCTACATAATCTGCTCCAGCCTGTTCAGCTTCTTTTACTTTTTCACCTTTAGCAAAAACTAAGACACGTTGTGTTTTACCTGTTCCGTGTGGTAGCACAATAGCGCCTCTAATTTGTTGATCCGCTTTTTTTGGATCAATGCCTAAGCGAACAGCTACTTCAACAGTTTCGTCAAACTTTGCAGATGCTATTTTTTTAACAATTGTAATCGCTTCAGAAGAGTCATAAACCGAATTACGATCATATTGTTTTGTAGCATCATTATATTTTTTACTTATTTTAGCCATATATATTCCTCCTTTGTGGTTTTCACGGTTTAACCTCCCACTATATCGGAGCCGTTAAACAAACTTAGATAAAACATTAAATTAATCTTCAATAACAATGCCCATACTACGAGCCGTACCTTCTACTGTACGCATTGCAGATTCAATATTAGCTGCATTTAAATCAGGCATTTTTATCTCAGCAATCTCTCTAACCTTATCACGTTTTAATTTAGCAACCTTTTTAACGTTTGGCTCTCCTGAACCACTCTCAATCCCTGCAGCTTTCTTTAATAAAACTGCAGCAGGTGGGGTTTTTGTAATAAAAGTAAATGAACGATCTTCATATACTGTTATTTCAACAGGAATTATCAATCCAGCTTGATCAGCTGTACGAGCATTATATTCTTTACAAAATCCCATAATATTTACACCTGCTTGACCCAATGCTGGACCAACCGGTGGAGCTGGATTAGCTTTTCCAGCAGGGATTTGAAGCTTAACTATTTTGATTACTTTTTTTGCCATGCAATACACCTCCTTGATTGAAATGTGGTTAGCAGGACTAATCCCTCCCACTTATAAACAACTCTTTGGAAAAAATAATATATTTCTTTGAATTATATTTTCCTAATCTGATCAAAATCCAATTCAACAGGGGTTTCCCTACCGAACATGTTTACTAAAACTTTAATCTTCAACTTCTCTAAGTTAATCTCATCGATATAACCAATAAAGTTCTCAAAAGGTCCATCGACTACTTTAACATTTTCTTTAAGTACAAAGTCAATCTTTGGTCGTGCATCATGAATTCCCATATGCTTGAGAATTGATTTTACCTCATCATCTAATAAGGGAGTAGGTTTAGAACCTGCGCCAGATGAACCAACGAAACCTGTAACACCTGGTGTGTTGCGAACAACGTACCAAGATTCATCAGTCATAAACATTTCAACCAATATATAACCGGGAAAGACTTTTTTCATTATGACTTTCTTTTTGCCAGCCTTATTCTCAATTTCTTCCTCCATTGGAACAAGTACTCTAAATATTCGGTCTCCCATACCCATGGATTCAACACGTTTTTCTAAATTGGTTTTTACTTTGTTCTCATATCCAGAATATGTATGAACAACATACCACTTTTTATCTTCCATGATACATCAGGACGACGTCCTTTCCCCCTTTTATTATGATGATTACTCTCCAAATCCAATTAATTGCAACAACAGCGAAATAAGAAAATCAGTTACCACAAAAAAAACTGTTACAAATACTACTGTAAAGATAACAACTTTTGAATAACTTATAAGTTCTTTTCGACTAGGCCAACGAACTTTTTTTAACTCACGAATACTTTCACGAATAAAATTTACTATAGACTTAAAAAAATTTTTAATTCCTAATCCTAGTTTCATAATTGATCCCATCATTGTACCCCCAATTAACGAGTTTCACGGTGTGATGTATGGTCATTACAAAATTTGCAATATTTTTTCATTTCAATTCGATCTGGGTTATTTCGTTTGTTTTTAGTTGTGGTATAATTGCGTTGTTTGCATTCGGTGCAAGCCAATGTAATAATAACTCGCATGTATACACCTCCCACGTTTATCTTAAATACTATTAATACCCATAAAAAATACTCACTATATTAGGAGTTTTTGTATGGTTACCTAAAATACTCTATCATAATAGAATTTCAATGTCAACAAATATTAAGTTCAAAAAAAGAGGCTGCTCAAAGTTCTCAGGTCCTCTTTCTACATGTTATTTTCGATTTTGTTTCGCTTCTATTGTCTAAGTATCGTTCTAATTTTTTTTTAACTCTTTGGAGTGCATTATCTATTGATTTTACATGTCTATCAAGATCCTTCGCTATTTCTTGGTAGGAACGCCCATCTAAATATAAAATAAGTACTTCTCTTTCTAATTCGCTAAGAATCTCATCCATTTTGCCTTCTATATCATCGTACTCTTCTTTATTAATAATTAGTTCCTCTGGATCTGACACTTTATTGCCACAAATTATATCTAATAATGTTCTATCAGAATCTTCTTCATATATTGGTTTGTCTAAGGATACATATGAATTCAAAGGTATATGTTTTTGCCGAGTTGCAGTTTTTATTGCTGTAATTATTTGTCGGGTCACACATAATTCAGCAAAAGCCTTAAAAGATGTTAACTTATCCACTCGAAAATCACGTATAGATTTATATAACCCTATCATACCTTCTTGAATAATATCTTCTCTGTCTGCCCCAATTAAAAAATAAGACCGTGATTTCGTCCTAACAAAATGCTTATACTTTTGAATAAGATAAGCAAGGGCCTCATCATCACCAGCCTGAATATAACTAACTAATATCTCATCAGTTAAATCTTCATAACTATTTTCTTTGAGGTTTAAAATCACGCTGAACCCCTCCGATAATGCATCAGATTACAAAAAAGAAAACTTAATTCAGAGGTTTTTCTAAGTCCATCCGAATCTATTAGATTTATGTAACCAGAAAACTATCAATCTAATATCAATAGTAATAACATATATTTACTTAAATCGATAAACCAATTATACATTATGTAAACTCAAACCGTCAATACAAGCTATTTGCTTCTTCGCCATTTTTCGAAGATTTTTTTCATTTCATCATCTAAATTTGAAAAAATATTACTATCAATTTTTTCATTCGAGTTAGTAACTTTGCGCTTAATAGACTTATTAACTCTATCTTTTTCCACCGCCAATTCTCTAGCTGATATTCTTAAAGCTCCTTGCCCAAATATAACTCTTTGTTCTGTATAGTCTGATGTAGCAACATAAATTTGCTTTTTTCTATGGTAGAATTGTTTTACAAGTTTCTCTATTAATTCATCTGCAGTCTCATTTTCTTTTGTATAAAGGATACTTACTTTTTTATCATAATAAGTCTTTCCTTTGCCAGGAATCTGATGAGCATCAAAAACAATAATTACTTTTCGTCCTGAATAAGCTTTATATTCTACTAACCAATTTAACAGTAAATCTCTAGCCTCATTTAAAAAACCTTTATCTTTTAGCACCCTTAATTCAGGCCAAGCCCCTATTATATTATAACCATCTACTATAAGAATTTCTTCCATAGCTATTCCTCCAAAGTTAATAACCTCTTTGTTTGTATATTTCATACATAATAATAGAAGCTGCCACTGAAGCATTTAATGAATTAACATGCCCTTTCATAGGTAGTTTCACAATAAAATCACATTTTTCCTTAACTAATCTTGAAATGCCTTTCCCTTCACTTCCAATAACTAAACATATAGGCATTTTATAATCCACTTCAGTATAATATTTGTTGCTTAATGCATCTGCTCCTACAATCCAAAAACCTTCCTTTTTTAAAACCTCTAAAGTTTGAGTCAAATTTGTAACCCTTGCAACTGGCACATATTCTACTGCTCCTGCCGATGTTTTAGCTATCGTTGATGTCAGTCCAACTGATCTTCTTTCCGGAATAATTATTCCATTCGCACCAACTACATCAGCTGTTCTTAAAATTGATCCCAGATTATGCGGGTCTTCAATCTCATCTAACATAATTAGTAGGGGCATTAACTGTTCTTTTTTAATATTTTCTAATATTTCATATATATCATAATATTTGTAAGCTGCAATAGTTGCAACTATACCTTGGTGCCCTTTTGACTGTGTTAATTGATCAATCTTTTTCCGTGGAACAAACTGTATAAATATTTTATTTTCCTTTGCAACAGAAGTTAATTTTTCTATTTTTGATTTTTGCATACCTTCAGCAATATAAATTTTATTTATATAATGATTTGACTGAATTGCTTCAATAATTGGATTCATTCCAATAATATATTGAGTGGTGTTTTCTATATTATTCATTATATTACTCCTCTTCTATACATTCTATTGCCATTAGAATTATATTTTCTAATCTCTTTATATCACCTTGTAAATATAAATATCCTATTAAGGCTTCGAATCCAGTACTATATCGATACTCAATAATATCAGTGTTTTTGGGTGAGGTATTCGATTTCATATTTCTACCTCTTTTTACTACGTCATTTTCTTCCACAGTTAACTTCGATTGCATTTCTTTAATAATTTTAGCTTGAGCTTTAGCAGATACGTATGCTATTGACCTTTGATGGAGAATATTCTGTTTATAATTCCCTTTTAGTAAAACATGCTCTCTAATATACACCTCATATATTGCATCCCCTAAATAAGCAAGCGCTAATGCATTTATTTCTTTAGCCTTAATCATTTTTTCTGTTTTTTCATTCATTTTTTTCTCCATCTAACCCCTTTTGCTGTATCTTCTAATACTATCCCTTTACCTTTTAGTTGATCTCTTATAGCATCTGCTTTACTCCAGTTTTTATTATTTTTAGCATTTGTTCTTTCTTCAATTAGCTCTTCAATCCACTTTTCATCAACATCATTCTTATTATTATCAATATATAAAATCTTTTCTAATCCTAATATTTCTAACATAGTTTTTAATAAAGCAATCATATTATTTATAGACTGCTTACTTATCTGTTCATTACTCATATAAATATTGCTTTGCTTAATTAAATCAAAAATTAAAGTAATCACATTAGCTGTATTGAAATCATCATCCATTTCTTTTTCAAATTGTTTGTACATTCTATTTATATAAGCTAATATGTTTTCTTCTAAACTACTTTCCTCATCAATAGTATTTAATAAAGCAACCATATTTTCATATGCTGTTTGTATCCTTGATATACTATTAGTTGTATTCTCTAATAGCTCTTCAGAAAAATTTACTGGATTTCGATAATGTACACTTAATAATAAAAACTTTAATACATTTGCATCATATTGATTTAATAAATCTCTAACACTTATAATGTTGTTTGTAGATTTTGCCATTTTTTCATTATTAATAGTTAAATATCCATTATGCATCCAATACTTGGCAAGAGGTTTTTTTGTTAGACTTTCTGATTGAGCTATTTCATTCTCATGGTGAGGAAAAATTAAATCTGCACCACCACCATGAATATCTATAGTGTCACCCAAATATTTTCTTGCCAATGTTGAACACTCTATATGCCATCCAGGCCTACCATTTCCCCAAGGACTTTCCCAATATACTTCACCTTCTTTTGCTGCTTTCCAAAGAGCAAAATCCATTGGTTTTTCTTTTTGAGCATCGACCTCAATTCTTGCACCAACCTTTAAATCATTAATTAATTGATTGGATAACTTTCCGTAATTTTTAAACCTATCTGTTCTATAATATACATTCCCATCTACTTCATACGCCATACCAATATTAACTAAGTCCTTAATGAATGAAATAATATCATCCATATTTTCTGTAACCTTTGGATATAGACATGCTAAGTCTATCCCTAAATCTTCAATATCTTGAAAAAACTCTTTTGTATACCTTTCAGAAACATCTTGTGCCTTTTGCCCCAATTCATTTGCCTTGTTTATTATTTTATCTTCTACATCCGTAATATTCTGCACGTAATTCACTTCATAACCCTTATACTCTAAATATCTTTTAACTACATCAAATACAATTAAAGGTCTAGCATTTCCAATATGAATTAAATTATATACGGTAGGACCACAAACATACATTTTGATTTTTCCTTGTTCATTAGGAATGAATTCTTCTTTTTTATTTGAGAGTGTATTATAAATAGTTAGCATTTATAAACCTCCTTCTTTCTTTATATTGTTTATAGTAATTTTTAACTCATTTATTTGTTCTTCTAAAAAATTAATTCTATTCATATATTCATCTTCTTTTACTATTTTTTTGCCATCTCTTGAAACTATTTCACCAGGTACTCCAACTACTGTAGAATTTGGTGGAATATCCTTTAAAACTACTGATCCTGCACCTATCTTTGAATTCTCTCCTATCTTAATAGACCCTAATATTATCGCCCCAGCTGATATTAAAACATTATCTCCAATAGTTGGATGCCTTTTACTCTTTTCTTTTCCTGTACCACCAAGTGTAACTCCTTGATATACCAAAACATCATTTCCTATCTCGCATGTTTCACCTATCACAATACCTGAACCATGATCAATGAAAAATCTTTTACCAATTTTAGCAGCTGGATGTATTTCTACACCAGTTATAAAACGAGTAATAGTTGCTAGAATTTTAGCTAGTAAATATAGCTTTATATTCCATAATTTATTTGCGATTCTATAATTCCAAATTGCATGTAATCCTGAATAAGTTAAAACAATTTCAACTGTACTGCGAACAGCAGGATCATTATTCTTTATAGCTTCAACATCCTCTTTAA
Organism: uncultured Bacillaceae bacterium; assembly: GCA_964538675.1. Classification (GTDB taxonomy): domain Bacteria; phylum Bacillota; class Bacilli; order Tepidibacillales; family Tepidibacillaceae; genus CAZIGM01. Next base: position 15,294 of record CAZIGM010000009.1, on the reverse strand, counting down.
TATTCCTCCACATTATATACTCCCCAATCAATAATCTAATTCATCTAAATTTATATAAAAAAACCGTCTCTATGCATATGCACAGAGACGGCCAAACCGCGGTTCCACCCTGTTTAGAATATATAAATATATCCTCACTCAATTGATAACGGTCAAAATCCGTTGATACCTACTTTAATTTCAATACCAAAGCTCAAAAGTGCATTCAGTTATTAACATATGGACCTCTTACAGCCTAGAAAGTCCTCTCTAAAAAATGATTAAATAACTTACTATCTTTTTCACAGCTTTTTATATTAATTTAACTTTATTTTGACTGCTTAAATTTATTTTGTCAATATATTATTCAATCTAATAATTATTTTTTCTTTCCCTAATAGATATAACGAGTCTGGTAAGTCACGCCCATGAGTAACACCAGTAATTGCTATACGAATTGGCATAAATAATTTTTTACCTTTATATCCTGTAATTTCTTGCACTACTTTTAATATAGCTTTAATTGTTTCTGGTGTAAAACTCTTTAGTTCTAATATTTGTTGATGAAATTCTTTTAATACTACCTGTGCGTAATCCTCTTTTAAAATCTCTAATTCCTCTTCACCATACTCTATGTTCTCAATAAAGAACATTTTTGTTAATTCAACTATTTCTTGTCCATAATTAAGTTGTTCCCTATATAAATCAATTAGCTTTTTTACCCATTTCATCTCTTCTAAATTTAACTTTTTTGAAATATAATTCGCATTCTCTAAATAAGGTAAACATAACTTAACTACCTTTTCTAACTCAGCTTCTTTAATATAGTAATTATTCATCCAATATAATTTCTCAACATTAAATATAGCGGGGCTTTTATTAATCCTATCAAGTGAGAATTCATTGATTAGCTCCTCTTTATTAAATATTTCTTTTTCACCCTCAGGACTCCATCCAAACAAAACTATAAAATTCATAATTGCTTCAGGTAAAAAGCCTAGTTCTTGATATTGATCAACAAATTGAATTATTGATTCATCCCTTTTACTCATTTTTTGACGATCTTGATTTAATATTAAGGACACATGTGCAAATTGAGGTGCTTCCCATAAAAATGCATTATATATCATTAATTGCCTTGGTGTATTAGTTAGATGTTCTTCTCCTCTAATAACATGACTTATTTTCATTAAATAATCATCAATAGTTACTGCATAATTATATGTAGGTAACCCATTTGGTCTCATTATTATAAAATCCCCAATACCAAATGAATCAAACTCTATATTTCCTCGAATTATATCATCAACATAAATTATTTTGTTTTGAGGAACTTTAAACCGTATATTGGCTTCTTGTCCATTTGCAAAATACTTATCCCTTTGTTCTTTAGTTAAATGTTTACACTTTCCAGAATACTTTGGAGTCTCACCTCTACTTATCTGCTCTTCTCTTTCTTTTTCTAATTCTTCACTTGTACAAAAACAATAATACGCTTTGTCCTCATCTAATAATTGCTTAACATATTTCTGATATATGTTTAATCTCTCTGTACATCTATAAGGACCATAATCCCCACCGATATCCACCGACTCATCCCAATCAATCCCTAGCCAATTAAGGCTTTCTAATAACTTTTTTTCTGCATTTTCAACATTTCTTATTTGGTCTGTATCCTCAAACCTTACAATAAAACTCCCATTATTTTTTCTGGCAAATAAATAACTAAAGAGAGCTGACCTTGCACCACCTATATGTAAATGTCCCGTTGGACTTGGAGCAAACCTTACACGTACTCGATCTTCCGTCATGTAATATCCCTTCCTTGTTATGTGATATATTAATATTTATATTAACATAGACGACGTAATCTTACATTAATATTTATTTGATTTTCTTTTGCAGTAAAACAACAGCTAATACAGCTATTCCTTCTTCTCTACCAGTAAATCCTAATCTTTCAGTTGTTGTAGCTTTTATATTGATTTGATTTATACTACATTCCATAATTGATGCTAATACTTCTTCCATCATTAATGTATATTTTGCTAGCTTAGGTTTTTCTGCTACTATTGTCATATCTGCATTTCCTAAAGTATACCCTTCACTTTTTACTTTTTTCCAAACTTCTTTTAAAATCTCCTTACTATCAATTCCTTCTATTGTCATATCGTTATCTGGAAACAGTTTGCCTATATCTCCTTTTGCAAGAGCACCTAATATAGCATCGACTAGTGCATGTAATAATACATCAGCGTCGGAATGTCCTATTAATCCTTTTTCAAAAGGTATTTCTATTCCACCAAGTATTAATTTCCTATCATTTGAAAATCGATGAACATCAAACCCTTGTCCAATTCTTATCATTATAAATCACTCCAATTATCAAGAATTGCTTGAGCTAGTATTAAATCTTCTGAAGTTGTTATTTTAATATTCTTATAATCACCCATAATGACACTTACTTTTATCCCTAATCGCTCCACTAAGGAAGAATCATCAGTTCCCAAAAAACTATCCTCTTCAGCCTTTTTGTATGCTTCAACTATAATAGGACGACTAAAAGCTTGTGGGGTCTGAATAGCCCACAAGCTCTTACGTTCAAGTGTATACTTAATTGTATTAATCTCATCAATATACTTAATTGTATCTTTAGATGGTACACCGAGTACTGCAGCATTACAATCTTTAACTTTATGATATAAATAGTTAAGATTTTCTGAACTAATAAACGGTCTTGCACCATCATGAATCATTATATAATCAGAATTTAAGTATAATAAACCATTCCTAATACTGAGTTGCCTTTCAGCTCCTCCTGATATAACTGCTGATATTTTCATTTTATATATTCGTAATAATTCCTTAACTCTATCTACTTCTTGAGGATTTGCTACAATAACTATATCATCTACCCATTTTCTTTTATAAAATTTTTCTAAGGTATGAATAAGAATAGGTTTCTCATTTAATTCAATAAATAACTTATTAATATCTAATCCCATTCTCTTTCCTTGCCCTGCAGCAGCTATAATAATTCCACAACTCATAAAATATTATCCCCTATAATGCTTTCTCCAATAATTTTGGTTTAGCAAAGATCATTCTTCCAGCCGATGTTTGTAACACACTAGTAACTAAAACATCAATATGTCTGTTAATAAATTCTCTTCCATCTTCTACAACAATCATTGTCCCATCGTCTAAATAGGCAATACCCTGATTGTGTTCTTTCCCATCTTTAATAACTTGAACATTCATCTCTTCTCCAGGTAAAACAACTGGTTTCACTGCATTAGATAAATCATTTATATTTAAAACAGGAACCCCTTGTAGTTCACATACTTTATTTAAGTTATAATCATTAGTAACAACCTTGCCTTCTAGTATCTTTGCTAGTTTCACAAGTTTACTATCAACTTCTTGAATTTCTTCAAAATCACCTTCATAAATAATTACGCTTATATCTAACTCTTTACGAATTTTATTTAATATGTCAAGACCCCTTCTCCCTCTGTTTCGTTTAAGGGTATCTGCCGAATCAGCGATATGCTGCAATTCTTCCAAAACAAATCCAGGGATAACTAGTTTTCCATCTATAAAGCCAGTTTTGCATATATCTGCTATTCTTCCGTCAATAATAACGCTCGTGTCAAGAATTTTATTTTCATATTTCAATCCTGTATCTTTTTTTATACCCTTTTCTTTATTGAACTTATTAAATGATAGTAATGATATTAGTTCATCGCGCTTCTTATAACCAATTCTAAACCCGAAATAACCAAATAAAAAAGCAAAAATAATTGGAACAAAAAAGTTAACTACCGGAATATTATTAATTGAAGTAGATAATAAAGTTGCTACAACTAAGCCTAGTATTAACCCTATTATACCAAAAATAAAATCAACAACAGGAATTTTTAAAAAAAACTCTTCAATTAGTTTTAACCACTTAATTATTGAATCTATAAATAACAAAGTCAATAAAAATAATATGAGTGCTCCTAAAAACATACCTATAATGTGTATAGAAATATCACTATAATTAATAATAATGTCAAATTCTTCAACTAAAACAGGGATATATAAAAATCCTAATGTTCCGCCAAGTAAAACAAAAAATATTTGAAATGCTCTTTTAAACATTTCTTCACCTCCTTTTATCATTATTAGCATTTCTTAAAAAATAAAACCCTATTTTTTTTTATCATATTTTATTTATGAAAAAAAGCGTCAAATCGACGCATTCTTTTCTGGGATAATGTTATCTAACAATCTAAATGCTTCTTCTTGGTTTAAATTTTTTGCTAATACTAATTCACTTATAAAAATCTGTTTTGCATTATCAAGCATTTTTCTTTCACCCGTAGATAACCCTTTTTCATGATTTCTTAACATAAGATTTCTTACGACATCAGCTAATTTATATATATCTCCTGTTTTCATTTTATCTAAATTAGCACGATATCTATGATTCCAGTTAGCGGACATATCTGTTTCATTGTTTTGTAAAATCTCAATTACTTCATCTATTGTTTTTTCACAAACAACATCTCTTAAACCTATTTCATCAACATTACCCATCGGAATCATTACTTTCATATCTCCGATAGGAATTCTCATTATATAATACTTTTTTATTTCTCCTAAAAATTCTCTTTCTTCAATAGACTCTATTATTCCAGCTCCATGCATTGGATATACAACTTTATCTCCTACACTAAACAAATATGTCACCTCCTATTTACAACTCATTTCCATATTATCACATTTTTTATTATATGTCAAATGTTAAATATAAAATATTAATATTAGCATATTAAAATATAAAAAGTCAATACATTATTTAAAATATTATGACATATTTTGTCGTAAATTGAGAAGTGATATAAATATTTTTTTAGTATGCAAACTTACATACGTGTTAATTAAGCAAAAGGTTTCATGAAATTATAAATATTATAAGTCTTCTTTAACATTTGATTCCATTTGCTTATTATTATAATGATTTATTTTATATTTTTTTACACTTTTTTTAAGTCCATATAAAGCATATAAACCTAAAGGTAAAAATACTATTTTACTAAACTGATTCGGAAATATTAAAGCTAGAATTATCACAAGTAAAATAATAAAAGGACCAACCCAATATACTGCCTTTGGTAATCCAACCTTTTTAAAGTTTGGATATTTTATATTGCTAATCATTAAATAAGATAGAAAAGTCATAATCAGAATTAGTGCTATCGGATAAAATATCTGATAATATAAAGTTAACGTAGCTAAAATTCCACCTGCAGCTGTAATTGGTAGACCAATAAAATATCCAGGTATACCTGGCTTTATATTAAAACGGGCTAGTCTTAATGCCCCAGCAACTGGAAATAAAATCACTAGTATCCATCCCAGAATCCCAAAGTCTTTTAAAACAACTACATACATTATTAATGCTGGTGCTACACCAAATGATATTAGATCTGATAACGAATCTAATTCCTTTCCAAAATTACTTTGAGTATTAAATAATCTTGCAACTGCTCCATCTAAACCATCTAAAATCATACTAATAATAACCATAATTGCAGCATATTCAACTGCACCTTCAAAAGATAAAATGATAGCAATAATACCTAAGGATAAATTACCAATCGTAAATAGATTAGGAAGTATACGATAAATTATCATGGACTGTACCTCCCTATAATAGTCTTACCTGAAACTACCCTATCTCCTTTTTTTACATTTACCTCAACTCCCTTAGGAATATATATACGAGTGCCTGAACTAAATTTTATCATTCCTAATTTATCACCTTTTCTGACTGTTTGATCAATCACAGACCAATTAACAATTCGTCTCGCAAATATACCAGCAATTTGTACTACAAGTATTTTAATTTTCCCACTATTAATGCCAATATAATTCTTCTCATTAACTTCATGACTTGCTGGCTTAGTAGCCATAATAAATTTCCCTTTTTCATATTCAACATATTCAACTTGCCCGTGAATTGGACTACGATTTATATGCACATCAAACGGACTCATAAATATACTTATGCAAATAGAATTCCCTTTTATGAATTTATCTTCATTAATTTCATAAATATTTGTTATTATCCCATCAGCTGGAGATAAAACAATGGTTTCTCCTTCAGGAATTTTTCTAGATGGATCACGAAAAAAATATATAACAAATATAATAAGTCCGATGCCTATTAACGATAATAAAGGATAAATTATAAATAGAAATATAGAAAAAATAATTAGTAATAGTAATATTAATTTACCTTCTTTATATAATGCTTTGTCTTTCATTAACTCACCTCTATAGCTTCATTAAATGTGACGCCCTATAAATACATTCTCTTGAATTCTCTTAAGACCCTCCTTAATTGCCTTCGCTCTGACTTCACCAATACCTTCTACTTCATCTAATTCTTCAATAGTGGCTACCATAATATTTGATAAATTTAAAAATTTACTAATTAAATTCTCAATAATACCACTTGGCAATCTAGGAATCCTGCTTAAAATTCTGTACCCCCTTGGAGAAACAAGCTCTTCTTGCAAGTCTATTTTACCAGTATAACCTAAAATACGTGCCATATTATGAGTATCTAATAAATCATCATAGCTCATTTTCTTGAGTTCTGAAATTAAACGATTTATTTCTTCATTTAAATTATTCTTATTATAATCCTTGTAAAGATTAAAAGCTTCGCTATCAATATTTGCTACTAATTCCTCAGCTTGCATAGTAACTAATCTTCCCTCAATCCCAAGTTCATTAGTAAACATTTCTATTTCCTTGTAAACTCTTTTAACCATTTCAATCTTATGAATAACAAAAACTATATCGTTTAATGTTACTAATTCTTCAAATTCCATAGCAGACAAATTTGTTAAAGCCTGATCTAATATTGACTTATATTTTTCTAAAGTTTGAATAGCCTGATTAGCTTTAGTTAATATAACACCAATGTCTTTAAGAGAATACCTGTTATTGCCTTGATATAATGTAATAATATTTCTCCTTTGAGATATTGAAATTACTAAATTACCTGATTGTTTTGCAACCCGCTCAGCTGTCCTATGTCTTATACCTGTTTCTACTGAAGGTATTGAATTATCTGGAATCAATTGTGTATTAGCATATAAAATTTTCTTTAGATCATCACTTAAAATAATTGATCCATCCATTTTTGCTAATTCATATAAATTTGCAGGATTAAAATCACAATTTATAGAAAAACCTCCATCTACAATCTCCATTATCTGTGAACTATACCCAACAACTATTAATGCTCCAGTTTTCGCCCTTAATACATTGTCCAAGCCTTCCCTAAAAGGAGTTCCTGGAGCAACTAATTTTAAAACTTCTCTCATAAACTCTTCTTTTTTTACCACTTTATTCATCTCTTCCCTCCAAATGCAATATCTAAAGCCTCAGAAACAGATTGAACAGCAATAACTTCTATTCCATTGGGTATAGTCCAACCATTATAATTTTTGGCAGGAATGATTACCCTCTTGAAGCCCAATTTCTTGGCCTCAACAACACGTTGCTCTATCCTTGAAACTCCTCTTACCTCACCGGTTAAACCAATTTCACCAATATATACATCATAAGGATCAATAGCTCTGTCACGAAAATTAGAAACAATACTCATTGCAATTGATAAATCTGAACCTGTTTCAACAATTTTTATTCCACCTGCTACATTTATATAAACATCTTGGTTTTGTAATAAAATACCTATTCTCTTTTCTAATACAGCCATTATTAATAAAACCCTTTGTTGATCAATTCCACTAGCCATTCTTCTAGGTGATACAAAACTTGTTGTTGATAATAAAGCTTGTACCTCAACTAATACAGGTCTTGTCCCTTCAATACTTGCAGTAATTGTTGATCCTGCAACACCCAATGGTCTTTGTGATAAAAAAAACTCGGATGGGTTATTAACTTCAAGCAAGCCATCTTCTTTCATCTCAAATATTCCAATTTCATTTGTAGATCCATATCTATTTTTAACTGTTCTTAATATTCTATAGGTATGATGCCTTTCTCCTTCAAAATATAACACGGAGTCAACAATATGTTCTAATACCCTTGGTCCCGCAATTTCACCTTGCTTTGTTACATGTCCTACTATTATTATTGCTATACTATTTATCTTAGCAATTCTCATTAATATAGTAGTACATTCTTTTACTTGAGCTATACTTCCTTGACTAGATAATATTTGAGAATAATACATAGTTTGTATTGAATCAATTATAACAACTTCTGGTTTTATTTTATCAATATGATTTTCTATCTGTTCTATTTGATTTTCAATTAAGATAAACAGTTTGTCCGAATCAACCCCTAGCCTGTTCGCTCTTATTTTTATTTGTTTTATTGATTCTTCACCAGATATATATAATACACTATGTTCTGATAAAGCAATTTTTTGAGCAGATTGAAGTAATAAAGTAGATTTCCCTATTCCAGGATCTCCTCCGACAAGAATTAAAGAACCAGACACTATTCCACCGCCTAGTACCCTATTAAACTCCTCAATATTTGTGTTTATCCTTGGTTCATTTTCTATCTCAATTTTACTTACTGCTTGAACCTTTGAAGTAGGAATACTATTTTTAATATGATTTTTTTTTGAAACTAGTTCTTCTATTAAGCTGTTCCAAGTATCACAACTAGGACATTTCCCTAACCATTTTGGACTTAGATAACCACATTCTTGACAAACAAAATTTGTTTTGATTTTCACCATAGTATAATACCTCTATATTTATCTTACTTTTTATTGTAAATATATAATACTTTATTTCTTAATATATATAATACAGTATTTGTTTATGATACAAAAGATAATAATATATACAAGATTAAAATAAAATAAAGACCTAATAAAGACCTTTATTTTATTTTAATTATTTTTATTTTTTTTACAACTAAAGATTCATCTTTTACTTCTATGTTTAGTACATCACCTTTTTTAATTGTTCCTTTTAATAATTCTTCTGACAAAGTATCCTCAATATGTTTTTGTACCATCCTTCGTAATGGTCTTGCTCCATAATTACTATCATACCCCTCTTTTACCAAAAAGTCTTTAGCTTCATCTGTAAGTTCAAAATCTATATCTTTTTCTTTCAATCTATCTCTTAATTCATTAATCATTAATGTTAGGATTTCTTTAATATCTTCTTGTTTTAAAATATGAAATACAATTACATCGTCTACCCTATTTAAAAATTCTGGCCTAAAAGTTCTTTTTAATTCCTTTAATACTTGACTTTTCATATTATTATATTCATTCTCAACGCTTTGATTAGCGAATCCTAATGTACGATCTTGTTTAATTAATTCTGCACCGACGTTAGACGTCATAATTATAATTGAATTTTTAAAGTCTACCGTTCTTCCTTTACTATCAGTTAATCTACCATCCTCTAAGACTTGTAGTAAAATATTAAAAACCTCTGGATGAGCCTTTTCAATTTCATCTAATAACACTACTGAGTAAGGCTTTCTTCTTATTTTTTCTGTTAACTGACCTCCTTCTTCGAATCCTACATATCCAGGAGGAGCTCCGATTAATCTTGATGTAGAATGTTTCTCCATATATTCTGACATATCAATTCTTATAACAGCATTTTCGTCCCCAAACATTGACTCTGCTAAGGCTCTTGCAAGTTCTGTTTTTCCTACACCAGTTGGTCCTAAAAAAATAAACGAACCAATTGGTCTTTTGGGATCTTTTAACCCAGCTCTTGCCCTTCTTATTGCCCTAGAAACTGCTTTAACGGCTTCATCTTGTCCAATCACCCTTTTATGAATAATGTCTTCCATTGCTATTAAACGTTCTGTCTCTTCTTCAGTTAATTTTCGAACTGGAATACCTGTCCAACTTGCAATAACCTGCGCAACGTCTTCAACTGTAACTTCAGTATCAACTCTTCCTTGATGTTCTTTCCATTTATCCTTTGTTTTGTCTAATTCTGTCCTTACTTTCTGTTCTTTATCTCTCAATGATGCTGCTTTTTCAAATTCCTGGCTTTGAACCGCTGAATCTTTTTCTTTTTTTATTTCTTCTAGTTTTTGTTCTAAGTTCTTTAAGTCTGGGGGTGCATTATAACTACTTAATCTTACTTTCGAAGCAGCCTCATCGATTACATCTATTGCTTTGTCAGGAAGAAATCTATCTGAAATATAACGATCAGATAATTTAACAGCCTGTTCAATCGTAATATCTGTAATTTTAACACGATGATGTGCCTCATACTTATCACGTAAGCCTTTTAATATCTCTATTGATTCTTTTGCTGTCGGTTCTTTAACCATAATTGGTTGGAAACGACGCTCAAGAGCTGCATCCTTTTCAATATATTTTCGATATTCATCCAAAGTTGTTGCCCCAATTGCTTGTAATTCACCTCTAGCTAACGCGGGCTTTAATATATTTGATGCATCTATTGCACCTTCCGCTCCTCCAGCACCTATTAAGGTATGAAGTTCGTCAATAAACAAAATGATATTACCTGCATTTCGTATCTCGTCCATTATTTTTTTTAATCTTTCTTCAAATTCACCACGATATTTAGTCCCTGCGACTAAAGTACCCATATCTAACGACATAACTCTTTTATCTCTTAGAGTTTCAGGTATTTCATTACTTACTATTCTTTGTGCTAAACCCTCTGCTATAGCTGTTTTCCCAACTCCTGGCTCACCAATTAAAACAGGATTATTCTTAGTTCTTCTACTTAATACTTGAATAACACGCTCAATTTCTTGTTCTCTACCTATAATTGGATCTAACTCAGCGCCCTTTGCAAAAGAAGTTAAGTCCCTTCCTAAACTATCTAAAGTTGGAGTATTGTGGTTTGCATTATTATGATTTTGAGATACAACTTCTCCATTTCCTAATAATTGCAATACTTGTTGTCTAGCTTTATTTAAATTCACCCCTAAATTATTTAAAACTCTTGCCGCAACACCTTCTCCTTCACGTATTAATCCAAGTAATATATGCTCAGTTCCTATATATGAATGACCTAATCTTCTTGCCTCATCCATAGACAATTCAATAACTTTTTTTGCTCTGGGAGTATAAGAAATATTTATTGGTTTCTCAGTTTCATTTCCTATTAAATTTTCAACCTCTGCTTGAACTACATCTAGATTTACATTTAAGGATTGTAAAGCTTTTGCGGCTATTCCTTCATTTTCTAAAACTAATCCTAATAAAATATGTTCTGTACCAATATTATTATGTCCTAGTCTTACCGCTTCTTCTTGCGCTAAAGCCAGAACTCTTTGTGATCTTTCAGTAAATCTTCCAAATAACATAATAATTCCCCTTTCTAGTGGTTATTTGATAATTTTTCTCTAATTATTGTTGCTCTACGAATATCTCTTTCTTCAATAGTCAAAGTTTTGCTAGCCATGTATTGCATATACCCAGGTTGTATTAATATAGCTAATTCATTAATTATTGCAGGTGATAAATATTCAATCATTTTTAGATCAATTCCTAATCTTAGATCAGATAATCGTGTTGCAGCTTCCTTTGAGTCCATTATTTTTGCATTAGCTAAAATACCTAATGATCTTCCTACTTTGTCTTCAATTTTATATCTTGACTCTTTTATTAAACTATTTCGAGCTTGTTTTTCCAGCTCAATTATTTGATTTATAACACTATTCAGATTATCTATTATCTCTTCTTCTGTTTGCCCAAGTGTAATTTGGTTCGATATTTGAAACATATTCCCAATTGATTCACTACCTTCGCCATATACTCCTCGAACTACCAATCCGACTTGAGTAACCGCAGGAATAACTCTATTTATTTGATTTGTTAATACTAATGCTGGTAAATGAACCATTACAGATGCCCTTATAGCAGTACCAACATTTGTAGGACAACTAGTTAAATACCCATATTTTTCATCAAAAGCATAGTCTAGTTGCTTTTCAAAAATATCGTCAATCTTATTAGCCATACTCCATGCATCATAAATTTGAAACCCAGGAAACAAGCACTGTGTTCGTATGTGATCTTCCTCCGTCAGCATTATACTAGTAGATTCATTCTCACTTATAATTACTGCTCCATTTTTTGATTCATTAGCTAAGTTTAAGCTAATTAAATGCTTTTCAACTAATGCCTTTTTTTGAAATTCATTTATATTTTTCATTAAAAATAAATCCATGTTATCAATTTTTTTTATTTTATCACTATTAGTTACATTGCCTACCTCATTAATCAGTTGTTCAATTTGGGATTCGGTCATTAATAAAGGAAACGGATAGTTCTTTAGATTTCTTGCTATTCTAACACGACTGCTTATTACGATTTCACTTTCCGGGGCATTTTTTTCCATCCAATAATTTATTGGTGTTTGTAAGAATTTATCTATTGACACTACTATCATCCCCATCCTTTGAAATTTTCTGCTCCAATTCTTTTAGTTTATCCCTTATTTTGGCAGCTTCTTCAAATTTCTCTAGTATTATTTTCTGTTTCAAGTCCTCTTTTAATTTATTTATTTCATTTCTAAACTGAAGGTTTTCTCCAGATCTAATTGGAATCTTTCCGTTATGTCTACTATTTCCATGTACTCGTCTAAATATAGAATCAAGTTTGGGTTCAAAATATTTATAACAATCACTACAACCAAACTTACCTGTATTTTTAAATTGAGAAAACGTTAACCCGCAAGTCAAACATCTCTCAACATTAGATTCAGCATTAAAAGAGTTTCCTTCTATTTGCTCGAAATTTAATAAACCAGATAATAAATTATTAAAAGAAAAATCACTATAATCTAAATCTAATTCACTATTGTTTTTTGCAGCACACACCTCACATATATGGGATTCATTTTTTTGTCCATTTATAATTTGAGTAAAATGTAAAGTGGCTAACCTTTCACCACAGATGTCACAAAGCATTTTATACACCTCGCTTTAAAAATTTATTTTTAGAATTCTTCTGAAAATATAATACTAAGAGATGTTCTCATTATACTTGAACGAACACTATCTCTAACTGATACATCAAGATTAATAGTTTCTCTTGATATAATAGCTTTAATCAATTTATATTCTTTAACTGAAATATATTCTTCATCTAATAATCTTTCTAATACACTAACAGCGGTATTTTGTGTCGTTTCATTACCTATAGCGCTATTTAGTATTTGATATAAGGCTTCATTTGAATTAATTTGTAACTTCTTAATTCTTATATATCCGCCTCCACCTCTTTTACTTTCTACTAAAAATCCCTTACCAATTGAAAATCTAGTATTTATTACATAATTTATCTGAGAGGGAACACATTGGAACTTATCTGCAAGAGCGTTTCTTTGTACTTCTATCTCCTTATTGTTACTTATTTCAATTATATTTTTCAGAAATTCTTCAATTACATCTGAAATTGTTTTCATTTCTGCCTCCGATTTCTTGACCTTGACTAACTTTGACCTTTAATTCTATTATAATATATTTGTTATATTTTTCAATATTTATTATTAACATAAGTGCATTTATAAAGCCGAACTTTATTCAGATGGAATTTTAACTCCATCTGAATTTATGTACTCAAAGAGTACACTCAAGAGCACAAGTCATGCTAAGACACCTTTAGTGTCAAGGTGTGTAAGTGGGACCTTATCAAATCTGGATAAAAAAATACAAAGCATTTTACTCTGTATTTTTCCCAAATTGAACTTCTTTTACTCCGTTTATTAGCTTAATCTCATCTATTATTGTGTACACTTTTTCATTTTTAGGAATTTTTAATAAAAGATTTATAACTACAGTATTTTTAATCTCCTTATCTAGTCGTTCATCTGATATACTTATTTTTTTAACATTTACTCTTCTATCACCTATTTTTGTAGCTATTTCTCCTAATTTCCCTGGAGAATCAATTACTATAATTTTTAATCTTACTAAATTTTTCTTTTTAGTTATTAGTGGATCTAATTTTGATAACACCGCCAAGCTAATTAAAACAAGTAATGTTGATAAAGCAGCTCCATAATAAAATCCAGCCCCTATAGCTAGCCCTATTGCAGCTACTACCCATAAAGATGCAGCAGTTGTTAAACCAGTTACAGTAAAGCCATGTCTTAAGATTGTTCCTGCCCCTAAAAACCCAACACCCGTAACAACTTGAGCTGCAATTCTAGAAGGATCAAAGTTTACATTTTCATACATTAAAAAATCGGTAAAACCATAAATTGATATTAACATAATTAATGTTGAACCTATACTTACTAGTATATGTGTTCTAAAGCCTGCAAAGTGATTGCTTTGTTCTCTTTCATAGCCTATTAATCCACCAAGAACTGCTGCTAATAAAAGTCTAAGAGAAATTTCAAAATAGCTTATTGCCAATAATTCCTCCATAATCTTCACCTTTTCCCAACTATTTTATTCTCCAATATATCAATTATTTGTGTAAATTCATTAATAATTATGTCCGAATTGTTTAATTCGTTTTTTGATGAAAAACCAAAATCACAACCAATAACATATAAATTGTTATTTTTCCCTGCTTCAACATCAGACAATCTATCGCCAACTATTACGCCTTTATTAATATTGTGTATAGTTATAATTTTCCTAACTAATTTACTTTTAGAGTTTGTATTAAAATCTTCTGCACTATATATATCATCAAATAAATGATTAATATTAAAACTCTTTGTTACCTCGTATACATAATTTTTTAAACCATTACTTGCAACATATAATTTGTAATCATTATTTTTTAATTTAATTAATGTTTCTATAACTCCAGAATATAAATTTCCGTATCCCTCTCTAATTCCTTCTATTTCATACATTAAAAGATATTCACTAGCTTTATAATGAATATCTTTTTTTAAATTATTTAGTAGTTTTTCCCATATCTCGTCTAAAGTTAACCCAATCACTGATAAAATTTCTTGATTATTTGGTATTTTATCTATTCTATAACCATCACTTTGTAATTTTTTAAATGTATTGTTAAATGCAGGTATAACCAACTTATCAGTTTGAAACAAAGTTCCATCCAAATCAAAAATAATACTATCAAAATATTTCAACACTTATATTCCTCCAAATATATATTTTTTATTGCTACATTATTATTAGTAGTAGTAACTAAATTTAATAAGCATCTTATATTATGTTATTAAATATTGTAAAAGATAATACATTAATATAAATAATAAAGCAACTCATTCATTATGAGTTGCTTTATTATCTGCCTGGCAATGTCCTACTCTCCCAAGACCCTGCGGT
>CAZIGM010000008.1:0-52726 GCA_964538675.1 uncultured Bacillaceae bacterium | reverse complement strand
GATATAAAATAATATTATATATACTATGTAATACTATTGGTATACTTAAAGACAATAATAATAATTTCTTTTCATTATTTTTTTCATTAAATTTTGCAAGTCCAATAAAGTATCCCATAATAATACCAAATATAGCATGTCCCGACACAGGTAACAAGCCTCTAAGCAAAACAAAAGCAGGCTCTACTGAATTAAAAATTAGATAACCTAAATTCTCTAAGGTAGCAAATCCAATTGCAATCGACACTGAATATACAATTCCATCATATGGTTCATTAAATTCCGTATGTTTGTACATCATAAAATATAAAGTAAACCATTTTAGAAATTCTTCAATAATTGCAATATTAATTACTGAAGTAAAAATTTCGAAATTTTGTATGCCTTCTTGAAATACTCTTTCTAGAACATACGCAGGCAAAACTAACGCTGCTCCTAAAAAGAATACTTTAATTATTAATTTCATTGGTTCAGGTTCATATTTATCCTTCAAATAAATGAAACTTAGCAATGCAATACCTGGGGCAAAAGCACCACTAATTATACTTATCATTATGTAAAAAACTCCTTTTATACAATTGTGTGATTATCGTATCATGTATATTTGTGGTAATCAATAACTAAATATGGAGGTAATTATGGAGAAAATTATTATTATTACAACTGGTGGAACAATAGCAATGAGTGAAAATAGTGAAACTAAAGAAGTAAAGCTTATGCAGCAATATTCTCTAAATAACTTGGTTTCTCTTATCGATAAAAATAATACAATTGAAATTGACAACTATATAAATATTCCAAGTCCGTATATTACCCAAGAAATAATGTATGAATTAGCTATGCGAATAAAACATCATTTATCAAAACATGATGTAAAAGGCATTATTATAACTCATGGAACTGATACATTAGAAGAAACAGCTTTTTTTGTAGATCTTACTATAATAAGTGACAAACCAATAGTTTTTACTGGTGCAATGAGAAGTAGCAATGAATTAGGAGCAGATGGACCATTAAATATTGTTAATTCTATAAGAGTTGTAAATGAAAAAACCACTAAAGGAAAAGGAGTACTAATTGTATTTAATGATGAAATACATGCTGCAAGATATGTGACTAAAACTCACACTAGTAACGTTGCTACCTTTCAATCACCACAAACTGGTGCAATTGGTACAATAAATAAAAATGGAGTTCATTTTTCACATGCTCCACTGCCTAAGGAAATTTATTCACTAAAAAAACCGACTAAAAAGGTCGGACTATTGAAAGCAGCTATAGGAACAGATGATTTATTAATTAATACATACATAGATAATGAATATGACGGGATTGTCATTGAAGGCTTAGGTTCAGGAAATCTTCCTCCTACAATGATTAAAGGAATTATTCGAGCATTAGAAAAAGATATACAAATAGTTTTAGTATCGAGGTGCTATAACGGACATGTAGATGCTATTTATGGATATGAGGGTGGTGGTAAACACCTTAAAGATTTAGGTGTAACTTTTATAAGCGGATTAAATGGTCAGAAAGCACGAATTAAACTACTGGTGCAATTAATGCAGTAAATAAACTGCTAAATAAGCAGTTTATTTTTTTGCTTTATTTAAAGTTATTTCAACTAATTTATAAACTATATCAGCATAGCTTAAGTCGATTGATTTAGCAGCATCAGGATATAAACTAGTTTCAGTCATTCCTGGTAATGTGTTTACCTCTAATATAACAGGGTCCGTTCCATCGGAAGGAATAATAAAGTCCACACGAGCCAGAGATTCACAACCCAATTGTTTAAATGCCTCAACAGCCCATATCTTTAACAATTCTTCCGTTCTTTTATCTATTCGAGCCGGTATTATATGATCACTTCCACCAGGGGCATATTTTGATTCATAATCATAATATTTATTTTTATTAGGAACAATTTCAATTATTGGTAGAGCCTTAATTTTATTTTCAGACTCTAATACAGCTACAGTAACTTCTGTACCATCAATATATTCTTCTATAAGCAAATCATCATAATGCTTAAAAGTATTTACTAATGCTTCTTTCAATTGTTGTTCGTCGCTAACTATAGATAAACCTATGGTTGAACCTTCTTGATTTGGTTTAACTACTAGTGGAAAATTAAACTCCTTAGAGATATGCTCTTGGATTCGCGAAACATCATCTCCGCTTTTTGTTAAATAATCTTTAGCTACCCTTATTCCATTACTATTAAAAATTTTTTTTGATAATGCCTTATCCATTGCTAAAGCACTAGCCAAAACTCCAGAACCAACATAAGGAATATCTAAAATATCTAATACACCTTGAATTCGCCCATCTTCACCATACTTACCATGTAAAGCGATATATACAACATCAATTGCTTTTAATTCAGAAATAAAATCAATCGAAGTAAAATCTATTCCTTTAACATTACAACCTTTAGTTTTTAATGCATCAACAATACCTTTTCCACTTCTAAGAGATACTTCTCTTTCATTAGATTTACCACCGTAAATCACTGCAATATTTATCAACAATTTCAACTCCCTATTAATCAAACAATTTAAGAGCTATATATAAAAACACCAATCAAACTAAACTCTTTATGAGAACTGAGATACAATAAATTTAGAAGCATCCTCACTAATAATTATTTTGCCATACTCTTCTAAAATAACTTTGGATATTGGAGAAGCTTCCCCATATTCAGAAAGCAAAGAAATAAACTTATCTATCTCTTTTTCAACTACATCAATATTGTCAAATACTAAAATGTAATGCTCTTTATAATAATATAGTTGTCCTCCATATATTAAATATGAATTCACTCTATTAGTCGCACTTACCATATCTTCAAAATCTTTAAAAGCAAAGATAATTGAATCGCTTTCTTCTAAAGTTACCTCTAAAGAATACAAATCATCTTTTTCATCTTCGTCTAATAAATTACTTTTCCCTCGGGTTACTATTACAACCATTCCCTGAGCAGGAAGAGCAAATATCTCAACAGCAACAGGTCCAGACAATTCAAATCCTAATTGATCATATGCTTCTTCCATTATTTCATTAAATAAATCATGCACTTTAGGCACATCACTCCACAAATCTTCTTTTTTAATTCCACGATCTTTTAAATCATCGAAAGTTAGAAATATTTTTATTTTATCGTTACCTATTCTCTCAACGCGCATGACTGAGACACTCCTCTTTATCTATATATATACGATATGTTAAAATACTTATTTTTGTTCAAAATATTATAGCCACAAAAGTTAACTATAATTATAGCAACAAAAAACTAATTTGGAAATATTAAAAACACATTCTAAAAATATATGAATGTGTTTTTTAATACCTTAATATAATGCTAATTAGTTAATTTGTCAAATCAGTTTTTGAAAATTCATCATATAAATCATGTTCATCCTTGTTAAGATTGATAAAACTGTTAAACATTATTTCTTTTGCTTTATCATCCATTTTGTTAATTTTTTCATCTATTTTACTTGCTACTTCTGATCCTATTGAATCGTTTTCAAAATCGTTTTTTTCATTTTTAGGAGAAAAAAACCATCTTGCAGTGTACATTCCTACTACTCCTCCAACTAGTAGACCTATATAGAACATATTGTTATTGCTCCTATAATAATTACCAAACATCAACTATCACTCCTAGTAATTAATATTATTTGTTATCTATAATTTTTACTTAACATTAAATCTTATACAAGAAAAACATACCAATAATAGTATACAGGCTGTTGAAAATGTCCAATTTCTTCGTTACTACTTAAATCTCTGGTACTCACTTACATCTATGTAAGCTCCGTTCCTCAATTTAAGTGTGCCTTGAACTAGAACATTTTCAACAGTCTGTGATTTTGTTGTCTAAACAGAAGAAAAAAATGGTTCCTCGTGCGGGACTCGAACCTGCGACAACTCGGTTAACAGCCGAGTGTTCTACCAACTGAGCTAACGAGGAACAACAAACTCCACCTGAATAAAGTTCGGCTTTATTGCCAAATATGTGTAAACTTAGTGTTATGCTTTTAATAAATAATGGAATAAGGTACTATAAATTTAGATAAGCTGATTAAATTACAAACAACGAAAAGAGGCCATTAGATGATAAAGCAAAAAATAAAAAGGTATTCCTTAGCAATATTAATTTTACTTTTATTCCTTGTAATAGGCTGCTCAAACAATCAAGAACAACCACCTAACGAAATTTCTAATCCTAATGAACAAATACCAATCAACAATGAAGATAACCTTGTAGAAGAAGGTACTACTAATGAGAATGAACAGCAAATTGAAAAAGTCAAATATTACGTAAATAAAAATAATTTTTTAATTAAGCCTGTTAACCCAGAAGAGCCTTCAAAAGTTATACTTCTAACCTTTGATGATGCACCCCAAGGAGATAATACTTATTTGATATTAGATACATTAGATAAATATAATGCTAAAGCAATATTCTTTGTTACTGGTTATTACGCAAAGAAAAATGAAGAACTCATAAAAGAAATCTATGATAGAGGACACTTCATTGGAAATCATACTTGGACACACCCAAATTTAAATGATATCAATACCTATGAAGAAACTAAAGAAGAAATAAATAAATTAAATGATTTAATTTATGAAATTACAGGTGAATATCCTCAATATTTTAGATCACCTTATGGTGCCTATTCAAAAAATGATTACGTTAATGATATTCTAATAGAAAACAATATGCAAAGTATGAATTGGTCATTAGGTTCAAGAGATTGGGAAATAATTAAACCTGAAAAATCTCAGGAACTAATTGACGAAGTTATTAACAATGCTTATTCTGGAGCAAACATCTTAATGCACGATAAAGAGATTACAGCAATCTCACTTGATTCAATACTTTCAGATTTACAAAATCAAGGTTATTCTTTTGTATTGCCTACTGAAGTTATTATAGAATAGCCATATTAACAAAAATTATCTATCCTTTATAATAATTTTAATAAATATAAATGTAAATAAAGATGGAATGATAAAGTATTTATACTCAACTATTAAATAAAACACTAAATCAAAAATCAAAAGTAATAAAACTACCCCTTTCCATTTTTCGTACAAAAGATTTTTATTATTAAAAAATAATATCTTTAAATGTTTAAATGAATTCTTTAATATAAAAAATATTAATAAAAGACCAAAATAGCAAATAACTACTTCTTTCCCATTAGATAACAACATTGTTGTCCAATCCGAAAGATGCCCTTCAATAGGAAGATATTGTTTGTACAAAATTGCCATTATATAAGCACTCAATAGCAGAACAAGTAATTTAATTACATCTAATACAAACATTTATTATTACCTCCACTCCAATATCTTATTTATTATATTTTTATATATTTAGAACCACAAAAAAGTCATCGACTTGTTTAGTAGTCAATGACTTTTTTAATTTATACAATATATTTTTTATTCAAACTTTATAATAATGGATTTTCGTCCTTCGCTTTTAAGCGATTCCAACGTAATTCAACTTCATCTTCAAATTCTTTAAGCGTCTCAGCATAATTAGGTTTAAGCAAATGTTTAGTCTTACCAAGCATTCCTAACCATTCACTAACCGGTACTCTTTTTCCCTTTTCTTCAGGATTAAAAGTAATAGATGTTATACCATTCTCAATCTCATAAAGTGGGAAAAAGCATGAATCAACAGCTTTTCCAACAATTTTACTACCTTCATGATCTTTTGATTTCCAGTTTAACGGACAAGTAATTAAAATCTTTCCATAAACTAAACCAACATTTTGAGCATACCACTGTGCCTTTGCTGCTTTTTTAATCAAGTCTTGTGGATAAGCCTCAGTACCAGTAAAAACATAAGGAATATTTGTTGAAGCCATAATCTGTGGAGTATCCTTATGATGGAATGATTTGCCTCCCTGTTTTTCTCCTACTCCTGATGTTGTGGTCATATGACCAATAGGTGTTGAGTATGACAACTGAGAGCCTGTATTCATATATCCTTCATTGTCATATTCTACAATTATCATTTTATGGTTACGTAAAGCTGCTCCAATTGAAGGACCCATTCCAATATCCATTCCACCATCACCTGAAACCATAATAAATGTAAAATCATCACTTACATCTATCTCTCCACGACGTTTTTTCTCCCAAAACATTTCAACTACACCGGATAACGTTGCTGCACCGTTTTGAAAGAGGTTGTGAATATATGTTCCTTTATGGGAGCTGAACGGATATCCCGTTGATACTACCATACCACAGCCTGTTTGAAATAAAACTACTACATCGCCTTCAATTCCTTTGAAGAAGGTTTCTAGTCCTGAGTAGATTCCACAACCTGGGCAAGCACCATGACCAGGAGCTAATCTTTTAGGTTTCTTCGTTAACGACCTTAATGGAGGTATCTTTACCTTTAATTTATTTTCTTCTTTATCCATATCAACATTTATTAAGCCAGTCTTCCATTCATCAGATATAGGTTCCAAAATACGTTTTGGAACATTTGCCTGGTCTCCAGCATAAACACCATAATAGTCAAACGGCACCTCAGCATAACCTTTATTAACAGCATCTAATGCTAAGTTGAAAAATTCTTCTGCTTCTTCTGCAAAAAAGTCTTTACCACCAAGTGAAAAGATACGACTTAATACTATTGTATTATTCTCTTTATCTGCTTGAATAGCAGCTTTAATCTCTTGTGTTAAGTTTCCTCCATTTGCACCATATGAATCCGCTCTTTCTCCTACTAATACTGCCTTAACATTTTTTAAAGATTTGCGGATTTCGTCTGCAGGGAAAGGACGTATAACATTAGGAGAAATTACTCCTGCCTTTATACCCTTCTTACGTAAATCATCGGCTACATCCTTTGCTGTTTCTGCAGCAGATGCTAATAAAAATACTGCTACCTCAGCATCCTCCATCAAATATTCATCTAAGGCTTTATATTCTCTACCTGATAATTTTTCATATTCTTCAGCTATCTCTTTATATACTTCTCCTGCTTTATACATTGCCATAGATTGTTGATATTTATTATTAATATAATCGTCATTCATATATCCACCAATTGTAACAGGATTTTTGGCATCTAAAGATGTTACAAATCCTTCAGGCATCTCTCCAACAAATTCCTGAACAACAGTACGATCACTAAAATAATTTACTTTACGCTTTTGATGAGACGTAACAAAACCGTCAAAGGCAACAATAACAGGAAGACGTACATCTTTATGTTCAGTAAGGCGAGTTGCAATAATATTCATATCATAAACAGCTTGAGGGTCTCTTGCAACAAGAATTGGCCAACCTAAATTCAATCCAAAATATAAATCCGAATGATCACCACGTATATTTAATGGACCACTTACAGAACGTGTTACTAAGTCAAGTACCATTGGAAAACGTGTACCTGATTGTACAGGTAATTGTTCAATCATATATAAAAAACCATTAGCACTTGTAGCATTAAATACGCGTCCACCACCAGTAGCTGCACCATAGTTGATACCAGCTGAACCATGTTCCCCATCAGCAGGAATCATTTTTATATCATGTTCTCCTCTAGTCTTCATTTCATCTAAAAATTCAGCTATTTCAGTAGATGGAGTAATTGGGAAAAACCCCATAACATGATAATTTATTTGAGCTATTGATAAAGCAGCCATTTCATTACCGGTTAAAATATCTGTTTTTTGTTGTTTTCTTTCTTTATCTATATTCATCATTCTTACCCCTCCCTTTAATTAGAAGCTAATTTGAATTTTTGAGAAACACTATGTTCTTCACTATATCCATCAACTTCACGAATTGTTTTTAATGCATCTGTAGGACATGCCTCAACACATTTTAGACAACCTTTACAGTACTTGTAGTCTATACCTTGAAGAAACATCTGTGAGCGACCTTTTTTATCTTCTTTCTCTTCCCAAACAAAACATAAATCAGGACAAACAATATCACAGTTCGAACAGTTAATACATTCTTCTATATTAAATTCAGGAATAAAACCTTGACGTGAACCACTCAAATCTTTTTTTATAGAATTACCAGGATTAACAATGTTACCGCCAATTGGCTGCGTTTCATAACCTAGAAGAGGCTTTTGTCTAGTATATTCAGAAGCTACTTCTTCATTAGCTTCAAATGCTTTAAATACAACTTCATTATATCCTCGATCAAAGGTTTTAATATTCGCTTCTACCAATTGAGGATACTTCTCTCCAAAAGTATCACGAATTACATTTTTCATTGCTTCAGGGTCCAAAAAATCTGCTATACGTAAAATAGCACCTAACATAGCAGTATTAACGCGTGTTTTCTCTTCAACAGCAATATTTAATGCATCAACAACTGCCACTACACCTGATTTAAGATTTAATACTTCTCGAATTTCGTCAGCAGATTTTGTTGTATTAACTAATATTACCCCATTAGGATAAAGTCCATTTGCTACATCTATTGTTTTAAATAAAGCTTCATGAAAAACACCTACTACATGAGGACGTTCAACTGGACTACTAATACGAATATCCCCTTCTCCAAAACGAATAAAAGACTTTATTGGACTACCCTTTTTCTCAGATCCATATGAAGAAAAATGTGCCCCATTTAATCCTAATCCAAGTATTCCTGCTTCAGCTAGCATTTTCCCTGCTAAGTGAGCTCCAAGTCCCCCAATAGACTCTAAGCGAATTTCAAAAAAACCATGTTCATTTTTTATAGGTAATTTTGACATTACTCAATCCCCCTCCCATTTAATTAACAATATAACTAACTATTCAAACATGAATGTTTTTTCTATAATTTACATTCATAAAAATAAATATTTTCTTAAAAAAATACATATATTTTTTTAATTATACCAGTATAATTATATATAGGGCAACCTATTTTTATCGCTTTAAACTATAAAACTAATCAACTTGTAATATAGACAAAGTAATAGGAGCTGAATAATTTATTTTATTCAGCTCCTATTACTTTTTATTTTTTTATTGTAATAATTCTTTATTTGGAATTTTCAACACAGTACCAACAGTTAAATTATCACTATCTACCATATTGTTATATTTTGCCAATTCCTCCATATATCCAGGACCATAATATTTAAGACTTATCCTATATAAATTCTCCCCGACTTGAACAATATGAGTTGTCTCTATACTGTTTGGTGGTGGTTCTGACTGTTGATTATCATCTACAACCTCTATAGGATTATTGTCTTCTAAATCATCTACAGTTTTGACTTCATTCAATACAACTTCGTTACCATCATCGACTGGAATTGTGTCATCTTGGACTAGCTGATTCTCTATATCATCAGCAGCATCATCACTTTGTGTAAAGTTAGTTTCATTTTCAGTTTGATTATTATCTACTACATCTGAACCAAAATTATCAGAAAATAAGAAGAACAAAATGAATGCAATAATTATAACAAAAACAAATGAACTTAATAAAATCCTGATTATTTTGCTGCCATTAGATTCCTCAATCACTTTCATGCTATGAATAGTACTTCTAGGAGGTAAAGAAGAATTATCCTTAATGAACTCAGACATAAAAGGATCTTTGTTATCTTCTTGATGAAAATCATCTTTCATAAATAACCAACCTTTCTGTTAAATTAACCTTTTTTATATGTATCATAATTCACTATTTTAATAAGTTATCAATTTTTTTCTAATTGCAACACCTAATGTAAAATCTATCAAAGCATGGGCTAAAAAGACAGTAAACCATTCAGTATAAATTAATAGATAACCTAAAAATATACTAGTCAAAAAAGTAAAGGAAAGCAATATAATCTTATCAAAATATCGAAAATGAATTAGTGTAAATATTATGCTTGTAATAACAATCCCTAAGAATGATTGAATAAACAGACGAAATAAAAGTTCCTCAGTAAAACTTACTATCAAAGATATAATTGCAATATGCCACACTGGTGTATTAATAAATAATTTCTCATTAATTCCACCATCATCTAAATATTTTTTAGGAATAAACTTTGTCAAACCTATATTAATCAAAACTATTAAACTTGTAAATAATATTGCTATTACACAATCAAATAATAGATTTTTTGGTATAATAAGTAATACTAATTCATTAAAACTCTCTTTAAAAAATAAAACAAAAATAATACAACTGATTAATAACATTAATAACTGTGTTAAATATAAACTATATATTAAACTCCTATAATTAATAGTATTAATATCAATTTTGTCCCATCTTTTCATAGAAACCCCTAAATCATATAAAATATATTTGATATAATAATATCATATTTTTGTTTATATTTTTATCTTTTTTCCTTATACTAATAACAAAGATTACGTATGGAGGTGAGTAGATGAATAAACTTTCTTTTAAAGATTATTTACTTATCTATATGGTCATACTAGTTATCGTTGCATTTATAACTGGTTTTTTCATTGGAGCTAAAGCTATGGAGAACGAATTAAAAGATACTAATTATTCAAGTAGTGTAAAAACAAATAGTAACTATTCAGAGAATGAAATAACAAAATTTTATTACCAAATTTTTTCACCTGCACGCTCATATAATTTAGATATTTATGAATTAATAAATAATGAAGATACTATTAGCGAAAGTGAAAAGCAAGTAATGATAGATAATGGCGAAGAATTAATATCAAATTACGAAATATATACTTTTGAATCTCCCTATTTAAAAAATTCAGTTGTTGCTTTAAACGATAACCTCAATTCTTTAATTGATATATTAAATAATAATAATATGGGAGATATAACAAACACTACAGATTATTACTTGTCTAGCCAAAAAAATTTTTATCGAAGTATATGGATATGGGAGCAATCATTACAATCTGAAAATAATATAATTGAAGAAACTACTTTAGATTGGACAACGTGGAAAACAGCAGATTTACATCAAAAGAACTACATAGTTTCAAATATTTTGGAGACTAAATCCATTAATACATTTTATAGACCTGAAGATATTACAGTACATATAGATTCATTTATTATTAAAGCTGAAAACGAAGTGTCAATAAGTTTGGAAGACGTAATTATATTATTAATTTCATCAGATTCCATACAAGAAAAGGATTTTTTAAATTATCTTAACAAATATCCTGATTGGTATTCCTCAGAAACTTTACCAGCAATCCCTAATTTTTATTAAAATAATTATTAATGATACTTGCAATATTAGATTAGACATTTTAAAATAAATAGCATGAGTTAAGTTACATAACTTCTAATTTGAAGATATTGATAATATCGGAGGTGAAAATAAATGAAAACATTTGTAGATAAAGAATTGTGCATAGCTTGTGGTGCTTGTGGGGCTATTGCTCCTGATGTATTTGATTATGATGATGATGGTATTGCTTATAACATTTTAGATAACAATCAAAATACAGCTGAAATTTCAGAAGATTTGGAAGACGATGTACGAGATGCTGCTGATGGTTGTCCAACGGATGCTATAAAGATTGAAGAATAGTTTTTATAAAAAACAAAGTAGGAGCTGAATATTTTATTCAGCTCCTACTCTATTTTTAGTTAAATTACATAAAAAGTTGTGCAATAACTGGAGCAATTATTAAAGATATTGTTCCCATAACCTTAATTAAAGGATTCATTGCAGGTCCCGCAGTATCTTTGAAAGGGTCACCTACAGTATCTCCAATAACTGCAGCTTGATGAGCTTCAGTACCTTTACCACCATATACACCAGTCTCAATATATTTTTTCGCATTGTCCCATGCGCCACCAGCATTAGACATAAACATTGCAAGTAATACCCCAGTAGCAGTAGCCCCGGCTAAAGTTGCTCCTAAAGCAACAGGTCCTAATAAAAATCCTACAACAATTGGAGTACCAATAGCAATTAATCCGGGAACTATCATTTCTTTAATAGCTGCTTTTGTGCTAATATCAACACATTTCGCATAATCTGGTTTACCAGTACCTTCCATAATTCCAGGTATTTCTCTAAATTGTCTTCTTACTTCTTCAATCATTTTTGCAGCGGCTCTACCTACCGCATCCATAGCTCTTGATGCAACCAAGAATGGAACAGCAGCACCAATAAATAGACCAACGATAACTACTGGATCAAGTAAATTAATACCAATGTCAGACAATCCAGCTGATGAAGCATATGCAGTAAATAATGCCATTGCCGTTAATGCAGCCGAACCAATTGCAAAACCTTTAGCAACAGCTGCAGTTGTATTTCCTACTGAGTCCAATTTATCAGTATTCTTACGTACTTCTGGACCTAACTCAGCCATTTCAGCTATCCCGCCAGCATTGTCTGCTACAGGTCCAAATGAATCTATTGCAACGACCATTCCAGCAGTTGATAACATTCCCATTGCAGCCATAGCAATACCATAAATGCCCATTCCTACATCTGAAAATTGTTCTGCTACAAAATAAGAACCACCTATAGCAATAACTATTACAATCATTGGTGCAAATGTACTTTTAAGTCCAACCGCAAGTCCTTTAATAATGTTTGTTGCAGCACCAGTTAAAGACGCTTCTGCAATTTCTCTAACAGCCTTTTTATGATAAGAGGTGTAAACTTCTGTTATGTATCCAATTGCAACATTTGTAAAAAAGCCAAATAGTAAAGCTAACCAGATTCCTAATGCTTTATCAGCAAATAAAGAAGAAGCAACAAAATAAGCTCCCAATGCAGTCAAAATATTTGTTCCCCATAACCCAAAATTAAGAGCCATTTGAGGATTCCCATCATCATTATTAAGTCTAACAAAGAATGTACTAATAATTGCAGCAATAATTCCTATTGCACCAACTAATAGAGGGAAAATAACACCTTCAATTCCTAACATTGCGTTACCTATAATCATAGCGGCAATAGTAGTAGCGGCATAAGATTCAAACAAATCCGCACCCATTCCAGCAGTATCTCCAACGTTATCTCCAACATTGTCAGCAATAACAGCAGGATTACGAGGATCATCTTCAGGAATTCCAGCTTCTACTTTACCTACAAGGTCTGCACCTACATCAGCAGCTTTAGTGAAAATTCCACCACCAATCCTTGCAAACAATGCAACCGTACTTGCACCAAAAGCAAAACTATTAATTACAGATGCATTACCGTAAATTAAATATAATCCCGAAACACCCAATAAAGCTAGACCCGCAACGGACAGACCCATAACTGCCCCTCCACGAAAAGCAACAGTTAATGCTTTACCTAAACTTGTTATTGCAGCATTAGTTGTACGTGCATTGGATTTCGTAGTACTTAACATTCCTAGATATCCAGCCAAAGCTGAAAAACCTGAACCAACTAAGAATGAAATTGATAGAGCTGATCTAGGAATTGTTTCAGTATCCTCTGCACCATGTGCAAAAAGAGACGGATCAACAAAAATTAATCCTACAGCAATAATTCCTACTATAGGTAATAATGTTTTGTACTGTCTATTCAAAAATGCCATAGCACCTTCAAAAATAGCATCGGACAATTCCTTCATTCTTGGAGTACCCATACTTTCCCTTAAAACTATTGCAAGAAAAACACCTGCCGTAACAATAGATATGAGTCCTGTAAAAAAAGCTAACCAAACCAACGTTGTCGTTTCCATTTACTAAATATGCCTCCTCTTTTTATTAAATGATTTTCCAAAATTGATAAAGATATACATAAAATAAAAATTTATCAAATCTGGATAAATATCATTTTAACTACTCTAGCTTCTTCATATTATATTGTAAGCAAATTGTAGCCATTTTTCAAAATTTTTATGGTTATTGTAGCATAGAGTATTATTATTTACAATAAAATTTATAAATACTTATGTTTCAGTTTTGTTGAAACAAGTTCATTACATAATAATAAAAAGAGCTGAAGCGCCCTTTTTAAAATTGTTATATGTTTCTTTCAATAGGTAATATTATTGAAAAAGTAGTTCCTTTACCTATCTTACTAGTGACAGAAATATTTCCACCATGAGTTTGAACAATATTTTTTACAATTGACAGTCCTAATCCCATTCCAGAATGTCCTCTTGTTCTTGCTTTATCTGCTTTATAAAAACGTTCAAAAACATATGGAATATCTTCTTCTGGAATTCCTTCGCCTGAGTCTTCCACTTCAATTAATATCTTGTTATCTGATTTTAATTTTGCCTTAATAGTAATTTTCCCATCATAATTAGTATGCCTAATAGCATTATCCACTAAATTAGTTAGTACTTGTTCTATTCTATCTATATCAATTTCTATAAGAATATCTGGAAGAGTATCATAATTACTTTCTAAAGAAATTTTATGTTCATTTTCCAAAGATGAGAATTTTCTAATTACCTTGTCAATTAACTTTCTAATATCTATTTTACTATATTGTAATTGATTTAACTCAAATTCCATACCAGCTAAATCTAATAATTCATTTACGAGTCTGCCTATACGTAAAGACTCATCATATATAATATTTGTTAAATCTTTTATCTCATCAGAAGTATTAACAATATCATCAATTATAGCCTCACTATAACCTTGTATCATCGAAATCGGAGTTCTTAACTCATGAGATACGTTTGCTAAAAAATCTTGACGAAGCTTATTTAATTTTTGTTCATATGTTACATCTCTTAGCAAAGTAACTGCACCATTTACTACATTACCAGAAAATAAGGGTGTCATTATTACAGATAATATTTTACCATTTAAATTAATAATATTATTAACATTGGTACCATTTTCAAGTACAACATTTAACATTTCCAATAGAAACTGAGGAGGTCTTTTCTCCCAAAGTAAAAAATTTTCCGCGGGAGGATTAATCATAATTATTTCGCCCTGAGTATTTAACGTTATAACACCATCAGCCATGCTTTTTAATACATTGGCTAGTTTTTCTTTTTCACTTGAAAGCGCCAATACAGTTTCATCTAATCGACTCGCCATTTGATTAAAACTTAATGCCAAATCCCCTATTTCGTCAGAAGTTCTGATATTTACCCTCGTTTTAAAATTACCTTTAGCAAATTGTACTGCAGCTTTTTGCATTTCCCTAACTGGAGAAGTAACTTTGTAAGATAAAAAGAAAGAGAAAAGAGTAGTAAATACGCTAGCAACTCCAACAAATATTAAAAGTAATTGTCTTAAATCATTTGTCAGAATATGTATTTTATTTAATGATTGATAAAAAATAAGTGCGTTAGTCATGCTATTGTTCTCATCGTATAATGGATAAGCCAAACCAATATAATCATAATTATTATTTTTATTATTAAAAATATCAGTAAAAGACATATTAGTTATTCTTACTATTTCTCCAATATTATCAGACACTAATTTTATATCCTCTTTGGAAAATTGTGAGTTTTTGACAATTAAATTACCATCTTCATCAACCTCTGCCACTTCAAGTATTGTTCCATATGCAGAAATTATTTCTTCAATAATCTCTTGTTTCTCTCCCATATCAGAAATAGAGTTTTCTTCTAAAATCAAAGATAACTCATATTCTAAATTATATAAATAATTAGATTGCACTGTAGAATAATGATTATCAAAATATCTAAATATAAAAAAGCTTAAGATTAGAAACAAAATTGCAATAAAAGATATTATAGTAACCCATAATTTTGCTATAACACTACGAAATATCACTCATTTATGCACCCCAAACTTATAGCCTACTCCCCAAACGGTAGTTATCATTTTTGCAGCCTTAGGAGAAATATTGTTTATCTTTTCTCTAAGTCTTTTAATATGTGTATCAACTGTTCGCAGATCTCCAAAAAAAACATAATTCCATACATTTTTTAATAATTCTTCACGACTAAAAACTTTGTCAGGTGAATTCACTAGATACAATAATAGCTCATACTCTTTTGGTGTTAAATTTACTTCTTGACCATCGACGGTAACTCTGTGAGCATCATTATCAATAATAAGATTATCAAAAACAATCACATAATTAGACTTATTATTTTCTGTAGATAGGTATGCTGTAGCTGAGGCTCTTTTAAGAATAGCTTTTACACGATAAATTACTTCTCTTGGACTAAAGGGTTTAACAACGTAATCATCTGCACCAACTTCAAAACCCTGAACCCTGTTTATTTCTTCACCTTTTGCAGTAAGCATGATTATTGGTGTCGATTTTACTTCTCTTATTTTTTCACATATCTTTATTCCATCCATTTCAGGTAGCATTAAATCAAGAAGTATCAAATCATAATTATTATCTAAAGCCTTTTCTAAAGCCGTTATACCATCGCCTGCTTCATCAATAGTAAACCCTTCCCGTTCTAAATACATTTTTAACAATCTTCGTATTCTACTTTCATCATCAACAACCAATATGTGATAATTATTTAATGTATCCATTAGTTCACCTCTTAAATAATAATTATTAATTATAAAGTCGATCTTTATTCAGATAGAGTTTAAACTCGGCCTGAATTCTAGTAAGACTTACCTTTAGCGTGACTTGCACTTTGTGTAGAAGTGGGAGTCTTATCATATCTGGATAAAATAATAGCCCTAGAGATTTTTTAATTTTACAATCTCTTTATTAGATAAAAAACGATATTCACCATTTTTTACTCCTTCTAATGATAAGAAACCATAATTTATTCTTTTTAAATGTTCTACTTCAAAATTAATAGCTTTAAACATTCTTCTTACTTGACGTTTTCTCCCTTCATGAATAGTAATATTTAATTTAGTTCTATTATTAGACAATTTATTAATATGTGATATTTTAGCTGGCAAAGTCAATCCATCATTTAATATAATTCCATTTTTCAATTTATTAATGTCTTCCTTACTTGGAACCCCGTTAATTATCACTTCATAAATTTTTTCAATTCCAAACTTGGGATGCATAAGATGATATGCCAAATCTCCATCGTTAGTTAACAATAATAATCCTTCGGTATCATAATCTAATCTACCTATTGGATACACGCGTTCATCTAACTTTATAAAATCAATAACTTTTCTTCTTCCTTGAGGATCACTCATACTTGTTATAACCTTAGTTGGCTTATTAAACAAAATTACTATTCTTTCTTTATCAATAAAAAGTTGCTCGCCATTAATACGAATATCATCTTTTACTGGATCACTTTTCACTCCTAACTCCTTAATAACTTCTCCATTAACGGTAACTTTTCCTTCTAATATTAGTTGTTCGGCTTTACGTCTAGAAGTGACACCTGCATGTGAAATAATCTTTTGAAGCCTTTCCAATTTATCCACCTACTTTTACTATCATTAATAAAGTTTACCATAAAAAAAAAAATAATAAAACTTAGCTATATTATTAATTACTTGAACTTTAAAAATAAATCGAAACAATAATAAATGAAGCTATAATACCTACCAAATCTGCTATAAGCCCAACTTTTAATGCATATCCTCCATTTTTTATCCCTACTGCACCAAAATAAACTGTAAATATATATAATGTTGTATCTGTACTTGCTTGCATTGTAGAAGCTAATCTTCCAATAAAAGAATCAGGTCCATTATTAGCTATTAAGTCACTAGTAATAGCTAAAGCACCAGTACCTGTTATAGGTCGCATGATTGCTAAAGGAAATACCTCTGAGGGAAAATTAATTAATGAAAAAAAAGGATTTAAAAAACCTGTAAGCAAATTTAATGCTCCTGATTCCCTAAAGATAGAAATCGCAACCATCATACCTACCAAATATGGAATTATGTGTATTGCTGTATTAAAGCCTTCTTTTGCACCATCAACAAAGGATGCAAAAACCTCAACCTTTTTCCATACAGCAAATACAATAATTAGAACAATCAACCCAGGAATAACCCACATAGAAATAGCAGAAATAATATCTGTCATAAAAGCCCCACTAACGAGATAATGATCTGTTTCTATTTCTATAATACCTATCTAATAGCAGTGCAACACTAGTTGAACATATAGTTGCAAGAATACATGTTCCTATAATTTCAGTTGGATTAGTAGAATCATACGTCATTCGAATTGAAATAACTATTGTAGGAACTAGTGTTATACTAGAAGTATTAATGGCAAGAAAAGTAGCCATTGATGCTGAGGCTTTATCTTTATGTGGATTTAGTTTTTGTAATTCTTCCATGGCTTTAATACCCATTGGTGTTGCCGCATTTCCTAAACCAAAGATATTAGCAGTTATATTAGAAATTATATATCCTAAAGAAGGATGGTCCTTTGGTATATCAGGGAACAACCTTTGAATTATTGGCTGGAGAAGCCGACTTATTAATTTTAATAATCCAGCTTCTTCAGCAATCTTCATAATTCCTAGCCAAAAAACTAAAATACTTATTAATCCAAAACTAATTGTAACTCCTTCTTTTGCTCCCTCAAAAATCGCATGATTTATTGCTTCAATATTCCCCTGAATTCCTGCAGTAGTTATTCCAATAAGGATTAAAAACGCCCAAATCCAATTAACCACTTTTATTCTCCTCTCGAAATTTTCCCGTTATATCAATATGTCTGTTTTTTTTCTTTTATTTTTAATAAAACTTTTCCAATAAATTTATCATCTAAATAAAACTCAATGCTTCCCACATTTTCAAAATATTTATCTTTATCTAATTCTTCATTAATAATAATTTTTTTTGTTATTAATTTATCCTCCTTAACTTTAAGCGGATAACTTAATTTAGAATCTGATATAATTTCATAAATATCTCCATTAATATTTATTTCATCGATATAATCTCCTACATCTACAAGTACTTCAACATCATAATTATTAAAACCGTATTCTAATAATTTTTTATGATCGTTCCAATCATCTGGTGCATTTAATGTGATACAAGCTAACTGAATACCATCTTTGGTAGCTGAAGAAGCTAAACATCTCTTAGCTAATTTTGTATACCCTGTTTTAACCCCGTCTGCCCATTCATAAAGATATAACATTTTATTTTTATTTACCCATTTTTTATCCCAATCTTCATCTTCTTGTGGAACAGTTTTAATTTTAGTACTTACAATATCGTTGAAAACCGGATTTTTTAGAGCATATGCTGTTAGAATTGCCATATCCCTTGGAGTTGAATAATGATTTTCATTATCCAAACCGTGAGGATTGGTAAAGTAAGAATTATTCATTCCTAGAAATGCTGCTTTATTATTCATTAAGTAAGCAAAACCTTCTATAGAACCCCCAACATGTTCACTAATTGCAACTGCCGCGTCATTTCCTGACCTCAACATTAATCCATATAGCATATTTTCTAAGGTTAATTCTTCACCTCTCTTTAAATAAATGGAAGACCCTTCAGTCCCATATGCATTATCACTAGTTTCAACAATATTTTCTAAGCTTTCCTCTTCAATAGCAATTATAGCGGTCATGATTTTTGTTAAACTTGCAATCTTCATCTTTTTATCAGGATTTTTTTCGTAAAGTATTCTCCCGCTATTTACATCAATCAATACTGCACCTTCTGCACTTATATTTAAATATTGTGCATAAGATGTGTTTCCGGACAAAGCTAAAGTCATATATAAAAAAACAAAAATAATTAAAATTTTTATTTTTTTATCTTTTTTAGTAATCATTAAGCTCCTCCTAACTTGTCTAATATTAAATATATGCGTTATCCTACTTTGTATGAGTTTACACTAAAATTTAAAAGAAAAAGCGCAATACAATGCGCTTTTTAGGCTGTTAAAAATGTCCAATTTCTGCAACATCTTATGATTTTGTTGACATTGTCAACATAACGGTGATTATACTTTAGTATTAATTCAAGAATGCTAAGATACATAATCTTTATTATTGTGTTTATGTTCATTATCTTTAGTCTTGAATGAATTCTGTATTTTACTTAGAGAGTTAGAAGCCAAGTCAATTAAACGTTCATAAATATGTGCTTGAGAATCAAGGGGTAATACTTGAACGCCTTTACTATCTACAATTAGGAACGCTACAGGTGTGATAGATACTCCTCCACCACTTCCTCCACCAAAAGGTTTCTCACTTGTACTCTCAAAGTCCTTATTCTGTTGATCATTCTGTACATTAAAGTCACTGCCACCCGATGCAAAACCGAAACCAACTTTAGAAATAGGAATTATTACACTACCTTCATTTGTTTCAACTGGTTCTCCTACAATCGTATTAACATCAACCATTTCTTTTATATTTTCCATAGCTGTTTTCATCAAGCCTTGGATAGGATGTTCTCCTGCCATTTTTTACCGCCCCCTATTAAGTACTTAAATAATAACCGCATACTTGTTACTATAAAATACCCTACTCTAAACCGGAATATACATTCAAATTTACTCTTGAAAATTTTATTTTTATACTCAGGTTTTACTAAAAGCATGGGATTAATTTTTAACAAAGTATTACAAGATAACCAGCCAATAATATAACTCTTAACTACCCATGCAATTCCATTAAGAATTCCTGTGTTTGAAGCATCACCTGTTCCTATAGTTGATTCCCATCTAAAACTATCTATGTGAACATGTTTCGTAAAATCCTTAATCAGTAATTTAAAATTACTAATTCTCTCTAAAATTATTTTATAATGTTGATAATGTTCTCTTAATTCTTTTACAGTAATACGATTTTTCTTTTTATCACTGAGTGAGTTGTGATTTAAATCGGACTCACTCTCTGTCTTGATGCCTTCGTCTAATTCAAGTAAAGGTATCCTTTTTCTAAAATGAAACAAATATAAGAACCAAATATCAAATTCAAGAAAATCATTTTTATCCTCTTTGTTAAAATATATTTTTATTTTTATTTGGGATAGCATGAATCCAATAAAGGATAAAATTAAAATAATTATCACATACCAAATCCAAGACATTGTTCATCACCTCAATTATTTGGTAGTATTCTCCATAACAAAAAATCAATACATCTCAGTGAAAAATAAAAAAACTTAACATGTATGTTTTTGCACGTTAAGCTTTTTTAAAATAGTTGACTGTGAAAAATTGCTCTTGTTCTATGCTTTCCACTCAAATAAGGAGATTTCTTCATCGTCTCGAATTTCAATCTGTTCAGCTAATGGAGGCAATTCTTTTAAGCCTTTTAAACCGAAATAATCTAAAAATTCTTTTGTAGTACCGTAAAGAATTGGTCTTCCAATTGCATCTAATCTTCCTACTTCTTTTATTAATTCCTTACTTATTAAGGTTTTTATAGCTCTCTCGGATTGTACACCCCTTATTTCTTCAATATCGGCTTTTGTAATAGGCTGTTTGTATGCTATAATTCCTAAAGTTTCTAAAGAAGCTTGCGATAAGGTTGAATTATTAGGTGAATACATCAACCTTTCAAAATATTTTGCATGTTCAGGCAATGTCGTTAATTGATAAGAATCTGCTATTTGTGTTATTCGAATTCCTCTTGATTCCCTTTTATAATCACCTTGCATATCATGAATAATATCATTAATAGTCTCAACATCTAATTCAACAATTTCTGCTATTTGTTTTTCATCTATTCCGTCATCTCCAACTGCGAATAGCAAACCCTCAATTACACTTTTCACTTTATTGTAATCCAACATGATTCTCCCCTTGATTTGAATTATAACGAATTATTATATCCTCAAAATTCTTATCTTGAACACAAAAAATAGTATTTTGTTTCATAAGCTCTAGCAATCCTAAAAAAGTTAAAACTACATGCGTTCTGCTAGATTTAAAATTAAATAAACTTGAAAAGTAAATTGATCCATCGTTATCTTTTAATAGCTGTAAAATATTTGCGATTTTGTCCTTTACAGAAACTTCTTCACGTTCAATTGTTGATAATGGCTCGTTATATGAATATCTAATTAAAACTTTTTCAAAAGCATTAATCAGATGATATATGCTTATATCATAAACTGGATTTCCCCTCTCTTGAGAGAAATACGGGGTAAAATCAATAGATTTTCGCGTATAAATATGACTTCTTTCTATCTCTAAATCTCTTAATCTTTCTGATAAAAATTTATACTTTTTATATTCTATTAATCTTTTAATTAATTCTTCTCTCGGGTCCTCTTCATTTACTTCCAATGTTGAAATACCTATATCAGGATGAACAGGTAATAACATTTTACTTTTTATATATAACAAAGTAGCAGCCATCACTAAAAAATCACTGGTGTCATCAAGCTCTAAGAGTTGCATAGTTTGAAGATACTGGTCAGCTATTGTTGCTATTTTTATATCATATATATCCATCTCTTCTTTTTCAATTAAGTGAAGGAGTAAGTCTAATGGACCTTCAAATGTTTCTAATTTAATTTTATATGACACTAGCATTACCTGCCTTATTTCTAAGTTATATATAACTAACCAACATTAATTTTATCCAGATATGATAAATCGCACACTTACACACGAAGTACGCAAATCACACTATAAGCTAAAGCATTAAGTCGTACTAGAATTCGGATGGAATTAAAGAAAACTTGATTTACGCAAGTTTAAACGTAGCGTAAGTCTTAGTTGCCCTTATACCTTTAGGTGAAAAACTTCATCTGAATAAAGTTCAGCTTTATTGTTATTTTTAATTCTTTTTGGGATACAATCATTTTGAATTAAATCTTCATATGTTTCTCTTTTAACTATTATATCTGCCTCACCATTGTTAACTAATATAATCGGAGGACGCGGAACTCTATTATAATTGCTTGCCATAGAATAATTATAAGCACCAGTACTTAAAACAGCTAAAATATCACCAGTATTTGGATTGTTAAGTTTAATATCTTTAATTATTATATCACTAGATTCACACGCCCGACCAGCAACCGTTACAATCTCGTATTTATCAACTTCACCAACCATCTTATTTGCCATGTAAGCATCATATTTTGCTTGATATAAAGCTGGTCTTGGATTATCCATCATTCCTCCGTCTATTGAAATATACTTACGTAAATTAGGTATGTCTTTAATCGAACCAATCTCGTATAAAGTAGTACCCGCTTCACCAATTATGCTCCGTCCAGGTTCAATCCATATTTCTGGTAAATCTAAACCATTTTTATTAAAATGTTTTTTTATAGATTCTATTAATGAACTAACGTATTGTTCAGCAGATAAAGGTTTATCTTCACTAGTATACATAATTCCAAACCCACCTCCAGTATTAAGTACTGGAAGATTTATTTTTAATTTAGTGATAACTATTTTGTAAAAGTCAGAAATTCTCTCTATAGCTTTATCAAAACCCGTCATATCAAAAATTTGAGATCCAATATGAAAGTGAAAACCAATTAAATCAATCCATTGAGAACTATTAACCATTTCGGTTGCATTGAAAGCTGGTTCTGT
Source organism: uncultured Bacillaceae bacterium (assembly GCA_964538675.1). Lineage (GTDB taxonomy): Bacteria > Bacillota > Bacilli > Tepidibacillales > Tepidibacillaceae > CAZIGM01. The sequence goes on along the minus strand of CAZIGM010000008.1, from coordinate 29,382 downwards.
TAAATTAAAACCGAATTTTGAGTCTTCTTTACCAGTTTGAATATATTCATGAGTATGTGCCTCTATGCCTGGTGTAATGCGTAATAATGCTTTAATTTTTTTCTGTTTCATTTCACAAACTTTATTTATTTGTTCAATTTCATAAAAATTATCTATTACAAACGCACCAATATTGGCATCAATAGCCATTTCAATCTCTTCAATGGATTTATTATTTCCATGGAAATGCACTCTATTTGCTGGAAACCCGGAATTTAATGTAGTAAATAGTTCGCCACCTGAAACAACCTCAAGTGATAATCCCTCAGACTCAGCAATACAGCATAAAGACATTGTGCAAAGTGCTTTATTAGCATAAGCTACTTGAAATGGAATATTGTTATTTCTAAATGTATTTACAAATTCTCTCATTTTTCTTCTTATTTCATTTTCATCCAAAATATATAGTGGTGTTCCAAATTTGTTAACTAAATCTACTGTATCGACTCCACCAATTTCTAAGTGATTTTTATCATTAATCCGACTTGTACCATGTAAATTCATATTGTTCCCCCCGTTTATTATCAATATATATTATATACGTTTTTTGTTACATACTTTTAAAGAATTTCTGAAAGTAAAATTATATGCGAATATAACATATAAATTGTTTTTTTTCAACTTAAACAACATTAAAAAATATTTAATCTCTTTACAAGTTTACTGTCTACTTTGATTTTGAGGGTGAACTATGCTAGGTCGTCTATTCATTTTTGGTATTGGTTTTCTTATAATTATTCCAATAAAACCTTGAAGGTTAAAAGGTATAAATGGCCATAAATAAGGTGTATTTAAAGAACGTGTTAAAGTTAATATAATAATTACTAATGTAACTCCAAAGAAAAAACCAGGAACTTTAAATAAATATACTAATAATAATAGTATTAACCTAAGTAATTTATTTGCCAAACTAAGTTCATAACTGGGGGTAGCGTACATTCCAAGAACAGCTACAGCAAGATATAATATAACCTCTGGTACAAACCAACCAACACTTATTGCAATATCACCTATTAAAACTGCTGCAATTAAACCCATAGCAGTAGCAAGAGGTGTGGGAGTATGTACAGCTGCCATTCTCATTAAATCTAATCCAATCTCACCAATAATAAATTGATAAAAAATAGGTATTTTTGATGTTTCACGTGGACCTATAAAATCAATTGTATGTGGTAAGAGATCTGGCTCAATGACATATAAAAACCACAAGGGCAATAAAAAAATTGAAGAAAAAATTCCTATGAACCTAATCCATCTATAATATGTACCCATTACAGGTGTTTGTCTATATTCCTCAGCATGTTGTAAATGATGAAAATAGGTTGTAGGAGTAATAATTACACTAGGTGATGTATCAACAAATATTATCACATGTCCTTCTAATATATGAGCTGATGCAACATCAGGTCTTTCAGTATATCTAACTAACGGAAATGGGTTCCATGTTTTTCCAATCAAAAACTCCTCAATTGTCTTTTCAGCCATAGGCAATCCGTCAATATCTATTTCCATTAATTTTTTTTTTATTAATTTAATCAATCCTGGATCTGCAACATCATTTAGATATGCTATGCAAATATCAGATTTTGATCTTTCACCAATCTGCATAAGTTCCATACGGAGTCGTTCATCTCTAATTCTTCTTCTTGTTAAAGAAGTATTATATAATAATGTTTCTGTAAAACCATCTCTTGAACCCCTAACTACTCTTTCAGTATCAGGTTCTTCTGGTGTCCTACCTGGATAATTTCTTACATCTATTAATATTGCTTTCTCTTCTTTATCGATAAACATTACAAGTTGACCAGATAATATATCATTAGATGATTTATTAATTGTATTAATCAACTCTACTTGTATATGCGATACATAAGTTTCAAATAATTTTTTCAAGGTACAAGGAACTAATTCCTCTCTATCTACGTTTGCTAATTCTTTTAGTATCTCTGTCATTACTAATGAATCAACCAACCCATTAACAAAATATAACGTTACTTTTTTATTATGAAAAATCATATCTCTTGAAAAAATATCAAAGTTTTCATCTATTCCTAATTTTTCCGTTAAAATCTTTTTGTTCTTCTCTAAATCTTTTGAAATTTTTATTGTATCCGATGATTTTTCATTGGAAGATGACTCTTCTATTTTTTCATATTTTTTCTTTTTACTTCCATCGTAAGTATTGCCCACTTTATTTAACTTCATATTCTTCTTCATTGTGAACACTCCTATCTAATATAACTCTAATTGCTTGATAAGTAATAGGAGCACCTAATTTTCTATTATCCTTACCATTCATTTTTCCAATGTCACCTATTCCAACAATAAAAGGAATATTTAATTTATTTAAAACATCAACAGTGTCTCCGTATATTCTTTTAGAATTATTAACTCTTTCCCCTTCTTTATTTACTGCGTCTTCTATTACTTCCCCTTTACAATCGACTGAACAGTTAACGTCGGTTCCTTTAACGTCTTTAGTATTAGATGCAACAGCAATTGCACCTAATACTTCTATAAAAGGACTTTTTGCAATAAATTCTAAAGCTTTCTCACCATACCCTTTATTGATATTCCCATTATCATCAAACATAACTAATACTGGATCAGTTGGTGTGCTTTTTATCATTTCAATTATTTCTTCACCAGACAGTTGTGTAGGATTACCTCCTGACAGTGTTATACATCTACCATTAATTTTTTTTGCTACCTCTTCCACAACATTTTTAGCAATTATGTCTCCATCAGTTATTAAAATAACTTTTTTCTTTTTCTCAAAATTCAGCATCAAAATCATCCTTTAGGTTTAAAAATTAAAGCAGCAAAAAAACCAAATACTATGGTAGAAGAAATTCCTGCACTAGTTACTTCAAAGATACCTGTCAAAATACCAATTAAGCCATGTTGTTCCGCTTCAGCTAAAGCTCCATGAACTAAGGAATTACCGAAGCTAGTAATAGGTACGGTTGCCCCCGCACCAGCGTACTCTATTAAAGGCTCGTACAAGCCAAATCCATCCAAAATAGCTCCAGCTACAACTAAAAAGCTCATAACATGTGCAGGTGTCATTTTGGTCAAATCCAATAATAATTGTCCTACCACACAGATTAAACCACCTACTAAATAAGCTGTAAAATAAGTTCCCATTCTCCTTACACCTCATTCTCAATCGTAATAGCGTGAGCAATACAAGGAATTGTTTCACCTTGCTGATAAGAAATTGGGCTTAACAATGCACCAGTTGCCACTACTAAAACTTTGTTTATTTCCTTCTTATTCAATCTTTTTAATATATGACCAAATGTTACTACAGCACTACACGCACATCCGCTACCACCTGAAAAAACATCTTGATTAGAACTATAAATCATTAAACCACAGTCATTATAATTTGAAATTACATCAATATCTTGTTCTAATAACATTTTCTTTGCGATTTGGGATCCTACAGCACCTAAATCACCAGTTACTATTAAGTCATAATAATCGGGACTTCTACCAGTATCTTTAAGATGATTTGTTATTGTATCTACTGCTGCTGGTGCCATAGCTGATCCCATGTCAAATGGATCTTTTATTCCCATATCTACCACCTTTCCAATAGTTGCGTATCTTATCTTTGGTCCAAAGGTACCTTTTCCTATCAATATAGCTCCAGCGCCAGTAACAGTGAACTGTGCATATGGAGGTTTTTGTCCGCCATATTCTGTAGGATACCTATACTGTTTCTCTGCTGTAGCATTATGACTGCTACAACCAGCTATTATGTATTCAGCGAATTCACCTTCAATCAAAGAGGCTGCAATAGACATAGACTCTACCGAAGTTGAGCATGCACCATATACTCCTAAATAGGGTATTCCTTCATACTTAGCAGAAAAAGAAGCAGATATTAATTGATTTAGTAAATCACCTATTACCATTAGATTAATTTGTTCACTTGTCAGACCTGATTTATTTATACATAAATCTATTGCTTCTTCAAATAATTTTCGTTCTGCTTTTTCCCAAGTATCTTGTTCCAGATATAAATCTTGATGAATTATATCGAAATCCTTTGCAAGAGGACCTTTGCCTTCAACAGGACCAACCGAAACTGCTGTAGATAATATTCTTGTGTTAGTAAATTCCCATGTACTTCTTCCTATATTTTTCTTCAAAATATTCCCTTCCCTCAAAATAATAGTTAAATTATTATCAGATCTACTATCTCCTTAATTAAAGCAATCAAAAATGCTGCAACAGTTCCAAAAACTATAACAGCACCAGCTAATTTAAACATATTACCTCCCACGCCTAACACCAAACCTTCCGTACGATGTTCGATTGCGGCAGAGGCAATTGAATTCGCAAATCCTGTTACAGGGACAGCAGTACCAGCCCCAGCAAATTGACCTATCTTATCATATACTCCTAAACCAGTTAATAAAATTGATATAAAAATTAAGGTTGCAACAGTAGGACTTCCCGCTTGTTCTTTAGAAAAATCAAAAAAATTAATGTAAATGTTCTGAATCGCTTGACCTAACAAGCAGATTGCACCACCAACAAAAAAAGCTTTTATGCAATTTAATAGTATTGGTGGTTTTGGTCTATAAATCTTTGACATTTGAAGATATTTTTTCTCACTATCAGATAATTGATCCATTTCTATAATCCCCTTCTAATACTTTTATAATTAGCTCTGTTTTATTATTAATCAACATAGGACTTATCATGCAATATAAATTAAAAAACCAAATGGATTTCCATTTGGCTTAGATATTTTGTACATTCTTCTTAGTTTACTCCATTTGATTTTTTATACTTTCTAATATTTTTTTCTCTAATCTTGAAACTTGTACTTGTGAAATTCCTAATCGCTTTGCAACCTCAGATTGAGTTTGGTCTTTAAAATATCGCAAATAAACAATTAATCTTTCTCTTTCATTAAGTTTTCTTATTGCCTCTTTTAATACTATTTTATCAAACCATTTATTTTGAGAATCATCAGAAATCTGATCCATTAAAGTAATCGAGTCTCCATCATTTTCAAAAACAGTCTCATGGATTGAAGCAGGGGACTTGTTTGCTTCTAATGCAAAAACAACGTCTTCAGTCGAAATTTCAAGTTTGTCTGCAATTTCCTTTATCGTTGGCAGTCTACCTAATGTTTTTGCTAATTCATCCTTTATTTTCCTAACCTTATTTGCTGTTTCCTTTAAAGATCGGCTTACTTTAACTGTTCCATCATCTCTTATAAATCTTTGAATTTCACCTATAATCATTGGTACCGCATACGTAGAAAATTTAACATCATAAGACATATCAAATTTATCTACCGCTTTTAGAAGACCGATTGCTCCAATTTGAAATAAATCATCTGCTTCATAGCCTCTATTCATAAATCTTTGAACCACAGACCATATTAATCGTATATTACAATTAACTATTTTATCTCTAGCTAATTCGTCTCCTTCCTGACTTCTAATAATAAGTTCTTTTATTTCACTATCTGATAAATAGGGATGATTACATTTGTTTAAATCTTTTTCCATCATACCACCCCTAACTTGTACTGTTGTTACTAATAATTCTTTTAATTAAAGTTACTTTTGTACCTTTACCAACTTCAGAAAATATTGTCATATCATCCATAAGATTTTCCATTATTGTAAAACCCATTCCTGATCTCTCAAGTTCAGGTTTTGTAGTAAATAATGGTTGCGTCGCTTCGCTAATATTATCAATACCTTTACCGTAATCTTCAACTGATAATTTAATTAGATTATTATTAATTGATGTTTCTATAGTAATGACTCCTTCTAGATTCTCTTCATACCCATGGATTATTGAATTTGTAACTGCTTCAGAAACAACCGTTTTATAATCATTTAGGTCTTCTAAAGTTAAATCTATTTGAGTAATAAATGATGCCACAGTTACCCTTGCAAAGGACTCGTTAATTGATTTAGCTGGAAATTGTAATTTCATATAATTACTATTCATTTATGCCACCCCCATAGATAATATCGCTTCATTCTCAGAGTCATAAACTGATAATATTTTAAATACACCAGATAATTCAAATATTTTGTACACATTGGGGATAACACAACAAATAGATAACTTGCCATCAACTAGCCTTATTTTTTTATATCTTCCTAAAAGCACACCTAGACCAGAACTATCCATAAATGTTAATTTCTCTAAATTGAATAGTAAATTATTCACTAATCCTTCATCTAGTTCTTTGTCAATTTTTTCGCGAACAATCTCTGATGTATGATGGTCTAATTCACCCTCTAGTCTTACAATTAAAATGTTTTTTTTCCTTTCCATACAAATATTAAAATTCAAACTACTCACTCCTTCATCCCAATAAATTTAATTATTCTTATAATTCTTTCTTTTATTTCCTTTTCCTGCCTGTCGACAAAAGAACGATAAACTCTTGTTTTTTCGACATTTTTTTAAATGATTTTTAATTAATTATGAAGAAAAAAAAATCGAGAAACCTCATTGTAAGTGGAATCTCGATGTTTAAAAAAATTTTATTTTTCTTTTATAAACAATTGACTTTTTGCTACCTTCTTAATCATGTCCCATGGATTTGCCTTCTCGACATTACTTCCCGCGACTAATGGAAAAGTATTAATTATTTTATCATCTTTAACTGTCTGTATTTCCCCAAGTACATTTCCTTTTTCTATTGGAGCTTTTATTTTCTTATTTGTTTTTATCAAGTGTTCATATCCTTCACTTTGATCACCCTTTTTCATCAATAAACCAATTTGATTAGGTGTTATTAATGTTAAAATACTAGCTTTTCCCTTTTCAACTTCAACCTCAACTACTTCTTGATTCTTTTCATATAATACTTCATTTTTATATTGACTAAATGCATAATCAAACAATTTAGTAACGTCACTGCTTCTTGTTTTAGTATTAGGTTCTCCCATAACCACTGCTATCACTCGTAAGTCATCCTTTTTGGCAGTAGCAGCTAAACAAAACATCGCTTCACTTGTGAAACCTGTTTTTAATCCATCTACACCTTCATAGAACCTAACTAAGCGATTGGTATTTACTAACCAAAAGGGATTACTTGTATCTTTTCTTAAATAATCTTGATAGACACCAGTATACTCTGTAATTTTTTCGTATTTTAACAATTCCCGAGACATAATAGCTATATCATATGCAGATGTATAATGATTACTCGCTGGTAAACCATTAGAATTAACAAAATGGGTATTCTTTAAACCAAGTTCATCAACTTTATCATTCATCATACTTACAAAAACTTCTTCAGAACCAGCAATATATTCAGCCATAGCCACAGAAGCATCATTTCCTGATGCTACAGCTATTCCTTTTAATAGATCATCAACAGACATTTCTTCTCCTACTTCAAGAAATATTTGTGAACCACCCATTGAAGCAGCATATTCACTAACCCTTACCTTATCAGTATAATTAATTTTCCCACTATCAATAGCTTCCATAATCAATAACATTGTCATAACTTTGGTCAAACTTGCTGGAGGTAATTTCTCATGACTATTCTTTTCAAATAAGATTGTATTAGTATCTTGGTCAATTAAAATTGCCGATTTTGCATTAGGTGCTAAATCAACTTCTTTAGCATTAACTGGTACCAAAACCATAGATAAAAAGAAAGTAAATATAAACAAGCTTAATAAGCTTTTCTTAACCATCTAATATTCTCTCCTTTTTCACTGATGTATACTACTAATACTATTGTTCTCAGTTTAAGGGGAAATATTCCAAAAACAAAAAAAAGATGGCATAACATATTGCCATCTCTTATTTCTTTATTACATCCTCCACCTTTATAGATAGATATTAGAATTCATTAATATCTTTTTATACCATCTTTTGTTACAATTCCATAAATCAATTTCTTTTTTTCTGGTTTTATTGCCGATATTGTATATGCTTCTATCACATTTCTTTTTACTTTTTCCAAATTTCTATCATTATTAACATGTAATGTTGCTATTGAATCCCCAATCTCTACATAATCCCCAACTTTCTTCCTAAGCTCAAGACCAACCGCTAAATCAATAATCGATTCTTTTGTCTCCCTACCAGCACCTAGCAACATAGCACTAATTCCTATCTCTTCAGCTTCAATTTTGTTAATATATCCTTTTTTATTAGATAAAACTTCAACTATGCTATCAGCTTTTGGAAGTAAATCAGGATTATCAATTATATCTGGATTGCCGCCTTGAGCTTTTACAAATTCTTTAAATGTTTCAATAGCCTCACCTGACTTAATAATTTCTTTTAATATTTGATATCCATCTTCTATTGTTTTTACTTTTTCACCTAATACAAGCATATGTGAACCGAGCACTAAACATAATTCTTCTAAGTCTTTAGGACCCGTTCCATTTAATGTATCTATGGCCTCTTTAATTTCTAAAGCATTACCTACCGCAAATCCTAATGGTTGATCCATATCACTAACCACACCAACGGTATTCCTGCTCGTTATAGTTCCAATATCTACCATTGCTTTTGCCAACTCAAATGATTTTTCTGGAGTTTTCATAAATGCTCCATCGCCTGTTTTAACATCCAAAACAATACCATCAGCGCCAGCAGCTATTTTTTTACTCATAATTGAACTTGCAATTAATGGAATCGAGTCAACTGTTGCAGTTACATCTCTTAAAGAGTATAATTTCTTGTCAGCTGGGGTCAAATTTGCGGTCTGTCCTATAACAGCTAAATTAACTTCATTAACTTGATTAATAAATTCCTGATTACTTATCTCAACATGAAATCCTTCTATTGATTCCAATTTGTCAATTGTTCCACCTGTATGGCCTAAACCACGTCCAGACATTTTTGCAACTGGTACACCAGCTGTAGCTACTAATGGTCCAAGAACTAATGTTGTAGTGTCTCCTACTCCGCCAGTACTATGTTTATCCACTTTTTTTCCTTTGATTGATGATAAGTCAATTTGATCTCCTGATTTCACCATTGCCATAGTTAAATCTGCGGTTTCTCTTTCATTCATCACTTGAAAAAAAATAGCCATTGTAAATGCAGACATCTGGTAATCTGGAATTTGATTTTTACTATAGCCCTCAATAACATAGTTAATCTCTTCAGTAGTTAAATTAATTCCTTCACGTTTCTTATGAATTAAATCAACCATCCTCATAAAATCACCTCTATTTATACTTCTTAATTTTATATATTTAATTTAATTTATCCAGATATGATAAGACCCTCACTTACACACAAAGTGGGTAAGTGGAGGGGAATGAATTTAGGATAAGTCTCTCATAGCACGACTTGACACTTTACTGTCGTAGTGTGACTTGTGCTCATGAATTATCTTCTTATGAGTAACATCTTGGGTGCTAATATCGCAAAAGACGCGATAAAAGTTCGGCTTTATATTTCCCTAACAATCTCACGCACAAGCTTTAAAAAATTACTCTTTACTAAATTAGTAGTTTTAATAACCTCATCATGTGATAGAGGTTGGGGTAATATCCCTGCTGCCATATTAGTAATACATGATATTCCTAATACTTTAATTAATGCATGCCTTGCAACAATTGCTTCAGGAACGGTGGACATTCCCACTGCATCACCACCAATAGCCCTTACCATTTTTATTTCTGCAGGTGTTTCATAATAAGGACCAGTAAATCCAACATAAACACCTTCTTTAATATCTAATTGAAATTTCGTTGCTACATTGTTAGCTTTTTCTATTAACTCTAACGAGTAAACTTCAGACATATCAGGAAATCTCACACCAAGCTTACTATCATTTGGTCCAAGTAAAGGATTGTTGAACATAAAATTAATATGATCTTTAATAATCATTAAATCACCTGGTTTAAAAGAGGTATTAACTCCCCCAGCTGCATTAGTCACAATTAGTTTTTCAATACCTAAAGCCTTCATTACCCTAACTGGAAAAGTAACTTCTTTTTGAGAGTACCCTTCATAATAATGGAATCTTCCTTGCATCGCTACTACAGTTTTACCAGACAACTCACCTATGACTAATTGTCCTTTATGACCCTCAACAGTTGAAACTGGAAAATTAGGAATATCGCTATAAGAAATACGTACAGGGTTTTCTATCTCTTCAGCCAATACACCTAAACCCGAACCAAGAATCAGTCCAATCTCTGGAGTATATTTAATTTGCTTTTTAATATATTCTGCAGTGTTGTTGATTTTTTCTATCATATTTTTATTCTCCCAATAATTCATTTAAAAAACTTTTTCCGTACTCTGGCATTCTTACATCAAAATTATCAGCAATAGTTGCTCCAATATCTGCGAAACTTTCTCTAATTCCCAAATCTATTCCATTCTTTATTGACTTACTATATATTAACAAAGGTACATATTCTCTTGTATGATCAGACCCAACATGTGTTGGATCATTTCCATGATCGGCAGAAAGAATTAATAAGTCATTTTCATCCATTTCACTTATTATTTCAGGGATTCTTTTATCAAATTCTTCAATTGCTTCTCCATATCCTATTGGATCTCTTCTATGACCATATAACATATCAAAATCAACTAAATTTACAAAAATTAAACCCTTTAGATCATTTTTTAATTCTTCAATTAGTATATCTACTCCATCCATATTTGACTTTGATTTAATTTTCTTTGTAATACCTTCATTAGCATAAATATCAGATATTTTTCCGATAGCAATTGATTCATAATTATTTTCCACTAAATAATTCATTACGGTTTTTGCTGGAGGCTTTACAGTGTAATCCCTCCTGTTTGGAGTTCTTTGAAAAGAACCAGGTTTACCAATAAATGGTCTAGCTATTACTCGACCAACAGAATACTCTTTGTCTAATGTTAACTCTCTAGCAATTTCACATATTCTATATAATTCATCAAGTGGTACTACTTCTTCGTGAGCTGCAATTTGAAACACACTATCAGCTGAAGTATATACAATAATATCACCTGTATTAATATGTTGTTCTCCATATTCATTAATAATATCTATACCTGATGCAGGTTTATTGCCAATAACCTTTCTATTAACTCTTTCTTCAAAAGTTTTAATAAGTTTATCAGGAAACCCCTCTGGGAAAGTATTAAATGGAATATCTGTTTTTAGTCCCATCATTTCCCAGTGACCAGTCATCGTGTCTTTACCAACAGACAATTCCTTCATTTTGCCAAAGGCTCCAACTGGATTACTTTGTTTTTCCTTAACATCTATTGGATAAATATGACTTAGTCCCAAGTTTTCCATATTTGGTATATCAAGTCCATTCATCTTTTCAGCAATATGCTTAAAAGTATTAGCACCCTCATCTCCATAATTTTTAGCATCAGGTAACTCACCAATGCCTAAACTATCTAATATTACTAAAGTAATCTTTCGATATTTCATAATCTTTTCCCCCCACTATTTAAGATACTAACAAATTCTAACAAATTCTAATTATATATTCTCTCCAGTAATTATTTTTTAACTTATATATATTATAAAACATTTAGTTGACGGATGTCAGACATCTTTAGATAAAAAAATAAAAAAGTTGCACTTTTAAAAATCTGGATAACCACAAGCCTCTTAAGCTCTTGGATGTGCCTTGGAATAAACTTCTTTTAATCTAGTCTTAGTTAAATGTGTATATATTTGAGTAGTAGAGATATCAGCATGTCCTAACATCTCTTGAACTGATCGTAAATCAGCGCCATTTTCTAATAAATGAGTTGCAAAAGAATGTCTTAATGTATGAGGCGTAATCTCAAAATCTATTGACATTAATGTAGAATATTTTTTTAAAATTCTCCAGAAACCTTGACGCGTTAAACGTCTACCCTTTTGATTTAAAAATAAGGCACCATTAGAGCCCTGTTTCTTAAGGAGTGGATGTGCTTTGTCAAGATAGATTGTAATACTTTGAATTGCCTGACTACCTATAGGTATTATTCTTTCTTTTGATCCTTTACCAAAACACTTTATCAATCCCATATAAGTGTTCACATCATCAACATTTAATGAAACTAATTCAGAGACCCTAATTCCAGTAGCATACAATAATTCAAGCATAGCCTTATCTCTCATTCCATCAATAGTTTTAAGATTAGGCATATCTAATAGAAAATCTACTTGCCCAATTGATAATATTTTTGGTAATCGTTTATCTAATTTTGGTGATTCTAAATTTTGCGAAGGATCTTTTTCAATATACCTGTCCCGCAATAAATATTGGTAAAAAGATCTTATTGAAGCTAAATTTCTTGAAATAGTCGAAGTAGCCTTGCCCTTATCCTTAAGTTCAGTTAAATATCCAATTATTTGTGTTCGTTTTGTATCCTTATAAGAATTAAAATTATTTTTCTTTAAAAAAACACAATACATTGTTAAATCATGTTTATAGGAATCTAAAGTGTTTTGAGACAACCCTTTTTCAACTAACAAATAATGAATATACTGTTCTATTAAAACTTCCATCCCAAAACCACTTCCTTCTTACTTATATATGATTTATATTTCTATCATAATGTTTAAAATCCTTTTAAAAAATACGCTAAATTAATTAACCATTATGTGACAGATACCGTTACAGAATATAATTTATTGACATAATCTAAATAAGAAAGATAAAAGGGGGAAAAACGATGGAGGACAAACAAAATAAAGCTAGTATTAACCATATAAAGGGTATAGTTAACAAAATGTTAAAAGATGTACCAGAACATAATAAAAATGGTACTACAGTAATAAAGAAAAATGGTAAGGTTTATGTTTTTAATTATAAAAGAAGAAAAGCTAAATAACCCCAAATGAAAGGCGGGCTTCTTTAGGAAAGAAGCCTCAGGCTGTTGAAAATGTCCAATTTCTTCGTTACCGTTTAAATCTTCGGTACTCACTTACGTTAAGTAAGCTCCGTTCCTCGATTTAAGCGTACCTTGAACTAGAACACTTTCTTCAGCCTGTGGTTTTGTTGACTTAACTTATTTTCTGTTTTAACTCTATAAAAGGTAAATCTAAACTTTTCGCAACTGCTTCATATGTTATAAACCCATTGTAAACATTAATTCCCTTTGCCAATGCTTTATTCTCAATTATTGCCTTAAAAAGTCCTTTGTTAGCAAGCTCTAGCGCATATGGAATAGTTACATTCGTTAATGCAATTGTAGAAGTCCTTGCAACAGCTCCTGGTATATTTGCAACAGCATAGTGAATTACTTCATGTTTAATATATGTGGGCTCACTATGTGTTGACACTCTATCAATGGTTTCAATCGATCCACCTTGGTCTATTGCTACATCAACTATAACTGAACCTGGACTCATAGCTTTTACCATTTCTTCAGTTACTAACTTTGGCGCTCTTGCTCCAGGAATTAAGACTGCGCCAACAACAAGGTCAGCATTTTTTACAGCTTTAGCAATATTATAATTATTAGACATTATAGTATTAATATTCCCATGAAATATATCATCTAAATATCGCAACCTATCAGCACTTAAATCAATGATACTAACATTTGCCCCCAGACCAAAAGCCATCTTGGCTGCATTTGTACCAACTACACCTCCACCAATAATCACAACATTTGATGGTACAACTCCAGGTACTCCTCCAAGTAATATCCCTTTTCCTCCATAATGTTTTTCCAAAAATTGAGCGCCTATCTGTATTGACATTCTTCCAGCTACTTCACTCATAGGTGTGAGAAGTGGTAAAGATTTATTATCTAACTGAACAGTTTCATATGCAATTGCTGTAACTCTGCTATCTATAAGTGCTTTTGTTAATTCTGGTTCAGGTGCCAAATGGAAATATGTAAAAATAATCAGTTTTTCGCGAAAATATTTAAATTCTTCAGGGAGTGGTTCCTTAACCTTTATAATCATCTCTGCATTCTTCCAAACTTCTTTTGCAGCATCAAAAATTATTGCACCAACAGCTTTGTAATCTTCATCTAAAAAACCACTTCCAATACCTGCTCTAGCTTCAATATATACATTATGTCCCGCTTTACACAACTCTTCAACACCTGCAGGTGTGATTGCAACACGATTTTCATTATTTTTTATTTCTTTTGGTATTCCTATCCGCATAATTATCCTCCCCTAAATACAATGTACTATAAATTTATATTACACCCATAGTTATCTAAAAGAAATGCAAATAAAAATATCACGAATATTTAGATTATTTGTGATATTTGTCATTCTAACTTTTTTTATTTGATTTTCTGCATTCACTACATATACCCTGAAAAATTAATCGATGATCCATAATCTCAAAACCATATTCTTTTTCAACCTTTTCCTCAATAAATCCTAACCAATCCTCGTTAATTTCTTCAACTTTTCCACACTTTAAACAAATAAGATGATGGTGGTGATGAGAATCCTCTTCAGAACTTATTTCATATCTTGTTACACTATCTCCAAAATGTAATTTTTGAACAATTTTTAATTCGCTTAATAATTCTAAAGTTCGATATACTGTTGCTAATCCTATATCAGGAGATTTCTCTCTAATCATTAAATAAACATCCTCAGCGTTTAAATGATTATGTTTATTTTCTAACAATACTCTTAAAACTATTTCTCTTTGCGGAGTAAGTTTATAATTATATGAATGAAGTGTTTCTTTAATTCTTCTTAATCTATCATCCATAATAATCACCTCCATCTGTTTAAATTATAATAGACTTAAAGAAAGAAAGTCAATTTTAATAATTTATAAATGTTGTAATTCCCTTCATCAAATACGGTGAAACAAAAGTTTCAAAACCAGATGCTAATACCAGCATACCTCCTAATAAAAAAATTAATAATGTATATGAAGTTATTGATTGTTGATATGAATACATCTTGTTACCTCTATTTTTAATTAAAGATAATGAAAAATTAACTCCAGTAACACCTGCTATTATTAATACAGGAACGATAATTATATTTTGAGGGATAATTGATGCAAGTGAAAACAATAAGCCTTGCCAATTTAACTCAAAAATTAAAAAAGATACAGTAAAACCAACAATTAATCCTTTTGTAAATATTAAAACAAATATTAATGGCATACCTACGACCGATAATCCTAAAAACCAAAGAATAGCTAGATATTTTATGTTATCCAGTAATACTTGCTTAAAAACAACCTGTGAATCTAAAAGATTAATAGTATCAATATCTGAAAAAAATAAATTAAAAATAGATAATATTTCTTGTTTTTGAGTTGAAGACAAGGAATATATAATATAAGATCCGAAAATCACTCCCATGATAAATAAGATTATTATGAAAATATATAAGGATATATTTTCTTTTACATATGCATTGACCTTGTGGTTAGTTTGCCTCTTTTTCAAACATAATCCCCCCTTGTCTTTGTTAATAAATCATATGATGGACAAGATTAGATTATGTCGAACTTATGTAAATCTTACTTTTCTATAATCTGATTTTTTAAATAATATAATGCAACAAGTGTTTTTGAATCCATAATTTCACCATTTTTTATCAACTCATCAATTTCATCTAGTGACAATTCTATCATCTCCACAAATTCATCCTCATCAGGTAAAGAATCTCCTTTTTGTAATCCTTCAGCTTTATAGATATGTATTATTTCGTCAGCAAAGCCAGGACTAGTATATATTTGTGAAATTTTCTCCATAAAAGTTGCCGTATAACCTGTCTCCTCTTTTAATTCTCTATAAGCACAATCAAGCGGATTTTCATTTTTTTCTAATTTCCCAGCAGGTATCTCAATTGTGATTCTTTCAATAGCCCTGCGGAATTGTTTAATAAGTATAACTTTCTTATTAGAATTAACAGCCAAAATACCAACTGCTCCAGGATGATGAACAACTTCTCTTTCAGCTAATTTACCATTAGGTAACTGAACATTATCAATATCTAACTGAATAACTTTACCTTTAAAAACAGATCTAGTAGAAACAATTTCCTCATTCAAGTTACTTGACATCTTCTACCACTACTTTCTTCGAAAAAATAATCATAACTTGTCCAATTAATACATAAATTAATTTAGATAATAATTCTCATTAAGTATTATATCAAAAAAACACTGGAGGTATTAATTATGAAAATTATAAGAACAAAAAACCAATTGAAGATGTACGGAAAAGTGTGGGAAATAAAGTCTAAACTTCGTGAATTATCTAAATCCCAAATACTTCTTCAAGATTATTTAAAATTATTTAACTGATTAAATACCCAATATGCTGAACTAGCCACAAAATCAAAAAATAGGTAATCTTCATGAATTGTTCTATTCATTGTCGTTACTTCAATCGGGTATTCTTTTAAGAAATTAATAAGTTCTTGATTATTTATATCTACTTTTTCTAATTGATGTTTATCCTTTAATTGAACCAACTCGTTATAAATATTTGGATATATTTTATTTATATATTGAGGATAAGGAACAATATTTTTTAATAAACTAATATGTTTTAACACTGTTAAAGAATGATGACTTATTCCATAATGTCGTTCTCTATTATCTTCTGAACTTGCCCTTATAATGCATACAGGTAACCCCTTAAGTGTTGATACTGCGTTTGCAATTATGCCTTGTTCAATACCAGTATGCCCAATCCACGTACCAGTACCAACAATACCAGGTCCCATCAAAACAATTATTATATCCGCATTTAAAATATGCTTTGCAGCAATTAATCCTGAATAAATATTTACTGCTTCTAAATCTCCACCAAAAGCATTACCTACTGTTATAGTATGGTCAAGCCATCCCATTTCCTTTAGTTTTGCAACATGTTTACTTAATTCAATCGGAAGTGCTCCACCATCTGTCATAATATAGACAATTTTTTTCTTTTTTATTTTATATTTTTCTTCCAATTTTCGAATTGTGGTAATTAGAATAGGTAACATGCTATGCAATTCTCCTATAATAACAGGTAAATTATCTAACATTTTTGGATTAATAAATATATCATGATATTTACTGCTTTGCTCCTCACAAGTTTTTACTGAAAATTGATAAGGTGTATATCTTAATTTCATTATGTGTCCATTATTTTTTTTATTTATATTTTTTGGGTTTATCGAACAGACAATAAAATCATATCCACCTGAACCTAATTCAAGTGAGGTTGCCGTTCTGTTTATTATTACCTGATCTCCCAGTTGTAAGGAAGGATTAAATTCAAAATAATTAATCCCTTTAGATTCTCCTTCAGCATGCTTTACTAAAATTATTTGAATTTTTTTAGTTTGATTCAATATTTTTACTACAATACCGTTCTCTAATTTTAGCAAAAGCAACACTCCCCACTTAATAATATGCTTTTAACACAGTTCTCATTCAATCTATATTTCTGGTAATTTTAAATATTTATTTTTACAAAAAAAAATAAGACTCCATTAAAAAGGAGTCTTAGGCTGTTGAAAATGCCCAATTTCTTCGTTACAGCTTAAATCTTCGGTACTCACTTACGTTAAGTAAGCTCCGTTACTCGATTTAAGCGTGCCTTGAACTAGAACATTTTCAGCAGCCTTATTTTGTTGACTTTGTCAACAATCTGAAGACTTTATTAAAAAGGTCTTATTGAAATTTTGAAAATTATTTTTAGTCATCTAAAGTAGAAAGATCACCAGTTGGTAAGTTTAATTCCCAAGCTTTTAGAACTCTTCTCATAATCTTTCCGCTTCTAGTTTTTGGAAGTTTATCTTTAAATTCTATCTCACGTGGTGCAGCATGAGCTGCTAATCCAGTTTTAACATAATTACGGATTTCTTCTTTTAATTCGTCTGAAGGTTCATATCCATGTTTTAAGGATACAAAAGCTTTAATTATTTCTCCTCTTAATGGGTCTGGTTTACCAATAACACCAGCCTCTGCAACTGCAGGATGTTCAACAAGTTTGCTTTCAACCTCAAAAGGACCAACCCTTTCTCCCGCAGTCATAATTACATCATCAACTCTTCCTTGGAACCAGAAATAACCATCTTCATCCATATAAGATGAATCACCTGATACATACCAATCTTTTATAAAATAAGATTCGAATTTTTCTGGATTCTTCCAAATCTTTCTCATCATTGAAGGCCAACCTCTTCTAACAGCAAGATTACCCATTGTTAATGGAGGCAATATATTTCCATCATCATCTATAATAGCAGCTTCTACGCCTGGAATAGGCTTACCCATTGAACCAGGTCTTATATCCATACTAGGGTAGTTAGAAATAAGCTGAGCACCAGTTTCTGTCATCCACCAATTATCATGGATACGAAGATTAAATACCTCCATTCCCCAACGTATAACTTCTGGATTTAAAGGTTCCCCAACACTTAATATATGTCTTAATGATGATAAATCATATTTTTTAAGAATTTCTTCATCTGCTCCCATTAGCATGCGGAATGCTGTTGGAGCACTATACCAAATAGTTACACCATATTCTTCGATAGCTTCATACCATATTTCTGGTTTAAAACGTCCACCAACTATTAAGCTTGACATACCATGAAGCCATGGTGCAAAAATACCATATGAAGTACCTGTAACCCAACCAGGGTCAGCTGTACACCAATATATATCATCTTCTTTAAAGTCTAACACCCATTTACCTGTTTGATAGTGTTGAATCATTGCGTTGTGCGCATGAAAAACTCCTTTTGGCTTTCCAGTCGAACCAGAAGTATAATGTAACACAAGTCCGTCTTCGCGATCTACCCACTCTATCTCAAGATTTTCGCTTGCTGTTTCCATATGTTTTCTATAATCAATGAATTTACTATTCTCTTCTATATTATCTCCAACAAGTATAACAGTTCTTAAATCTGGTAAATCATTTATAGGTATACGTTTTAATAATTCAGGTGTTGTTATTAATACCTTTGCTTCACTATCAAGTAATCTATCTCTAACAGCATCCTCCATAAACGCCTCAAATAAAGGACCTACTAAAGCTCCCAACTTTAGAGCACCTAGAAGGGAAATATATAATTCAGGAGATCGTGGCATAAAGATAAATACTCTATCACCTTTTACTACATTAGCTTTTTCCTTAAGGACATTACCGGCTTTATCCGACAATTCTTTCATTTCCTTAAAGGTATATTTCTCCTTTGAGTCACCACTTTTGTAATATAAAGCAACCTTGTCCTTCTTATTTGTTTCGACGTGGCGATCAATTGCTTCATATGCCATATTTACCTTTCCTGTAGTATACCAAGAAAAATTCTTTTCAACCTCTGACCAATCCATTGTTCTACAAGCTTCATCATAATCTTTTAAATTATGGTTCCCCTTCACTGATGGTAAAACATTCATTCGTTTCTTCCCCCTCCATTTTTTTATACTCAAAAATAATTATACTAAAAAAAGATTAATTATTCAAATATTTTGAATATTCCAAATGTATTTTTTGTTAAACGTCTTCAAGTGAATTTTTTATTAATTCAGTAATTAATTCAGCAGTTTTAACAAGCTCTTCTATGGCAATTCTCTCGTCAATCGTATGTATATTTTCCATTCCTATACCTAAATTGATTGTTGGAATTCCATATCCATTAATTACATTTGCATCACTTCCTCCTCCACTAAATAATAACTCAGGTTCTCTTCCTATAGCTTTAATTGCTCTAGCTGCCTTACGTACTAATAAATGTTCTTCTGAAAAGTTAAATGCTGGATACATAATATTGCTTGAAAATTCTACCCTAGATGAATATTCTTCTGCAGTTTTTTCAAACATTTCCTTCATATGTTCAATCTGTTTATCTAACTTCTCCCTTTTAAGGCTTCTTACCTCTGAAATTATCTCAACTTGGTCACATACAACATTTGTAGCTTTCCCACCATGAAACATACCAATATTGGCTGTTGTTTCACTGTCTATTCTACCTAAATTAATTTTTGATATGGCTTTACTTGCTACTTGTATAGCATTTATCCCATCTTCAGGATTCACTCCTGCATGGGCTGATTTTCCAAACACAAGCGTTTCAATTCTCGCTTGAGTAGGAGCAGCAATAATGATATTACCTACCTGCCCATTACTATCTAATGCAAAGCCATAATCAGCCTCAAGAAGTTCCCTTTGTAGATATCTAGACCCCTTAAGTCCAGACTCCTCTCCAACCGTAAAAAGAAATTGTATTTTTCCATGTGGGATATTTTGTTCTAATATAATATTAATAGCTTCAATAATTGCTGCAATTCCAGCTTTATCGTCACTTCCCAAAATTGTTGATCCTTTAGAAATAATATATTTCCCATCTATAATTGCTTCTATATTTTTACCTGGTGCAACCGTATCCATATGAGAAGTAAAATATATATTAGGACAATTTTTATTAATAACATTACTGTCTAATGTAGCAATTATATTCCCTGCACCATGATTAGTTCTATCAATTAAGTTATCCTCTTTTACATCTAATCCTAAATTAATACACTTTTTAATTAATGTATCTGCAATATTTCTCTCATTGCCAGATTCACTATCTATCTCAACCAACTCAATAAATTCCTTAATAACACGTTCTTTATCTATCATCCATTCTCCTCCACAACTATAATAAAATATATATTTAATTTTTATGTTTTTTTATCTTAATTAGTTCAATAATTTACATTAATTCTATCCGTTAACTATGTATTGGTCTATTATCAACATCAAGTGCAGCTTCTAAAATAGCTTCGGTCAGAGTTGGATGAGGATGAATAGTATGTGCAATGTCACTTGCCGTAGCCTTTAATATTTTTGTAATACCAACTTCCGTTATCATATCTGTTACATGAGGTCCCATCATATGGACACCTAGCAAAGTATTATCTTTAATATTTGAAATTATTTTCACAAAACCATCAATTTCACCATATACTAAAGCTTTTCCTATACCTCTAAAAGAAAATTTACCTATTTTCACTTCATATCCTTTCTCTTTTGCTTCCTCTTCAGACAACCCAATGCTTGCTACTTCAGGAAAAGTAAAGGTGCATCTTGGAACAGATAAATAATCCATTTTAGCAGTGTCTTGTCCGGCAATGTGTTCAACAGCAATAATCCCTTCATGAGAAGCAACATGTGCTAATTGTAAACCACCTATACAATCTCCTATTGCATAAATATTTTCCTCATCAGTTTGATAAAATTCATTAACCTTAACTTCTCCGTTTTCAACTTTAATGGAAAAATTCTCTATACCAATATCCTCTATTACAGCTTCTCTTCCGACAGAAACCAAAATTTTTTCAGCCTTTAAGTGAATAGTTTCATCTTCTTTCATAGCATCTAATTCCACATAATTATCTATTATTTTAATGCTTTCAGATATAACACGAGAATTTGTATGAATTTTTACTTTTCTCTTTTTCATTACTCTTGTCATGTCTTTGCTAATGTCTAAATCTTCTAATGGAAGTATTCTTGACATATATTCCACTACAGTAACTTCTACTCCAAAATCATTTAATAATGAAGCCCACTCCATTCCAATTACTCCACCGCCAATAATTATAATTGATTTTGGGAGTTGTTTCATATCAAAAGCTTCATCGCTAGTCATAATATATTCTCCATCTATTTTTAAACCTGATAATGTTTTTGGTTTAGAGCCTGTTGCTATTATTATATTTCTAGCAATAATCGTTTCATTCTCTCCATTTTCTTTTTCTATATGTACTAGTCTATTAAATGATTCATTGGTTGAAATACGACCATAACCTTTTATTAAAGTTATTTTATTTTTATTAAATAAAAATTCAATGCCTTTTAGTAATTGTTCTACTACGTTTTGTTTCCTATCTTTAATCAATGTAAAATCTAAGGATATATCATTAACAATTACACCGAATTTCTTGCTTTCCAACGTATTACGATAGATCTCAGCGCTACGTAAAAAGGATTTACTAGGAATGCACCCTCTATTTAGACACGTTCCTCCAACCTTATCTTTTTCTACTACTGCCACATTTAATCCCAATTGAGCAGCCCTAATAGCTGCAACATAACCACCGGGACCTGCCCCTATAAAAACTACATCGAAAATTCTTTGATCATCCATATTTATCGTCCTTCCAAAAAATATCTTTCTTAATTACTATTATTGTATAAAAGCAATATTATCTATTCAAGCAATTTAGTATTATATAACAAAAAAAACCCACTCAGTTAATCCCGATATGATAAGGCCCCCACTTACACACAAAGTGCTCAAGTCACTCTATAATGCTAATGCATTAAGTCGTGCTATGTTTAGTGGGGGAAAATGAATTTAGGATAAGTAGGTAATAAGCATTAGTTAAATTTTTTTCTTAATTATTGACAAATTCAGCGCCTTTTTCTAAGGCGATTTTATTTGCTGGTATTAAATTATGTCTTCGTTCGGGTAAAACTTTCTTTAAGGCTTCGATAACTGAGTCAACTGAAACAGCCTTAGATAGTTCTAAAAAGACACCTAGTATTATCGAATTACTGACCTTAGGCTCCCCCATATCAATAGCTATTTGTGAAGCTGGAATTTCAATAACAGTAATATCTTTTCTTTTTGATTTTTTATCTATCAATGAGCTGTTTACTATTAATAATCCTCCTGGAGCAACTAAAGGTTCAAATTTATCAAAGGAAGGTTTATTTAAAACTATTGCAATAGTAGGATAGCTAATAAGTGGCGATCCAATAGGTTCATCACTAACTATAACTGAGCAATTGGCTGTTCCACCTCTTTGCTCTGGACCATACGAAGGAAGCCATGAGACATGTTTACCTTCATACATTCCTGAATATGTTAGTAATTGCCCCATCGACATAACACCTTGACCACCAAATCCAGCAATTATTATTTCATGTAACATTACTATTTCCCCTCCTCAACACCTTTATCTTTATAGACACCAAGTGGAAATACAGGAATCATATTATCTTTTAACCATTTCATAGATTCCATTGGGTCCAATCCCCAATTTGTTGAACAAGTTGATAATACTTCAACAAAAGAAAAACCATTTCCCTTTTGTTGAGTTTCAAAAGCTTTTCTTATTGCTTTTTTAGCTTTAATAATGCTTGGAACATCATGTGATGACACTCGCTCAATATAAGCCGCTCCATCTAAAGTGGCAAGCATTTCAGACATTCTCATAGGAAAACCTTGATTAGCTGAATCTCTTCCGTATGGAGAAGTAGCAGTTTTTTGTCCAAGCAACGTAGTAGGTGCCATCTGACCACCTGTCATACCATATATTGCATTATTAACAAAAATAACAGTAATATTTTCTCCGCGAGCTGCAGCATGAATAATCTCAGCTATCCCAATTGAGGCCAAATCTCCGTCACCTTGGTATGTGAATACAAAACGATTCTTAGGTAAAACTCTTTTTAACCCAGTAGCAACTGCAGGGGCTCTACCATGTGCAGCTTGAGTCATATCACAATTAAAAAATTCATAAGAAAGAACAGAACATCCTACAGAAGCAACCCCTACTGTATCTTCAATTATATCCATTTCTTCTAAAACCTCACCTACAAGACGATGAATAATCCCATGGGTACAGCCTGGGCAGTAAGTATTAGGTTTGTCAGTTAATCCTTTTGTTCTTTTAAATACTAATTCCATTTCCATTAATGTTCCCCCCCTGCCATTTCAATAATTTTATCTAGAATTTTTTCCTGGGAAGGTATATTTCCACCGGTCCTGCCGTAAAAATAAACCGGCTTATATCCATTAACTACTAATCTAACATCCTCAACCATTTGACCTGCATTCATTTCCACAGCAAGATATGCTTTTACTTTCTCTCTAGTTTCTTGAAAAGGTTTTTCAGGAAAAGGCCACAATGAAATCGGACGAATCATTCCAACCTTAATTCCTTGTTCACGCGCCTTTCTTATAGCTGTTTTTGCTATTCTCGAAACTGTTCCAAAAGCAACAATTACATATTCCGCATCCTCAGTTAAATAGTTCTCATACCTAACTTCATTTTCTTTTATTGATTTATATTTCTCTTGCAAATGAGTATTATGATCTTCTAAATCATTAGGATCTAAACGCAAGGAATTGACTATTTTAGGACCACCATCCCCACGAGTACCAGTAGTAGCCCAATTTTTTGCTGGCAATTCTCGTTCTTCTCTTTTTATAAATTCAACAGGCTCCATCATTTGTCCAAGCATTCCGTCTCCCAATATATATACTGGCGTACGATAAATATCTGCTATATCAAATGATAGGTATGTTAACTCAACGATTTCTTGAAGTGTTGCTGGAGCAAAAACAGGGATTTGATAATCTCCATGTCCCCCACCCTTGGTAGCTTGAAAGTAGTCAGCTTGGGATGGTTGAATCCCTCCCAATCCAGGACCACCTCTCATTATATTAATAATAACTGATGGTAATTCAGAACCAACTAAGTAAGATATTCCTTCTTGTTTTAAACTAATTCCAGGACTAGAAGATGATGTCATTACTCTAACTCCAGCGCTTGAAGCTCCATAAACCATATTAATAGCAGCAATTTCACTTTCAGCTTGGAGAAACATTCCATCAACTTCAGGCAAACGTTTTGCCATATAAGCTATTAATTCACTTTGCGGTGTTATTGGATAACCAAAATAACATTTGCATCCAGCTTGAATTGCAGCTTCAGCAATCACTTCATTGCCTTTCATCAATACTTTTGCCATCTTATTCTCTCCCCTCTATATTTAATTTTTATATTTATTTTTTAGGACGATAAATTGTTATTACACCATCCGGACAAATTATACCGCACGCCATACAACTTATACATTTATCCTGTTCAATAACTGTTGCTGAACGGTAACCCTTTGCATTTAAATTATCAGCTAATTTAATAATATTCTTCGGACATACTGACAAACATAGACTACAACCTTTACACAGTTCTTGATCAAATACAACTCGTGGTTCCATATTATCTTTTCCCCCTTTAAAAATTATTCCCAAGGCAACTCCATAAAACGAGAAATATAAAATACTCTATTGTCTAAAGAAAATTCCTTTGTTTTTTCATAATATTCGTAAGATATTGTTGTAAACAAAAATGGAATATCCAACTCTTCACTAACTTTAATAGCAATGTCATTACCATGTTTAATATTATTTATATTGGTATAAACACCTAAATGTGTATTGTTTATTATAGCTGTTACTTTGAGTCTAGATACTAATTCAATTTCTTTTATTGATTTAATTATACCATTAACTTCATTCACATAAGGACGATTTATATTTACAACAAAATACATTTGATAATCTAGATTATTTAGATCATTATAATATTGTCCTAGTGCAGTGGCGCCATCCTTGTCACCACCCACATCGATTATTAAACGATATTCAGGATTATGAATTACTCTATAAATTTCCCCTGAAACTAAAGGCAAATCGGAGGTGCTTAATTTGCCTTTAGGTGCAATTAATTCGATTCCATTCTCATCTAATATTTTCACGATATCCCTAGATCGAAAATAAGGATTAACCACATCTAAATCAGAAATTGCTACCTTAGAGTTTTTTTCCTTTTCCTTAAGACTTAAATTAATTGCAATTTCCGTCTTTCCACTTCCAAAATGACCTGTAATTATTTTAATTCTTGTATCTTCAATCAACAAAAGTACCCTCCCGATTATATGTTTTTACATCTTCTTCTTTATTAAAAACTCTTAAAGCACCCTCCACAAGAGCAATTAGTTCATTTTCGCCAGGATATACTTCTACTTGTGCAATCCAGTCAACATAATTAGAAATATTAGTAACAAGTTTTTTTGAATTTGCTAATCCACCAGTTAGAATTATTGCATCAACATTACCTTTTATGCTTACACTCATCTTACCAATTTCTTTGGAAATTGAATACACTAAAGCATCAAAAATAAAAGCAGCATGTTTATTGCCACTTTCAATCATTTTTTCAACCTCAATAAGACTATTAGTACCTAAATGGGCAACTAGTCCACCATTTCCAACTATTTTCTTCTTAATTATTTCCTCAGTCATATCCTTAGAAAAACATAAAGCTACTAAATCTCCAACAGGTAAAGAACCACTTCTTTCTGGAGTGAAAGGTCCTTCACCATCAAATCCATTATTTACATCTACTACTTTACCTAAGTGATGTGCTCCTACACTTATTCCTCCACCCATATGACAGACGATAAAATTGGACATGTCATAACTTTTTCCTATTTTCTGAGCTGCTTTTCTTGCAACAGATTTTTGATTTAATGCGTGAAAAATACTTTTCCTTTTAATCTCTGGTAAACCTGTTACCTTCGAAATTGGTAACATTTCATCAACTACAACTGGATCAACAATATATGCAGGAATATTCCACTGTTTAGCAAGTTCATCTGCAATAATAGCACCTAAATTAGCTGCATGTTCTCCATATTCGGCATTTAACAAATCATCAATCATTAGCTGGTTTATCAGATACGTTCCACCCGAAAGTGAGTGTAAGAGCCCGCCTCTTGCCACAATTGCATCTATTTTTTTAATGTCAATTTGGTTCTCAATTAATGTTTCTAATATTATATTTTTACGAAATTGTTTTTGATTTATTACTTTTTTATAATTTAATAAATTCTCATAGTTATGCTTTAAGATTTTAACTAATACTTGATTTTTATTTTCATAAATAGCTATTTTTGTTGAAGTCGACCCTGGATTAATAATTAACAAAATAAATTGTTTCTTCAAAAAAACACCTCATTTTTTATAAGAATAAAAAATCAGGCTGTTGAAAATGTTCTAGTTCAAGGCACGCTTAAATCGAGGAACGGAGCTTACTTAACGTAAGTGAGTACCGAAGATTTAAACTGTAACGAAGAAATCGGACATTTTCAACAGCCTGAAGCACTTTGTTAATAAGTACTTTATCATTAACTATCTATTTTTTAATACCGTTAGTGAACTTTTTTCGTTCCTAATGAATGTGCTACGTATTTTACGCATTTTTTCAATTCTCTCTTCTGCTAACCTATTGACTGCTATATTAGAAGGTATCCCGTCGCGTTCAACAATTTCAAATACCTTTAAAATATTATCGTAAATTTTTTCAATTTTTTTCTTGGCACGTTCTTGATTAAATATTTCTAACTCATCAGCAACGTTTATTAATCCACCTGCATTAATAACAAAATCTGGGGCATATATAATACCCTTTTCATGTAATAAATCTCCATGATGCTCCTCTTGTAACTGATTATTCGCAGCACCTGCGATTAATTTCGCTTTAAATTGCGGTATTGTATCATCATTAATAATTGAACCTAGGGCATTTGGTGAAAAGATATCACATTCAACACCATATATTTCATCTGCGCTAACAGTTTTTGCCCCAAATTCTTTAACCGCCAGCCGTATTTTTTCTTCAAATATATCGGTAACTATTAAATTCGCACCCTCATCATGAAGATATTTCAATAAATTGTATGCTACGCTTCCTATTCCTTGAACAGCAATTGTTTTACCCATTAAGCTGTCATCACCAAAAGCTACTTTAGCAGCGGCTTTCATCCCAATATACGTCCCATAAGCAGTAGCAGGTGACGGGTCTCCCCCGCTACCAAAAACAGGTGAAATACCTGTTACATAGTCAGTTTCTAGATGTACCCAGTCCATATCTTGAACTGAAGTGCCGACATCCTCAGCAGTAATATATCTACCATTTAAGCTTTGGATATAGCGACCAAAGGAACGGAATAGTGCCTCACTTTTATCCTTGCTTGGGTCTCCAATAATAACTGCTTTACCACCACCTAAATTCAATCCTGCAGCTGCAGCTTTATATGTCATCGCTCTAGCCAAACGTAAAGAATCAATTATTGCATCATCTTCAGATTTATATGTCCACATTCTTGTTCCGCCAAGTGCTGGTCCCAATGTAGTATCATGAATAACAATTATCGCCTTTAAACCTGATTCATTATCTTGAGCAAATATTAACTGTTCGTAATCATACTCTTCTAAGTAATTAAATATTTTCATTTTAATTCCTCCTCATCAGAGATAAATCTTATTGTTTTTCAGCTAACAGAATAGCCAATATAATCGAATTTAACTTCGCCTCATATGTATCAGCACGCGAAGTAACAATAACAGGCGCACTTGTACCTACTAAGACGGCACCAACTTTTTCCTTGGCAAAATATATCATGGATTTGTATAAAGCATTACCAACCTCTATATTAGGAGCTAATAAGATATCCGCCTTACCAGCAACGTCATTATAAATACCTTTATATTTTGCTGCTTCAACTGAAATAGCATTATCTAATGCTAATGGTCCTTCAATAATAACATTCTTGATTTGTCCTCGCTCACTCATTTTTGACAAAAGAGCTCCCTCAGTAGTTGCAGGCATTTTTGTATTTACCGTTTCAACAGCTGCTATTGCAGCAAGCTTTGGCTTTTTAATACCCAATGCTTGAGCTATCTCAACTGAATTATTTATTATTTGAACCTTTTCTTCTAAAGTTGGAGCAATATTCATTGCTCCATCAGTTAATAACATTAAACGCTTATATTCTTCAATCTCAAATACTGCCACATGACTTAAGATTTTCCCAGTACGTAGCCCTACTTCTTTGTCTAATACTGCTCTTAATAATGTAGCAGTGTGTACATAACCCTTCATAAGTATTTGGGATTCACCGCTACTTACAAATTTTACAGCTCTTCTACAAGCCTTAATTTCATCTGGTTCATCTATTACATTTATTGTAGTCAATGGCAAATTAATTTTATCAGCATATTTTTTTATTACTTTTTCATCTCCGACTAAATTAAAATTTGCTAAATTCATCTCTACTGCTTTTTTTACAGCTAATAATACTCTTTCATCGCCAGCAGATGCAACTGATATATTTAATTTTTTGTTTTCCTTTGTGTGGTCTACCATTTCTTTAAAGGATTTCATTCTATGTCACCTCAGTACTTCTTATATTTTAGATAAGTTTTAAAATAATTATTAATCTCATTTCTCACTTCCTCTAACTTTATCTTGTCGACCCCATGAGTCAATTCTTAATAAATACCTGTTTTTTTCAATAAGCTTAGTTAAAGAATATTTCTCTGTGTAAATATGTAATACAAGCAAAAATAATATTAATGACCATTCGACATAGATTGGGGCAAAGATACTGTACCAAATTCCTAAATGTAAACCAATTAAATTTGAACCACTATCCCCTATCATTATTTTACCACGAAGATCATAATAGAACACTACTAGTAATACACTTATAACGACTAAACTAAAGTTATCAGTTAAGAAAGAAGTATTTATTAATATTAAAAGTAAAGTAAGAAAAAAAAAATAG
>CAZIGM010000007.1:0-55304 GCA_964538675.1 uncultured Bacillaceae bacterium | reverse complement strand
CACGGCTTCATCAAGAAGTCCCTCACTCACAGCAACCATCAAATCAGGTATAGTAATACTGGCTAAAACATGATCTTCCCATTTTCCATTTATAAATAAATAATCTCTAGCATAACCTTCCACTGTAAAACCTAATCTTTTAATTACATTCGCACTTTTTCTATTATGAGGCATATAATTAGCCATAATTCTATGTAATTTAAGTTCTGTAAAAGTATAATCTATTACTTCCTTTAAAGCCTCAGTCATATAACCATAACCTTGCTTGGATTTCACCAAACTATAGCCTAAATAACAAGCATGAAAAGCTCCTTTAACAATATTATTTAAGTTAATAGTTCCGATTATCTCATTATGATTAGAATTATCAAAAATAAATAATTTTAGTGATCTACCTTCATTAAAATCATTTTCAATTAAATCAATATTTGCAATCCAATAATCTTTGGTATAAAAATTATCAGGTTTTATTGGTTCAAAAGGTTTTAGATATTCCTTATTGTCTAAATAAAAATCAATTATTGAATCAATATCGCTATATTTTGGAAGACGAATAGTTAACCTATTCGTCTTAATCTCAGGCATTTTTACTAAATTCATCTAATATCTTCCTCCATAATACTTATATCATTAGTCCCATTTCTATCACATCAAAAAATTCGTCATTTAAATAAAAATACCTTCTTATAATCCCTTCTTTTTCAAAACCTAGTTCTTCATATAATTTTATAGCGTTATTATTGTCTATTCTAACTTTAAGGTTTATTTTTTTAATAATATTTGTATCTTTAGCCCAATTAATTAGATAAATAATTAAGTCTTTTCCAATACCATTTCCCCATTGTTTCTTTAAAACACTTACTCCAAATTCTCCAAAATGTTCTGTTCTTTTTCTTTTTCCCCCATTAAAATTTAAAGCACCAACTATTTCACCGTCTATTTTTGCAATAATAAACAAACTATTATCTGTATTTTTACTTGTCTCAATTATATTTTCTTCATCTTCTAAGGATAAATTAAATTCACCTTTTCCAAATGTTAAAAAATCTGATTCAACAGATATTTTATTTACATATTCAATAATTTGTTTGGCATCCTCTTTTACAGCTTCTTTTATTATTAAATTTTGATTAATACCCTTCATATTGCTCACCATTATTATTTAATATAATCTATCGGATATGATCCTAATATTTTTAGAAAAGAAGTCTTTCGACGAACCATAGAAAGAGCATCTTTTATATCATCTTCTTCTTGATGTCCAATTATATCTACATAAAAAATATATTTCCCAAGTTGTTCTTTTGAAGGTCTAGATTCAATTTTTGTCATATTTATATCCCAAATATTAAAAATGTCTAAGATTCTGTATAAACTACCAGGTTGATTATCTGTAGAGAAAACAATAGATGTTTTGTCATGTTCTGATTTATTAGATTTCTCTTTTGAGATTACGACAAATCTTGTGTAATTATTTCCACCATCTTGTATATTAGAATCTAATATTTGAAGATTATATAATTCACCTGCAATTGATGAACCAATTGCTGCGGTAGTTCCATCTCCATTGGAAACCTCTTCCGCTGCAGCTGCAGTACTTAATACAGGTCTTATTTCTGTTAATGGATAGTTTGCATTAGTATACTTTCTACATTGTCCTATTGGCTGAGGATGAGAAAGTATAATTTTTATATCTTCACGTTTAGTATTCCTTTTTGCTAAAAGATTTAAATTTATTGGAATTATTAATTCCGCCTTTATTATAATATTTAAATCCTCTGCAAACATATCAAGAGTTGAGGTTACTGCTCCCTCAAGGGAATTTTCAATTGGAAGCACGGCTTCATCAAGAAGTCCCTCACTCACAGCAACCATCAAATCAGGTATAGTATTAAACTCGTTAATTTCATAATCCATCATATTTTCAATATATTCTTTAACTGCCTCATGAGAAAATGTACCTTTCGGTCCAAGAAATCCAATTTTTAACATATTGTCCCCCAACTATTATCAATATTAATTTATATTGTTTAATAGTGTACTACAAATTAAGCAATTTTCAAAATATATTATTGTAATACTTTATAGATTTATTCACTTCAAGGGCACTTTCACAATTACCTTAAATAAATCACCATCAACTTCTATATTTAATTCACCATTTTGTAGTTTTGTTAAGCTTTTTGCTATGGATAGACCTAATCCATTACCTTCTGTACTTCTTGATTCATCACCTCTAATGAACCGTTCTAAAAGTTGTTCTGGTGTTATATCAAGTGGATTTTTAGAAATGTTTTTTATTGTCAATATCCCATAAGAATCTGTTTTGTCTATATCAATATATATTCTCGAATTAGGTAATGAATATTTAATTGTATTAACAAGTAGATTCTCAACAATACGCCACATATGACTTCCATCAGCTTTTACAATTGTTTTAGTTTCATCTGAATTAGTTCGAACATCGAGCTTTGCCTCTTTAAATTTTTCTTCAAATTCACCATATGCCTGTGAAAATAATTCATCTAAATCTATTTCTTCTTCCTTTATATCTAAATTACCTGTTGATGCTTTACTAGCTTCAATTAAATCCTCAATAAGCCTTTTTAATCTTGAAGATTTATCTTCTAAAACTTCTATATATTCATTCGCTTTTTTGTTTTTTATCTCTTCCTTTTTTAACAAATCAACATAAGTTATTATTGAAGTTAAAGGAGTCTTTAAATCATGAGATACGTTTGTTATTAGTGAGGTTTTCATTTGTTCCCCTTTAATTGCCTCATTTACTGCCTTTTTCATACCACCTTGAATATTTTGAATGTTTTCTGCAAATCCTTCAAATGCAACTGATATATTTGATGTGTCTAATTTATAGTCTAAATTTCCGTCTGAAATCTCTTTTGCTATCAACATAATATCTGATAATGATCTTAATGATTTCATCAGAAGATAAATCACAGCACCATTAAATGCTACAAATATCAAAAATAGAATCATAAAAACGAAGTCCCCAGAAGTTAATGACATTAAATAAATAATGAAGCCATCAATTAAGCCATAGAATAACAGTAATAATACAACCCATGGTTTAAATATTTTTCCGTTAAAACACATTATAGCTAACTTTTTTATTGCTTTGTATAACTGGTATATTAATGTATTTCTGATTAATTGTTTGTTTTTAATCTGTCTTGATATAGATAAGATATAATTAAGCCCAATTAATGCATCTACTATTAGTAAAATTGAAAAAACGATAATTCCATAAACAATGTCTAAGTAATCTATAATTTCTATAGTAAAGACAACCGATATCACTGCTATAATAAATACTATTATTGTATAAATATCAACATATAACTTGTCTATAGTCCTTAAATGGATTTGACCTCCTTCTTCTCTACGCCCAGCAACAATAATAAGATAAGTAAGAAATCCAATTAATAGAACACTACATATTGCAGCCACGGCAATAGCTATGGGAATCATTGTTTTTATTTGTGTATATTCATTAAAATCATCATAAAAAATATCTCCCGATTTTAATGGTTCAATTATTGCAGCATATAACTCATAAGGTGTATCTTTTAGCATTGCTTTAATATCATGTTCATAATAATGATTATCTGATTGTGATTGATTTTCGTTAAAAAATACATAATTTTCTTGTTCTTTGATTAGCTTAACTGGATCATAGTCATCTATATTAGTATAGATATCATTACTCTCAGTGTTTCTAATATAATAGCCAAAGTTAACTAAATTAGGAAGCTTTGTTTCAATTTTATCTAAACGACTTAAATAATAAGGTATATCACCTTCACTAAATGTATTCTGTATATTTTCTACATCCTTAAGTACAACATTTAATTCCACTACATTATGCACCAAAGTTGCAAATTCACGCTCAAATCTATAAGTATCAAAATAAGATTCACTAGTTAGTTCATCTTGAGAATATATAAAGAATACACCACTTCCAACAATCCCTAATAAAGATAAACAGATTAATATTACTGCCGTAATTTTCAAACCTCTTGAATACTTAATATTTTTCGATTTTGTATCCAATTCCCCACACCACCTTTAAATATTCTGGTTTCTTTGGATTAATCTCTACTTTTTCTCTAATACGTCTAATATGTACTGAAACAGTATTTTCAGGTGAAAATGATGGCTCATCCCAAACATGCTCATATATTTCATCGATTGAAAAAACTTGCCCAATGTTCTTCATAAGCAATAACATAATCTTGTATTCAGTCGCAGTTAATTTGATTTTTTCCCCATTTACATTGACTTCTTTTGATTCTAAATCTAGCTCTAGTTCACCAGTTTGTAATACGTTTTGTTTAGGTGTTATACTGCCAAGTTTAGTATAGCGACGCATCTGTGATTTTACTCTTGCGATAAGCTCTAATGGATTATATGGCTTTGTAACATAATCATCAGCACCATAATTTAAGCCCAATATTTTATCAGTATCTTCAGATTTTGCCGATAACATAATTATTGGAATGTTTTTATCTTCACGTATTTTTATTGCTGTAGAGATTCCATCCAATTCGGGCATCATGACATCTAATATAATCAAATGAATTTCTTGTTTTTGCAACGCTTCTAACGCTTGCTTACCAGTATAAGCCTTAATGACACCATATCCTTCTTGTTTTAAATATATTTCTAATGCATCTACTATTGCTTTATCATCGTCACAAACAAGTACATTTAATACTTCCAATAATCTCCCTCCTTTTCTATTATTATCTTCTCAATTAATTACAGTATATCATTAGCCCTAATAGTGATAATAGCAGGGAATAATTACAAAAAACTTAATAGAAATCTTAAGATTTTCTTACAATTAAAAAAAATAACGATACAGATGGTATCGATATTTTCTAAGAATAGTTTAATTAGTATTTGCAGAATATTTTCAAATGATTTCTACTCCATCTTTCTACTTCCTGGTTTTATCGCTGGTATTTTACCTTCTTTACATAACGGACATTCTTCTTTTTCATACGAAGCTATTTCTATAGACAATAATGATTTAAATGGATAGCCAAAATCTACCTTTCCATTACTTCTATCGACTAAAACTCCTACCCCAATTATTTCTCCACCAGCTTGCTCTACTACAGATATAACTTCCTTAACAGAACCTCCTGTAGTTACAACATCCTCAACAACTAAAACCTTCTGACCAGGTTCTATTTGGAATCCTCTTCTTAAGGTCATTATGCCATTTTCACGCTCACAAAAGATATTCTTAACTCCAAGAATTTTTGAGATTTCGTATCCTACCAATAACCCTCCGACTGCAGGTGAGATAACAATATCTATCTTCTTATTTTCAATTGCTTCTGCTAAATTCCTACATAAATATTCTGTTACATTAGCATGCTGTAGTGCTTGTGCCATTTGCATATATTGGTCTGAATGACGGCCAGAAGTCAAAATAAAGTGACCATTTTGCAATACACCAACATCTTTAAATATAGCTAAAACTTCCTCTTTTGATAACATAAAAACCCTCCAATGTATTTTACTTAGAATAAAGTGTTTTTCTTCATGTGAAGAAATATATTATGTAGCAAATGAAAGGAGACAAAGGGACGTTTCTATTGTCTCCTTAAAAAACAGAAGAACCGTCCCCTTGCTTCCCCCTTGCTTCCCTACTAATTACTAATTATTTGTTCCAAGGTTTGAGCTGGGTTAGGTGCTTTTGTTATGGAACGTCCGATTACTAAATAATCACTACCTAATCTAATTGCCTGTTCAGGTGTTGCTACCCTTTTTTGATCATCTGCATCATTTCCAGCTAATCTAATTCCAGGTGTTACAGTAATAAAGTTTTTACCACATACTTTTTTTATTTGTTCTACTTCTAAAACTGATGAAACCACACCATCTAAGCCGGATTTTTGTGCTAATCTTGCATAATCAATAACTGTTTCTTCAACTGTTTTTGCAATCCCTATTTCATCTTTTAACATCTTTTCGTCTGTGCTTGTTAATTGCGTTACACCTATTAACATCGATCTTTTTTGCTTTGGAGATAAAGATTTCTCCATTTGATTAACGGCTTCTACCATCATCTTTGATCCACCAGCTATATGAAGATTAAACATATCTACACCTAATCTAGTCAATTGAGCCGTAGCTTTCCCAACGGTATTAGGGATATCATGCATTTTTAAATCAAGAAAGATTTTAAGTTCTCTTTTCTTTAACTCTTCAATAAATTGTGGACCTTCAGCAAAAAATAATTCCATACCTACCTTAACGAATCTTACTTGTTTTTCAAAGCTATCAATTAAATTTAATGCTTCTACTCGATTAATTACATCTAAAGCAACAATTATTCTATCGCGATAATCAATCTGTTCAACTAATGACATTTTATTTACAACCCTCCCCAATCAATTCAGAGATATTCCTTACTCCTAATTTATCTAGAACTTCCTCTAAATCATCAATTATCTTAGGCATTATATATGGATCAACAAAATTCGCAGTTCCAACCTGTACAGCTGAAGCACCAGCTAGAAAAAACTCTGCTACATCTTCTGCTGATGTTATACCTCCTATACCAATTATAGGAATAGATACTTGCTTGTACACTTCATATATCATCCTTAATGCAACAGGTTTAATAGCTGGACCGGAAAGGCCACCTATTTTATTTGCTAGAATAGGCTTCTTTGTTTTTAAATCAAATCTCATTCCTATCAATGTATTTATCATACTGATACCATCGGCTCCTGCGTCCTCAACTGCCTTTGCCATAGTTACAATATCTGTTACATTAGGTGAGAGCTTAACATACAAAGGAACCTTACATACCTCTTTTACCGCTCTTGTTAAATCATATGCAGTCTTTGGATCAGTTCCAAAAGCTATACCACCACTTTTAACATTAGGACAAGATATATTTAGTTCAACTAACCCTATTTTCTCTTTACTGATTCTTTCTACAACTTCAACATAATCCTCCGTCATTGTCCCAGCAACATTTATTATAATTGGTGCATTGAATTGCGAAAGCCAAGGTATTTCATTATTAATTACATAATCGACTCCAGGATTTTGTAACCCGATTGAATTAAGCATTCCGCACGGAGTTTCTGCTATTCTTGGTGTTGAATTACCCAATCTTTCTTTAAGAGTTGTTGCTTTTACTACAATTGCACCAAGATGACTTAAATCATATAATTCGGAGTACTCTCTACCAAATCCAAAACAACCCGACGCAGGCATAACTGGATTTTTTAATGTTAAATTTCCTAGTTTAACCTCTAAATGCCTGCTCATAGTATCACCTCACGAAAAGCAAAGACAGGACCATCTGAACATACTTTTTTATAGCCTTCTTTGTGTATATTTTTATCCACCTTAACTATACAACCATAGCATGCACCTACTCCACAACCCATCCGCTCTTCTAAAGAAAGATAACCAATCATGTCAGTGTTAAACCATTTTTTCTGAATTGCTTTCATCATGCCCATAGGACCACATGAATAAAAAGTATCCCATTTATCTTTATCACTAATTAAATCTAGTACTGTACCTTTTGTTCCCAAACTTCCATCAATAGTAGAGATCCTTAAATCTCCTAAGCTTGAAAACTCCTTAACTAAAATAGAATCCTCCTTAGATTGAAACCCTAATATTATCGTAACCTTATTACCATTCTTGACTAATTCCTTCGCTAAATAGTAAAGAGGTGGGGTTCCTATTCCGCCCCCAATAAGAACTACTTCTTTCTTAGAATCAATATCCTTATATGAAAAACCATTTCCTAATGGTCCAAAGAAATCAATTTTATCTCCTGATTTCTTTTTACTTAATATATTTGTTCCTTGACCAACAATACGATAGATTATAGATATTAGCTTGGTTGTACAGTCATAATCATGAATACTAATTGGTCTTCTTAATAATGGCTCATAACTATCACTAACACGAATGTGTAAATATTGCCCTGGTAATGGTAAAAGAGATGCATCTTTTGCATCAATTGTAAGCCTAAAAACATCTTTTTCTATCTCTTTATTTTCTTTTACTGTCATAATATATTGTTTCATTGAGTTTTAACACCGCTTCCCATACCCTGAATAGGTTGTGATGAAAAAGAAATAGATTCCAAAGCATGTAAGAGAGCATACGCTGTATCTAGTGATGTTAGACAAGGAACACCGTATTCAACTGACTCCCTTCTTATTTTAAAACCATCCCTTTCAATGTCTTTACCTTTAGTTAGTGTATTTATTACAATATTTATTTTATTTGCTCGTATTTCATCAATTATGTTAGGAGAACCTTCATTAAGTTTATTAACCGATAAAACTGGAATCCTGTGCTCAGCAAGAAAATTTGCAGTTCCCTTAGTTGCCTTAATACGATAACCCAGTTGATCAAATCTCTTAAATAAATCCAAAGCCTCTTCTTTATCTTTTTCTGCTATAGTAGCAAGAATAGTTCCATACTCAGATATCTTTATTCCTGATGCTACAAGCCCTTTATATAACGCCTTAGCAAATTGCCTGTCTACTCCAATAACCTCTCCTGTTGATTTCATTTCTGGACCTAAGGTTACATCAACTCTTCTTAATTTTGAAAAAGAGAATACTGGAACTTTAACAGCAAAATAATTATCTTTAGGTAATTGATAACCAGTTGTGTATCCTTGTGATTTGATTGAATGACCTAAAATAACCTTAGTTGCAATGTTCCCCATAGGAATAGAAGTTACCTTACTTAAAAAAGGCACCGTTCTTGATGATCTAGGATTCACCTCTAGAACAAAGACTTCATCCTCAAATATTACGAATTGTATATTTAACAACCCTTTTATTTTTAATCCGATTGCTAACTTTTCTGTCATATCTACTAATTGATCAATAATTTTTTTGGATAAAGATATTGACGGATATACCGCTATTGAATCACCTGAATGAACTCCAGCTTTTTCAATATGTTCCATAATACCTGGGATAAGTACATTTTCCCCATCACATATTGCATCAACTTCTACTTCTTTTCCTGTTAAATAGCGATCAATAAGTACTGGATGATCTAAAGAGACTTTTACTGCCCGTTCCATATATTTTTTTAAGTCCTTTTTAGTATAGATTATTTCCATGGCTCTACCCCCAAGAACATAAGAGGGTCTAACCAATACTGGATAGCCGATTTTTTCAGCTACTTCAACAGCTTCTTCAATAAACATTGCTGTGCCACCAACTGGTTGTTTAATATTTAATTCCTTTAATAAATATTCAAATCTTTTTCTATCTTCAGCTTGATCAATACTATCTAGTGATGTTCCCAAAATCTTAATTCCTTCGTTTACTAAACTTTCAGCCAAATTTATTGCCGTCTGTCCGCCAAATTGAACTATTACACCTATTGGTTTCTCTTTATCGATAATATTCATCACGTCTTCTATTGTTAAAGGTTCAAAATACAATCTATCTGAAATATTAAAATCAGTAGAAACCGTTTCTGGATTGTTATTGATTATTACAGCATCATATCCTGCTTCTTGAATTGCCCATACTGCATGAACAGTTGAATAATCAAATTCAATTCCCTGTCCAATCCTTATTGGTCCTGAACCTAGTACTACAACTGATTTTTTATCGCTTAATTTAACTTCATCCTCTATTTCATAGGTTGAATAATAATAAGGAGTATATGATTCAAACTCTGCCGCACATGTATCAACCATTTTATATACCGGCTTTATTCCATATTTTTTTCTTTCTTTAACTATCTCTTCTTCACAAATATCTCTTAATTGTGCAATCTGCTTGTCTGAATAGCCACTTTTTTTCCAATTCAACAACTTATCTCTGTTTATAATCTCTTGGATTATCTCTTTTTCCTTAATGACCATTTGTTGAATCTTATATAAAAAGAAATTATCGATTTTTGTAATTCGATTTATCTCTTCAATATTACCATCTCTTCTAAACCATTCAGCAATAAACCATAATCTTTCATCATCCGTAACCTTTATCCTTTCTAACAATGTATTATTTTCCAATAATTCAAGGCTTAAAGAAGGACTATATAATCCATAATGATTGATTTCAAGAGATCGAATAGCTTTTTGCAACGATTCTTCGAAGGTTCTGCCTATTGCCATTACTTCACCTGTTGCTTTCATCTGTGTCCCTAATTTCCTATTAGCCGATTGAAATTTATCAAATGGCCAACGCGGTATTTTTGTTACAACATAATCTAAAGCTGGCTCATA
Source organism: uncultured Bacillaceae bacterium (assembly GCA_964538675.1). Taxonomy (GTDB): domain Bacteria; phylum Bacillota; class Bacilli; order Tepidibacillales; family Tepidibacillaceae; genus CAZIGM01. The sequence goes on along the minus strand of CAZIGM010000007.1, from coordinate 45,034 downwards.
ACTGGCGAAGGTGTTTTGTGTAATTGGATTAATTATTTCATCAAGAGTATAGCCTAATGCTATCTTAGATGATATTTTAGCAATCGGATATCCTGTTGCCTTAGAAGCCAAAGCACTTGAACGACTAACTCTAGGATTAACCTCTATAACATAATATTCTTCACTGAAAGGATCTAAAGCATATTGTACATTGCAACCACCTTTTATATCTAATGATTCAACAATATTTAGTGCTGATGCTCTTAATATTTGATACTCCCTATCAGTTAGTGTCTGACTAGGAGCAACAACTATGCTATCACCTGTATGTATACCTACTGGATCCAAATTCTCCATATTACAAACAATTATTTTATTCCCATGTCCATCTCTAATTACTTCATATTCAATTTCCTTATATCCCAACAGACTTTTCTCAATCAATACCTGTTTAATAGGACTTGCATCTAAACCATTTCTTATTGTGGATACCAATTGTTCTTCATTGTATGCAATTCCACCACCAGTTCCCCCTAAGGTATAAGCTGGTCTAATAATAACTGGATATCCTACCTCTTTAACAAATGAATATGCTTCTTCAAGCTGATATATAATTTTACTCTCTGGAACAGCTTCATTTATTTCCTTCATAATTGCTCTGAATTTTTCTCTATCTTCTGATTTTTCGATAGTTTCAACATTTGTACCGAGAAGCATTACTTCATATTGCTTTAATATTCCTTCTTTCTCTAATTCAACTGCCAAATTTAAAGCTGTTTGCCCTCCTAGAGTAGCAAGAAGTCCATCTGGTCTCTCAATTCTAATTATAGTCTTTAAAAAATCAAGAGTTAACGGTTCCATATATACCTTATCTGCAATTTCTGTATCTGTCATAATTGTAGCGGGGTTGCTATTTACCAAAACTACTTCTATTCCCTCTTCCTTTAATGCTTGACATGCTTGAGTTCCTGCATAATCAAATTCTGCTGCCTGCCCTATTACTATTGGTCCAGAACCTATTACCATTACTTTTCTAATATCATTTAATTTTGGCATAGTTTAACTCCCCCATGTTTCTTCATAACTTGAACGAATTGATCAAATAGATAACTGCTATCATAAGGTCCTGGGGATGCTTCAGGATGATATTGAATTGAAAAAGCTGGAGCCTTATTGTGTTCTATTCCTTCTATAGTTCCATCATTTACAGCAACATGAGTTATAGATAAAATATCTGGATCAATAGATTCATTAGTTACTGAGTAACCATGATTTTGTGAGGTCATATAAATATTATTTGTTTTTAAATCCTTTACAGGATGATTACCTCCACGATGACCGAATTTCAACTTCTCTGTGTTAGCTCCACATGCCAATGCAAATAATTGATGACCTAAACATATACCAAGTAGTGGTATCTTACGATCAAGTAGCTCTTTTATCGTATCGATAATGCCTTCAACATCTTTTGGATCTCCAGGACCGTTTGACAATAAAATACCATCTGGATTTAGTTCAACTATCTCTTCAAATTTAGTATTATAAGGAACTACAATAACTTCGCACCGTCTTTCTAATAGCTCTCTAACAATTCCTTGTTTTGAACCAAAATCTATAACCACAACACGTGGGCCTCTTCCGTGCATTATAATCTTATGTTTATTTGATACTTGAATTACTTGGTCCTTTCTTAAAGGTTCTTTTAATTTAATCATTGTTTCTTCTTTGCTAATCTGGTTAGTTGTTAAAATAGCTTTCATCGTTCCTTTTTCCCTAATCTTTTTTGTAATCATTCTCGTATCTATTTCAGAAATTCCTATTATTCCGTGCTCTTTTAAAAATTCATCTATTGTTTTTCTATTTCGCCAATGTGATGGATACTGTGCATACTCTCTCACAACAAAACCAAAAACATTAGGTCTACTTGACTCAAAATCTTCCATGTTAATTCCATAATTACCTATTAAAGGATATGTCATTACAACATGTTGTCCATAATAAGAAGGATCAGTTAATATTTCTTGATAACCAGTCATACTTGTGTTAAAAACTAATTCACCGAATGATTCACCTGTCGCTCCAAAATTCTTGCCAATAAACATAGAACCATCTTCTAAAATTAACGTAGCTTCTTTATTCATCCGCAAACTCCTCCTCAAGTCTCCACTTAATTTTGCCATCCACTACAGTTATTTCTGGCCACCCGAACAAATCCCATCCTATAAAAGGAGTGTTACTACCCTTAGATAAAAACTTGTCGGAATCCACTGTTTTTTCTTTGTATAAATCAATTATAACTATATCTGCATTTAAGCCTATGTCTAAAATTCCACTATTAAGATTATATATACTTGCTGGTATCATCGTTAATTTATCCAATAATAATTCAAGTGATATAATATTTGTTTTTACTAATTTAGTATATAAAACGGGGAAGGCAACTTCTAATCCGGCCATTCCGAATGGTGCTTCTATAATATCCCTGTTTTTTTCAATAGCTGTGTGAGGAGCATGATCTGTTGCTATAATATCTATTGTACCATCAATTAATCCTTCAATAAGTGCTAATTTATCCTCTTCAGTTCTAAGTGGCGGATTAACCTTATATATACTATACGGATCACAAATATCCTTTTCGGTTAATAATAAATGATGTGGAGTAACCTCAGCTGTAATATTTATCCCTTTTGCCTTTGCTTCTCTAATCAATCGGACAGATTCCTTTGTGCTAATGTGGCAAGCATGATAATGTACGCCTGTAATATCAGCTAATAATAAATCACGTGCCAATTGAAGATATTCAGATTCAGAAGATATTGTAGATAATCCTAATTTCTTCGCAAATTCTCCACTATGAATAACACCGTTTTGTACCATTGACTCATCTTCACAATGTGCGATAATTGGAACATTTAATTTTGCTGCTTTTTCCATAGCTTTTTTCATCATTACTGCTACTTGTATACCCTTGCCATCATCGGAAAAACCAATCACACCATTTTTTTTCATTCCTTCAAAATCTGTTAGTTCTATCCCTTTTTCTTCAGATGTTATTGCACCTATAGGGAGAATTTTTGCATAATCTGCTTCTTCATATTTTTCTTTTATAAAAGCAACAAGATCTGGTTTATCAATAACTGGGTTAGTATTTGGCATTGCCGCTATTGTAGTAAATCCACCTTTTACAGCGGCCCTACTTCCTGTTTTTATTGTTTCTTTATCTTCATATCCTGGTTCACGTAAATGTACATGAAGATCAATAAGCCCTGGAATAACAATTTTCCCTTTTGCATCAATTATCTTATCTTGATTAGATATTACTCTTAACTCTTGAGCAATTTCTTTAATTACTCCATCTTCAATATAGATGTCTCCATTAAACCATTCTCTTTTATACCATATAACTCCATCTCTTATGACAATACCCATATTAATGCCCCCTAATAGCCTTTTCGATTATTGCCATTCTTATCCAAACACCATTATTTATCTGTTCAAATATCTTTGATTGTTTATGCTCTATAATGCAATCATCCATTTCCACACCGCGATTTACTGGGGCTGGATGTAAAATTATAGTATGGGGTTGTAAAATTTTTAGCCTTTCTTCTGTAAATCCATATACTTTGTTATACTCTTCTTTAGATGAGATATATTTATATTTTTGTCGTTCAAATTGAATCCTTAACATCATTACAATGTCTGCCTGTTTTATTGCTTCATCTACTGACATATATGTACCTTCAAAATCTTCAACCATCAATTCTCTAGGTCCAGAAAATATGAAATTAACACCATATTTTTTAAGCAAATTATAATTTGACCTTGCTACTCGACTATGTGCAATATCACCGATTAAGGCAATATTTAAGCCTTTCATTTCATTATAATATTTTTTCATTGTATATAAATCCAGCAATGCTTGTGTCGGATGTTCTTGCTTACCTTCACCTGCATTAATGATTGTAAGGGATAGTTTTTGCGACAAATATCCTAATACATTCTCTTCGCACAATCTAATAACAGCCACATCAATTCCCTGAGCTTCAAGTGTTTTTAAGGTGTCATACAACGATTCTCCTTTTTTTATACTTGAATCATTTGATTGAAAATTAATAACCTTGCAACCTAGTCTTTTTTCAGCAATTTCAAAAGAAAATCTTGTTCTTGTGCTAGGCTCTAAAAAGAAATTAGTAACAAATTTGTTTTTACAAATTTGAGTAATGCTTAAATTATCTTTATTTTCATGAAAATATTGAGCTCTGGACATTATCTCATCAATTTCTTGAACTGTTAAATCTTTTGTGTTTAAAAGATTTTTCCCCATTTGTGTCTCTCCTTTAACAATTAGAATCCTTTACTAGCACAGTCTAAAAAGAAATTTTTCCCATCAAAAAAAGACTTCATTGTAAGAAGTCTTTTAATATATTTACCCACTATTTCAATTAGAGTTAACATAAGAATAAGGGTAACATATCACTTCTTACCAGCCTCTCTGGACTGATTTAAAGAGTGTTCTTCTGTTTTATTATTACTTGTTCGCTATCATCTAATTCTTTTAACTGTACAAAAATTATTTCTTGTCTTGATGTGGGGATGTTTTTACCAATATAGTCCGCCCTAATGGGGAATTCGCGATGACCCCGATCTATTAGAACCGCTAACTGTATCAATTTTGGTCTTCCTAAATCAATTAAAGCATCTAACGCAGCCCTAACTGTTCTACCCGTATATAATACATCATCTACAAGAATTACTATTTTATCCTTAATTTCAAATGATATTTGACTACCTTTTATTAAAGCTTGATTACCTTTTTCCGATAGATCGTCTCGGTATAGAGTTATGTCTAATTCTCCTAAGGGAACTTTGTGCCCCTCTATTTCATGTATTTTTTCACACAATCTTTTTGCTAAATAAATCCCTCTAGTCTTTATACCTATTAGAACCAAGTCTTTTGTTCCTTTATTTTTCTCTAATATTTCATGGGCAATACGTGTTAAAGCACGATTTATTGCTGATTCATCAAAAAGAATTCCTTGCTTCAATCCGTATGCACCTCCTTTAATATATGTTTAAATAAAATAAAACTTTTGCCCCAAGAGACAAAAGCTAAAGTCAAATTTATATATCTAGCATAAATAATTATGCCTCATCTAACCTTGTCAATCTCTCTGGATTGATTTAAAGGATATTTAATTTTCTATATTATCATCTAAACAAAGATAATTGTCAATCAATATTTATTCATTATATGCTAATCAATAATTCCAACATAATAGTTTTCTCCTTCATAATACTTAAATATTAATTTCTTATCCGCTGACATTTGTGTACATTGATAATACACTCGCTCATCTACATTATTATTTGTCACATTAATTGCTAAATTATTATCAATATCATAAAAAAATATATTATTCAGACCACTATAATCATTAACAAAATTTATCCAAGGCTTACCTTTATAAATTCCAATAGAATAAATATTTACACCTTTTGTTGGGCCTATAAGTTCAACAGTTTCTCCTGAATTAAAATCATGCATGTAAACTGTGCAATTTTGATATTCATTTCTCCAAATCAATAAATCGTTTTGAAATTACTAATCCTTTAGTAAATACTTTCAACTAAACTACCATTTTAATAAACATATTCATATGAAGTATACCTTCGTTAAAAGATATCAATCTTCAGCAAGTCCATTATTTGTACCATCTCTTGTACTAGACCAGTTTTTTACTGTTTGCCATCTTCCATCCTTATTATGTTGAAGATATTCTGATATTCTTACTTCACCATATTATAAGCATTTAAATACGACGATATCGATGTTTTACCTCTCTTAGATATTTCAAAATAATTTTGAAAAACATTGCTATATGTATAATTGTATAATTACTTTTTCTCATTAATTAAAGATGTAGCTACATTTACATTTTGCGATACAACACTAAATTTCGTACTACTAAAATATAATAAATTAAAAATCTTCTAATTTATTTTCACATATTTAATCACCTCTCACTTTTTTTCATTAGGTTTTTTTATACAAGTTAATTATATATATATTAACTTGTATTTTTTGTCAATACTTTTTTTGTAATTTTTAGCTAATTATAGAATTAAATTAAAAATATCCATAGAGAACAATTCTGCAGTATAATTAAGTTACTATAAATAACAAATTACAGAAAGTGCTCACTATGGATTATTCTATGTTAACGCTATATATAAGAATAATATTTTCTTCTTAACACCTAAATATCGAAAATTAATTAATTCTTAATTCATATATTAGATTAGCCATATCTTCTGGTAATTTAATATTAAACTCTAAGTATTGACCTGAACGTGGATGTTTAAATCCCAATGTTTTTGCATGTAATGCTTGTCCAGATATATTATAATCTTTTTTTGAACTATACTTTTGATCCCCCACTAATGGATGTCCTATATACTTCATATGAACTCTTATTTGATGAGTCCTACCTGTTTCTAGTTTACATTCAACAAGAGTATAGTCCTTAAATCTTTCTATTACTATAAAATGAGTTATTGCCTGTTTACTATTATTAGCAGTAACAATCATTTTTTTTCGATTAATTGTTTCCCTCCCTATAGGTGCATCAATCATTCCCTTATCATGTGGTATAACTCCATGTACTAAGGCGATATAAATACGATTAACAGAATGTTCCTTTAATTGCTTTGCAAGAGAATGATGGGCTAAATCATTCTTTGCAACCATTAATAATCCTGATGTATCTTTATCTATACGATGAACTATTCCTGGTCTTAATACACCATTAATACCTGATAAATCTTTACAATGAAACAGTAAAGCATTCACCATTGTACCACTATAATTACCTGGCGCAGGATGAACTGTCATCCCTCTAGGTTTATTAATAACAATTACATCACTATCTTCATATATAATGTCTAATGGTAAATCCTCTGAATCTATAGCCAGTTCTTTTTGTGGAGGAATTCTTAAAATAACCTCTCCATTTTCTGCTAAAGAATAATTAGCTCGTACAACTTTATTATCTACGCTGACATTACCTTCTTTTATCCATATTTGTATTTGTGAACGAGACCACTCATCGAATTGTTCTGCTAAAAATTTATCTATTCTTTTCCCGATATCCTCAGTAGAAATAAGCCAATCATATATTTCAAATTTTTCCAACACTATTCTCCTATTTAAAAATATTATTTTCTTTAGCAAAAAACATGTAGATAATCAATAAAGTTGTCCCTACAACAACGGCTGAGTCAGCAATATTAAAAATAGCAAAATTAATGATTTGAACATCAATAAAGTCTATGACCTCACCAATTCTAATTCGATCGATTAAATTACCTATTGCCCCTCCTAAAATTAAAGATAGAGTAAAAGCAACGTATTTATGTTCCCTATATATTTTGTAAATAAAATATATAAGAATAGTTACTACAATTAAAGTTAAAATAATGAAAAATAAGCGCTGATTTTGAAGTATGCTAAAAGCTGCTCCTTTATTGCGACAAGATGTAATATGTAACCATCCCTCAATTATAGGAACGCTTTCATATAACTCCATATAATTAACAATAGCCCATTTGCTTATTTGATCAACTGTAATTATTAATATAGCTATAAAATAATAAAGCAAGCTGTCTCCCCCTGTTCTCTTATATTCTTACTTATTTTAGCATAGCTTTATATATATTTATAGCTTTGAATATTAACTAAAAATATGTTCAAGTTCAAGGTAAGCAGAATCGGACTTATTATCTAGCCTTTATCATCTTATTCTTCTACTGGATTACCATATCCATCAGTAATAATAAATCCTTCTGTAAACTCATTATCAATTGACTCATCATCTCTGTCTGAATTATTATATGGGTCATAGTCGATTGAACTTGATGTCCCATAATCAGCTACAGCACTCCATGTGTCCTCAATAAATAGATGTTCTTCATTTTCTTTCTTTCTAAAAGGTACACCAAGTAATTGTTCTTCTATAGGTCTTTGAAGTGAAACTGAGTCGTTTGGTTGATGTTCAATGCAATATTTTGCATATGGAATAACTTTTAATCTTTCTAAAGGTATTTCTTTATTACATTTATAACAGAATCCATATTCATTTTTTTCAATTCTTTCTAATGCTTCATTAATTAGTTCAAGAATGTGCTGTTCATTTTCTAATAAAGCAATATCTTTACCTCTTTCAAATAATTCTGTTCCTATATCTCCTGGATGATTATCATACCCAGAAAGTTCGCCTATTGAATCATTCATGTTTTCATTTAATCCAAAGCTATTATAATGACTTAACTTATTTAATAATAATTTTCTTTCATCATTTAATATTTTTTTAAATTCTGCTAATTCATCTTGATTCATTATTTTTACACTCCTATCTAATTCCTGTACCTAATTGAGCTTGAACTATCCTAACAATTTCTGCAATGTAATCACCTATTATAGGCAAGTTTAATGCTCCTAATTTTTGTAATATATACAATATTGTAGCTGTAAAAAGGGTGAATCCTATAGCTATTCCTACGCCTCGGGCAATACCAGTAAGTATATTTAATCTAACTAATCTTTTTGGGTTATTTAATAACCGTACATAATCAGCAATTTGTGCTCTTTCTAATTGAATTCCCAATTCATCTAATTTATCACCGATTGTGTCAAGAGTGTGCTTCTTTTTCTCTTTTTCCATTTTCACTATCCTCCATTATATTTAATAATTTACTCATTTATAATATATATACATAGATAAAAATATTTTTTTATAATAAAAATCACAAACTATAATAATATATATAAGTATAGTATACTGTATACTAATCAAGAAATATTTACTAAAAATCTTATATAAAGGTAATAAAATATCATCATTAAAATTAGGTAAGGGGGTCAAAAAATGAATTTTATTAAAAAGCTATTAAATTTTGACGATTTTATAACGCCAACTATAATTAAAATTTTATATTATATTTTCGCTATACTTATTATTATTTATGGACTATATCAAATGTTTACAAGTATTAATTACTTTGGCTGGGGTGGAGGATGGGTGTTCTTCACAGGTTTATTAACTGTCATCCTTGGTCCAATCTTAATAAGAGTTTATTTTGAGATTCTAATCATTTTATTTAAAATATACGATAAACTTTCAACAATTACTAAACAACTTGAAAATAAAAATGAGATGGAAGATGATACTACATTATAATTAATACCTAAGTACTACGTACATAAAATTATATTACTGAACATTATTTTTAAACTTAATTAATGATGATATTTTAAATAAAAAGAGGTTGAGGAAAAAAGATTATTTCTTTTTTCCTCAACCTCTTTAAAATTGTAAAACGGATAAAGTCGAACTTTATTCAGTTGGAGTCATATCTCCACCTGAATTTATGTGAGACTTATCCTAAATTCACTTTCCCCCACTTAATCATAGCACGACTTAATGCTTTAGCATTATAGCGTGACTTGTGCACTTTGTGTAGAAGTGGGGGTCTTATTATATTTGGATAAAGTACTAAACTCGTTCTAATACATCACTATAATACTCTTGCACAATATCTGCACATTTAGGACATAAATTTTCTATTTTACTGCCAACATCTGGAGCTACTGTCCAACATCTTCCACATTTTTCTCCATTTGCTTGGGTAACTAAAATACTCATTCCCTCTAATGACATAGCATTATCTGGTGGAGTTACTTCCTTTATATCAACATGTGAAACAATAAATAATTTATCTAAATCATTAAAATTCTTTAATAATTTAGTAACTTTATCAGATGGATAAATTGTTACTGAGGCAGCTAAGGAATGTCCAATAACCTTATCTTTTCTCGCTGTTTCTAAAGCTTTTAACACTTCATCACGAATAGCTAAAAATTCATCCCATTTACTGATTAAATCGGCATCTATTTCAATAGCTGACCAATTTGGTAGTTCAGTTAATTGAACACTTATCTCTTCGGAGTTTGGAATATGTTTCCATATCTCATCAGTCGTATGGGGTAAGATTGGAGCGATTAATTTAACAATCGCCAATAGTACTTCATATAAAACTGTTTGAGTTGCTTTTCTCGAGTTTGATTCAATCGGCTCAATATACAAGATATCCTTAACTATATCTAAATAAAATGAACTCATATCAACAGTACAAAAATTATGGATTGATTGGTAGACTGTATGGAACTCATAATTATCATAAGCCTTAATTACTTTTTCAATTAGTTTTTTTGTTTTCATTATTGTGTATCTATTTAACTCGTTCATATCATTTAGAGCAATCTTATCTTTATCAGGATTAAACCCTTCTAGATTACCAACTAAAAACCTTAAAGTATTTCTAATCTTACGATAAACTTCTGATATCTGTTTTAAGATATCATCTGATATTCTCACATCAGCCTGATAATCAACTGATGCAACCCATAGTCTTAATATATCAGTCCCTAATTGCTTCATGATTTTTGCAGGATCAACTACGTTACCCATTGATTTAGACATTTTTCTACCTTCACCATCTAAAGTAAATCCATGACTTAATATAGCTTTATAAGGCGATTTCCCTTTAACGGCAACACTTGTAGATAATGACGAATTAAACCAACCTCGATATTGATCTGATCCTTCTAAATATAGGTCTGCTGGCCACTTTAAATCCTTATGTTCCTCTAAAACAGCGACATGACTTGAACCAGAATCAAACCATACATCCATGATATCAGTTTCTTTTCTAAAATTACTGCTACCACATTTAGTACATACAAAATCCTCTGGAAGTAATTCTTTAATTTCCTTTGCATACCATATATTAGTTCCATCTTTTTCTGTAAGCTTTACAAGATGATCTATTGTCTTATCATTAATAATTATCTCGCCACAATCCTTACAATAAAAAATTGGAATAGGTACTCCCCATATTCTTTGCCTTGAAATACACCAATCATTACGGTCAACAATCATATTGCTTAATCTTTGTTCACCCCAATGCGGAGTCCACTTAACCTTTTTGATTTCACTAAGAATAGTTTGACGTATAGCATCTATAGATGCAAACCACTGCTCAGTTGCACGAAAAATAACCGGTTTTTTTGTTCTCCAATCATGTGCATATTGATGTTTAATAAAACTAAGTTTAAGAAGTTTACCGTTTTCCTCTAATTTTTTAGTAATTTCCTTATTTGCATCCTCGTAAAAAAGACCTTCAAAACCTGGAGCATCTTTAGTTAATTTACCTTGATCATCAATAGGACACAAAACATCTAATTCATATTTTTGACCAATATAAAAATCGTCTTCTCCATGACCTGGTGCTGTATGTACGCAACCAGTACCTGCCTCAAGAGTAACATGCTCGCCTAAAATGATTGGTGATACACGGTCATAAAATGGATGTTTAGTAATAACACCTTCAAGCTCAAATCCTTTAAATTCCTCCATTGGTTCAATTTCATCAAAGCCTATTTCCTCTTTTACTGAATCCAATAATTGTTTAGCAACAATAAATAATTGATTGTTAGCTTTAAATAAAGTATATTCAAATTCACTATTCACCGAAATAGCCAAGTTTGCAGGAATAGTCCAAGGTGTGGTCGTCCATATAATCACATTTGCTCCATTTGGTAATTTACTATTCCCATCAACTACTTCAAAAGCAACATATATTGATGCTGAACGTTTTTCCATATATTCTATTTCGGCTTCAGCAAGAGCTGATTCAGATGAAGGTGACCAATAAACCGGTTTTAATCCTTTATATATCAGTCCTTTTGTAGCCATTTCACCAAAGACCTTTATTTGTTTTGCTTCGTATTTAGGGTTTAAAGTAATATATGAATTTTCAAAATCACCTCTTACTCCTAATCGTTTAAATTGTTCTTTTTGTTTCTCTACATATTTTAGAGCGTAATCTTTACATAAATCTCTAAATTCAATTGGGCCTATGTTCCTACGATCAATTTTTCTATTTTTCACAACAGCATGTTCGATTGGTAATCCATGAGTATCCCAACCAGGAACATAAGGAGAGTCATAACCTTGCATAGTTTTAAAACGAACAATAAAATCCTTTAGAATTTTATTAAGAGCATGACCAATGTGGATATCTCCATTAGCATATGGAGGACCATCATGTAAAATGAATTTTTCTTTTCCTTTTTGTCTTTGTTGAACCAAATGATAAATATCTATTTCTTCCCACCATTTTTGAATCTCAGGTTCCTTATTTGGAAGATTCCCTCTCATAGGAAACTCTGTTTTAGGCAAATTTAATGTCTTCCCATAATCTACAGTATCTTCTGTCACCTATTTTCACTCCTTCTAAAATAAATATCTAAAAAATAAAAAATCCCCTCAATCCACAAGGGACGAGAAGGATAACCCGCGGTACCACCCTAATAGCTAAATTATAGCCACTTATTAATAAGATAACGGTATCAACCGACTTTTCCTACATATATAACAAATAAATTCACGGTTTATTATTTGTTATTAGGTTCAGAAAAGAAACTCATGGGTGATATTTACTAAATAATATTATTAGGCTTTCACCATCCCTAATTCGCTATAAATATTAACATAATAAACTTATCCCAATCTTAGTCGTGCCTTTTTAATATTGAAGTATAACCAATTATTATCTGAAAGTCAACTTTATTCGTCGTCCTCAGTCTCAATTTCTACCCAATTATGATTATCTAAAATCTCCATTTCAGCTTGAAGTAACGAACGAAATCGTGTGCGAAATACTGAAGCATTCTTTTTCATATCTTCAATTTCATAATATATAGACTTTTGCTTTAAGAGCGCATCATTTATAATACGATCAGCATTTTTTTCAGCTTCTTTAATAACTAATTGATACTCTTTTTTTGTGTTCGTTCTTAATTCTTCAGCTGCATCCTGAGCAACAATTATTGATTTATTAATACTTTCTTCAATATGAGTAAAATGACTCAATCTTTCATTTAATTGTTCATTTTTTTCTTCTAATTCTTTGTTTTGACGAATTATTGCTTCATAATCTTTAATAATTCTATCCAGAAACTCATTTACCTCATCTTCATCATACCCTCTAAAGCCTTTGCTAAATTCCTTATTATGAATATCTAATGGTGTCAATGGCACCATGAACACCCCCTAATTTTGTATTAATTATTTTTATATTAATGAAATTTCGACAAATTACCACAAAAGTCCTTTTAATATTATATAATTTTTCTTATTTTTACTCTATATCGTCCTTTTTTTGTAATACCCTGATTTTCTATAAATACATTTCTACCATATCCTCTTAATGAAATAATATCTCCCTCGTTTAATCTTTTATCTACTCGATCTATTATTCTCCAATTTACCTTAAGTAAATTTTTGTTAATCATTTCTGTTGCTTTAGTCCTAGAAATATTATATATGGAACTTATTACAGAATCTACCCTTAAGGAAGATACAGTAAAAACTATTACCTGATATTGTTCGGCTACATTACATAATAAATCTCGCTCTATCTCCTTTAGTGATATCTTCGATTTACCAATTGCTTTCATCTCCATCTGTATATAATCGGCGATCTCTTTAGCAACTATGAATTGTTGCTTGCTACTTGATAATAGGATGTCACCGAATTTTTCCCTCTTAATACCAAGATTTAATAATGCCCCTAAGACATCCTTGTGGTGAATAATATTATATTTATCAATTGAATTAATTTCAAATATTGTTATACCTACATCATGATAATCTGATAATAAGTAATCGTCAAGAATTAATACTCTTACTCTTTCAGCATTTTGGTAACCTCCATCAAAAAACATCGCCAAGTCATTATATGAATTAACGATGTTATTAATAATTTCTAAATGTCTTGGGTCAACAAAATCAGTTATATATTGAGTGTGTGTATTAGATACGCGTTCAGACCACTCTAATACACGTTCAGCAAACGAGCGTTCCTCATATTTATAATGGTTTAATAAATCTTCATTTGCCATCAGCTAAAGAAACCTATTACAGCATAAACTCCATACTCAATAAAATATAACGCAAATAATGCTACGATAGGAGAAATATCTATCATACCAATAGGTGGAATGTATTTTCTAAATGGACTTAAGTATGGTTCCACTACTTTCCCTAGTAATTCCCCTATTTGACTTTCCTTCATCTGAGGTAACCATGACATTAATATATAAGCTATAATAAGCCAAGAATAAATCTCAAATACTACCCTTACCACATAAAATAAATACGTTGCAATCACTCTATCACCCTCTATTTTTTTTAGTCTATCTCTATTATTTCTGTTATATCTCCTAGAATATCTACATTATCAGGTGTACATAAAAATATACTATCCCCTATTTTTTTTATATTTCCTTTAAGAGCATAAACACAACCGCTAAGAAAATCAACAACTCTTCTAGCTTGATTTGAATCAAGGTATTGAAGACTCACAATAACAGGTCGACGGGAACATAAATGATCAGCTAATGCTTGTGCTTCCTCATACGAATGGGGTTCATGTAAAATAACCTTAACATTTTTTTGACTATGTACACTAACTATTTTATTATTTTGATTTTTTCTCCTTTTGTTTGATATTATTTCTTCATCAGTTTCTTCTATTAGGTTATCTTCTTCAAGTCCAAAAAACTCCATTATTTTTCCCATCATGATTTATACCTCCTTTATAAACACACATAATATCTATTAATTTTTATTAAATAAAATAGAACCAATACGAATAAAAGTAGCTCCCTCTTCTATTGCTATATCAAAATCATTAGACATACCCATTGATAATTCTTTCATAGGATATTCGATGAGTCCTAACTCATTTATTTGATCTTTTAACTCTCTTAATTTTCGAAAAATTGGTCTAGTTAACTCTTTATCTTTTTCAAATGGAGCCATAGTCATTAACCCAACTATATGTATATTCTTATATACATATAACTTATTAATAAAGTCAATTAAATCGCTTGGCTCAACTCCAGCCTTAGTTTCTTCACCAGATATATTAACTTGAATAAAACAATTCACAATATAGTTCTCTTGTTTAGCTCTTTTATCTATTTGCTCAGCTAAAGATAATCGATCAAGAGAATGAATATAATTAAATTTGCCAATTACTTTATTTACTTTTTTTGATTGTAATTGACCAATCAAATGCCATATACCTTCTCCGTGTAATTTTTGATATTTTTCAAGTGCATTTTGAACTCTGTTTTCGCCTATATGTTCAAGTCCAATATCTAAGATTTCCTTAGTAAGTTTTGAATCAACATATTTTGTCACCGCAACAATTTTTATATCCCTTGGATCTCTATTACATTTTGAACAAGCCTCATTAATCCTTATTTTTACCATTTCATAATTTTCTTCTAAAGTCACTAAATTATTCTACCTCCCTAAAGCCTATCCAAGAAGCCATTCTTCCTGTTTTACCTTTTTCCTTTCGATGAGAATAAAATAAGTCAATATTACAACTTGTACATAAAGAAGAAACTTCGATGTTTTTACTTTGAATTCCTGCCTTTTCTATAATTATGGCATTAATCTTTTTTAAATTTATATTATAATGTCCGTCCCCATTATCTTTAACTACTTCTTTGGGTACTGATCCTATTGAGGATAATAATGGTTCAACTACATTATTGTCCACTTCATAACAGCATATTCCAATAGATGGACCTATAACAACTCTGATATCATTGATGTTTGAATTATATACTGTAAGCATTTTATCAATCATCTTTTCACCTATTTTTAGCATTGTTCCTTTCCAACCTGCATGCGCTAACCCAACTACCTTTTTAATAGGATCAAAAAAATATAATGGAACACAATCGGCATAAAAAGATGTTAACAATATATTTGAGACGTTTGTAACCAACCCATCAGTACAAGGAATAGCATTACCTTGATCTAAACGACCTCTTCCCCGTTCACTTTCGGATACTACCTTTATATTATTATAATGTACCTGCTCAGCACAAGTCCATGCATTAAATGTAAAGTTTAATGCTGATGATAAAAGTTTTCTATTCGCTATCACATCTTGACTTACATCATCAACGTGTAATGCTAAATTCATTGAGCTGAATTCATTTCTACTATATCCACCATTTCTAGTGGAAAATCCAACGCATAAATTTGAATTTATTTTCGTCCAAGACGGTATGGTAAAATATGTTATTTGTTTGTCCACTAAAATCAATGTCTCCATAATCATCACATCCATATAACATAATATCACAACAATATTTAATGTAAATCTCTAGTCTCTTTGCATGAAGTAATTAATTATAAAACAATCTTTATTCAAATGAGATAATTTCATCTAAATAAAGATTGATTTTATATAATAATTAAGTCACTCTACTACTGATTTTGATTAATACTTTATTAATTATCAACTATATTTCTAAATGAATCATATTCCTCTGTTGAATCAATAGCTCTATATGATCGATCTTCTAACTTCACTAGAATTACATCTAGCCCTATTTTAATTATATTTGTCCAAGGAATTACGTACTCTGTTCCATTACCAAATATTCCTAGGAATTTACTCTGTGCAGGAACAACTAAAGCTTCAACTTTGCCCTGCCTTAAATCAATTTCTAAATCATGAACGGTTCCTAGCTTTTTACCATCAAATATATTAATTACATCTTTTGTTTGAAATTCAGATATCTTCACCATACTAATCCACCCACTCTTATACTTCGTTCTTAATATATATATGATAGAAGCCCTGAAAATGTACAAATAAAATTTACTAAAAATATATTAACCCCCACGGTATATTTACTATACTAATGAGGGTCATTAAAAAAATAATTTAAATATTCTTTGCTATATTAAATTTTCTTACTTAAAATGTTTCCTCATTTGATGAATAGCTGCTTTCTCAAGTCTAGAAACTTGAGCTTGTGAAATTCCTATTTCTTCAGCAACCTCCATTTGTGTTTTTCCTTCATAAAATCTTTTTGACAAGATTAATTTTTCTCGATTATTTAATTGATTTATTACCTGTTTTAAAGCTATTTCTTCAACCCAATTAACATCTTTGTTTTTTTCATCACTTATTTGATCCATTACATAGATTGGATCCCCTCCATCATGATAAATAGGTTCGAATAATGAAACAGGATCTTGAATAGCATCTAAAGCAAAAACTATCTCTTCTCTTGATACATTTAATTCCTCAGAAATCTCTTTAACCGAAGGTTCACGAGATTTCTGATAAGTAAGCGTATCTCTAACTTGTAATGCCTTATAAGCAATATCTCTAAGTGAACGAGAAACCCGAATTGGATTGTTATCCCGTAAATATCTTCTTATTTCACCGATTATCATGGGTACTGCATAAGTTGAAAATTTAACATTTTGACCTAAATCAAAATTATCAATTGCTTTCATTAAACCAATACAACCAACTTGAAATAAATCATCAACATATTCTCCCCTATTATTAAATCTTTGAATAACACTTAAAACAAGTCTTAAATTTCCATTTACTAATTTTTCTCTTGCTGTTCGATCCCCCTCATTCATTATTTTAAACAGTTTTCTCATTTCATCATTTTTTAAAACAGGTAGCTTTGAGGTATCTACGCCACATATTTCGACTTTATTTCTGGACATCACAATCCCTCCTAAAGGATTACTTGTTGTAAAGTATCTCCTTTTGGGGAAAAATTATGCTCTAAACCATCTTGTCAATTTCTTTTCTTAATCTTCTAATAATTCTTTTTTCCAATCTTGATATGTAAGACTGTGATATTCCTAATAAATCAGCAACATCCTTTTGTGTTTTTTCCATTCCATCATCTAACCCAAATCTGAGTTTCATAATTACTTTCTCTCGATCATTCAACTTTTCCAATGCTCTATTTAACAGTTTTCGATCTATTTCGTTCTCCAAATTTTTAAAAATTAAATCATTCTCTGTACCCAATATATCTGAAAGCAAAAGTTCGTTTCCATCCCAATCTATATTTAATGGTTCATCAAAAGAAACTTCGGTTTTAATCTTATTATTTCTTCTCAAGAACATTAATATCTCATTTTCAATACATCTACTTGCATAAGTAGCTAATTTGATTTTTTTTTCAATATCAAAGGTATTAACTGCTTTAATAAGTCCAATTGAACCTATTGATACAAGATCTTCGATACTAACACCAGTATTATCAAATTTACGTGCAATATAAACTACTAAACGAAGATTTCTTTCTATTAGCATTGATTTTATTGTTTCGTCACCATTTGGTAACTTTTCCAATAAATATTCTTCTTCTTCTTTTGATAAAGGTGGTGGGAGTGTTTCACTACCCCCAATATAATGAATCTCTTCTGTTTTTAATCCTAAAAAAAACAGCATACGATACTTTAATATGATTAATCTTATTTTTAATTTAACTAACATAGGAAACTCCTTTCGACAAAATTAACTCACAAATAACTCAGGGTGAACAATTGCATTATATGTTTTATCATTTGATAGTTGTCCATAGTTTAAGCCAATTAAGACACTTGATCGACTAAGCACTTTTTCCTTGTCGATTTTTATCACCACCTTATCAGGTCTTATGGCTAAAATAAATTGCATTTTACTTGAAATACTCCTATAAGGAACCAAATGGATTCTAGACATTAAATAATTATCAATTTTATCAGTTATTTTATCGAATAAATCTAATTGAAATTGACCATCAATATATGCATTCTTAAAATATTTTGGTATAAATAATGTATCTTCAGCCTCAATAATCATCACAGGTTTTCTAGAAACAGGATCATATAATCTGTTACCAGTATCAACTAAACCAATAAATGGATAGATATTATTATTAATATAGATATCAACATTTACTATTTTATTGGCTATATTTATTTTTCTATGCATAGATTTATATGATTTATTTGAGAACAACCATATACCAAAAAAAGCTATAATTATTAAGAAAACAACAATAAATGGATTCGATGACTTACTAATGTAAACTCCATTGATAACATCATGTTCAATATCTAGTAGGTATTGAATTGCAAATACTCCTCCACCTGTTAGAAAAGAGATAAAATAGAAAGTAGCTACTGTCTGAATAAATTGTATAAGATGTATAAATCCATAAGAGATTAATACCATAACAATAGAGATTAAAAATTTAGTTAATAATAGATGAAAATCCTTAAGAAAAGGAATAAATATAATCAGCGTATAACAAGCACCAACACAAGCACCCAATGCAAGTCTCCATTTTTTGTATTGAAGATGAAGAAATTTACTTGAGGCTAATAGAATAAAATAATCTATTATTAAATTAAGTAATAATATAATATCTAAATAAAATACCATTATCGTTTCTCTCCAAAGAAAAGTTTATTGGACAAAAGTATATATTATATTTATATTCAAAGTCTGTCTAAACTTGCCATCAAGCTTTAATTTTTTTTGTCGAAAGATAAGAAAACAAAAAAGTATCAAACAAAGGAAAAAATCCCTCGTTTGATACTTTATCCAGATATGATAAGACCCCCACTTCTTAAGTGGGGGAAAATGAATTTAGGATAAGTCTCACATAGCACGACTAAATGCTTTAGCATTATAGCGTGACTTGTACTCTTGAGTGCATAAATTCAGGTGGAGTTAAAGAAAACTTGATTTACGCAAGTTTAAACGTAGCGTAAGTCTTAGTTGCACTTATACCTTTAGGTGAAAAACTCCATCTGAATAAAGTTCGACTTTATTAAAATATTCTTATGTTATTGTTCTACTTTATTCCTCTATATCAGAATTATTTTTATTTCTCAGAAATGTTGGAATATCGAGATTTTCATGATTAACAGAATTAAAAGGTTTTAGATTTAATTTATCTTTTATTAATTTATTATCATCACGTTTTGGATCAAATCCAGTTGCAATAACTGTAACTAATATCTCATCCTTTAATTCTTCATTTATAACTGCACCAAAGATCATATTTACATCTGAATCAGAGGCAGACGCAACAATGTCTGCGGCTTGATTCACTTCATAAAGACTTAAATTTGATCCTCCTGTTATATTCATTAATACGCCTTTAGCTCCATTAATTGATACCTCTAATATTGGGCTAAATATTGCCTTTTTAGCTGCATCAACTGCTCTATTTTCACCAGACGCTACTCCAATTCCCATTAATGCTGAGCCTCTTTCAGTCATTATTGTCTTAACATCGGCAAAATCCAAATTAATCAATCCTGGAACAGCTATTAAATCCGAAATACCTTGCACACCTTGACGAAGAACATTATCTGCCTGTTTAAAAGCTTCAATCATAGGTGTATTCTTTTCTACTAATTCCAAAAGTCGATCATTAGGAATTATTATTAATGTATCAACTGATTCTTTTAGTTCGGCAATACCTATATCTGCTTGTTTTCCTCTTTTTCTACCTTCGAAAGAAAAAGGTCGCGTAACAACACCTACTGTTAGTGCTCCCATGTCTTTTGCAATTTCTGCAATTATTGGAGCAGCACCAGTTCCTGTTCCACCACCCATGCCAGCAGTAACAAATACCATATCGGCACCCTTTAAATAATTTTCTAGATCCTTTCTGCTCTCTTCTGCAGCTTTCTTACCTATATCTGGATTTGCACCAGCACCTAATCCTCTTGTTAATTTACTTCCAATTTGAGCTTTTGTATCTGCTAATGAACGGTGAAGGGCTTGTGCATCAGTATTAACTGCTAAAAAGTCTACGCCTTGAACTCCATCTTCAATCATGCGATCAACTGCATTGCTACCTCCGCCACCTACGCCTACAACTTTTATTTTTGCATATTGTTCAATATCTAGATCAAACTCTAACATGTTATATCCCCCTCACTAATCTCAAAAGCAGTATTTATTATACAAACTCTTTTATCCATTCCTTCAACCAATTAAATAACTTAGAATTACTTTTATTAGATTTCCCTGATATATTTCCATGCTTTGATTTTTGAATAACATTCTTTGATGAATACAATAATATCCCTACTCCATTTGTATAAGATGAATCTTTTACGCCAATGTAATCAGGAATAGCTACTCTTACTGAAGGGTTTAACTCCTCTTGAGCAATAGCCAATATGGCATTTGTTGATGCCACTCCACCAGTTAATACATAGCCGCCAGTAATTTCTTTTGTATATCCTAATTTATTTACCTCATTACGAACAATTAAAAATATTTCTCTAATTCTTGGTTCAATTATTTGAGCTAATTCAATTTGATTATACTCTTTATCATAATTGCTACCAATTCTTGGCACCCTGAATCTTATCTCTTCACATGCATCTTCAATACTAGCAATTCCATATTTTAATTTAACTTGCTCGGCTATATTCATTTGTGTTTTTAATCCTATAGAAATATCGTTAGTAATATATTCACCACCGATAGGTATTACAATAGATTTTTTCAATTCTTCCTGTTCAAAAATTGATACTTCTGTAGTACCCTTTCCTATATCAACTAAAACAATTCCAAGATTCATCTCATCTTTTGATAATGCAACTTGACTAGCAGCTAATGGTAATAGAACAAAACCAGAAATCTGAAGTCCAGATTTTTCTATAGTACGTATTAAGTTATGGATAATAGTCTTTGAACCCGTTACAATTGTTGAAGTGACCTCTAGTCTAACCCCTATCATACCCCTAGGGTCTTTAATACCACCCAAACCATCAACAATAAATTCTTTTGGAACTACATCAATAATTTCTTTATTAGGAGGTAATGCAATCACTTTGGATGCCTGAACTACACGTTCAATATCACCAGTGTCAATCTCTCTATCATCACTAGAAACAGCTACCACACCTTGACTTAGGTGTTGATCTATATGATTGCCAGAAACACCAACAAATACTTCCTTTATATCTATTTCTACCATTCTTTCTGCACTTTCTACTGCTTCACGTATAGATTGAGCAGTTAAGTCGATATCAACAATAGCTCCTTTTTTTATTCCTTCAGATTCAGAAACACCTACTCCGATTATATTTAATACCCCATAACTAATCTCGCCAATGATTACTCGAACCTTGGACGTACCGATGTCTAAACTGACTATAAAGTCATTGTTGTTCAAATCTTGGCACCTCCTCTATTAATTATCAAGCTTTATATTTTTACTATAATAAAAATTTATACTTATGCCAAGCCTTAAAAAAGAAATTTATATTAAAAGTTCTCTATTTATGTATTCAACAGATTTTTTATTTGCCCTTCTTTTTTAAGTTATTTAATATATTTAAAAAACTATGATTATATATATATCAATCTACAATATTATATTCTTCGAAACGAATAGAATCAAATAAATAAATATCCCCTGTATTAGTCGTCTTTGTTTTTAAATTCTCAATTATTTCTGGATACAAGTTTAATTTATTACTAAAATCTTCTAATAGTAAATGTATCCTATAACCTTCTCTAGTAAAAATAAGTAGTTGATTAGGGTTATTCTCTTGTGCGTTTTGTTGAATTTCTGATATTTCTACTAACACCGATGGTTTTGTATTATTCAATTCCTCAGCTAATATTTTAATTTGACTCATATCTTGCCAGTTTGTTACTAAAGGATGTTCTAAAAAGTCATTATCATAAGGCTCATAATATAATAGTCCATCTTCAAGAATTGGAACCCATTCTGAATTACTATATAGATAAGCTAATGGTTTCAATTCTATAATATGAATATCTAATTTTCCCGGAAATACCTTTGCTATCTCTACATCTTTCACCTCTTCTAAATCTAGCAAGTTGTCCTTAATTTTAGATTTGCGAGCAATAAAATAATTCATATCATAATATATATTAGCTTGTTCATATATTTCCTCTTCAGTCAATAAACATATTCCCGTAATCTCTATTACATTAATTCTACTAATAGATGAATTTAAAAATGATACAATAGCAATTATTAAAAAAAATAAAAAAATAAAAAATATTAAGCTATTATTATTATTTTTTTTCTTATCTTTCCTTCTTCCATATAAAGAGGCAGTTTCAGCGGAATTCATTGATTTCATTCCTTTATTATACATGTAATCAGAGTTATTATATCATTGTATATGTCAAATTCAATAGTATTATTGTTCACCTATTACCTCAACCTCTGTATTTAATTCTATATTATATTTTTTATAGACCTTATCTTTTATATAATTTATAAGCAAAAGTACATCGCTAGATTTTGCATTACCTATATTAACAATAAAATTAGAGTGTAATGTTGAGACTTGAGCTCCACCTATTTTATATCCTTTTAATCCTAATTCTTCAATTAATCTGCCTGCATAATCATTAGATGGATTTCTAAAGATGCTCCCTGAACATGGATAATTATAAGGTTGTGTCTTTTTTCTACGCTCCTTATATTGTTCCATGTCAGAAATAATTCTTTTATAGACTCCATTTTCAAGATTAAATGTTGATGAAAGTACTATAGCATCTTTTCTATGTAATATCGATGATCTATATTCAAACTTAAAGTCTTCTTTTTCCCAAACTATTATTTCTCCATTTTCTAATAAAACTTCTGCCTCTTGTAATATTTTTGAAATATCTGAACCATGAGCTCCTGCATTCATAGTAATTGCCCCACCTATAGTTCCTGGTATCCCAGTTGCAAATTCTAGTCCAGTTAATTTATTTCTGGCAGCTAAATTAGCTAGTTGGACTAATGATATACCAGCATCTGCATAAATCAAGTTATTTTTAATAACAACTTCTCTAAACCCACTTTTCAACGATATAATGGCACCTCTATATCCTTTGTCGGTAACAAGAATATTAGAACCATTCCCTATTATTTTCCACTTAACATCATTTTCCTTTAATATTTTTAATAGTTTTATTAATTCTTCTTTATTAACAGGTTGAATAAAAGCATCTACTGGTCCACCAATTTTCCATGATGTATGTTTAGATAATAACTCATTCTCCAAATAGAATATATTATTCTCCTTTAATTGTTTTAACCAATTTTTCACAACTATTCACCCATCATTTAACCTTTAACCAATTTTTCAATTTCTTTATATATTATATTAGCCGAGTCTACTATGCCTAATTTTTTTGCTTTTTTTGAAAAACTATCATGATTATCAATCACTTCTAAAATCATTTTTAATAATACTTCACCATTTAGTTCTTTCTCTATTACCATCTTTGCTGCACCTTGCTCTTCTAACCATCTTGCATTTTTCTCTTGGTGATTATTAGTTACATAAGGTGATGGTATTAAAATTGAAGGTATACCTAATGCAGTAACCTCTGCTAATGTAGATGCACCTGCACGACTAATAATTACATCAGAAATAGCTAAAATCTCTGGCATATTATAGAGGTATGGAAAAATAGAAACGTTTGTCAGTTTTCCTTTGTTTATTTTATCTACCTTACTCATAATTGAATCATAATGTATTTTACCTGGCACAAATACAAAATGATATTCTTTATATTTATCTAACTTAGGAAGTATCTCTAGAAATGTATTATTTATTGCATTAGCTCCCCTGCTACCACCAAAAATTAGAATAACTTTATTTTCCGGATTTATATTTAAAAATTTATATCCTTGGTCTTTATTTGCTCTTATCACTTCAGAGGCACAAGGATTTCCAGTTAATACAACTTTTTTAGCATTATTAAAATACTCTTTTGAACCAATAAAACTTACCCCTATCACATCTACATATCTTGTAAGAAACTTATTTGTAAGTCCAGGAATTATATTCTGTTCATGAATAAAAGTAGGTACTTTTAATTTACTAGCCGCATATAGAACAGGACCACAGACAAAACCACCTGTACCAATAACAACATCAGGGCGAAATTCTTTTAAATATTTTTTTGATAATTCAACACTTTTGATAAATTTAAATATTGTATTTAAATTATCAGTTGAAATTTTTCTCTTAAATCCATTTATCTCAATTATAGAGAATGGTATATCTAATTTGCTTACTATGTCCTTTTCTAATCCGTTATCAGTACCAATATATAAAAACGAAGCTTTAGGGTTATTTCTTTTAACTTCGTTTATTATGGCCAAAGCAGGATATATATGTCCCCCAGTTCCTCCGCCAGTTAAAATAATTCTCATACAATCATCCCCAAGTTTAACGCGAATAGCGTGAAATATTTAATAAAATTCCCATTGCAGTAAGTGTTAGGACTAAAGAAGACCCCCCATAGCTTAATAGTGGTAATGTAATACCTGTTACTGGGAACATTCCAGTTACAACCCCAATATTAATTATTACTTGAATAGCAACCATTCCCACTATACCTACAGCTAAAAAGCTTCCAAAAAGATCTGGTGCAGTAATTGCTATTCTCAGTCCTCTCCATACTAAAACAACAAATAGTAATAAAACAATTGAAGCACCTATAAAACCTAATTCTTCTGCTAAGATAGCAAAAATAAAATCAGTATGTGGTTCAGGTACATAAAAATACTTTTGCCTGCTCATACCCAAGCCTAAACCCATTAATCCTCCTGGACCTATTGCATATAATGATTGAATTAATTGATACCCCGCACCAAGTGGATCTTGCCATGGGTCTAAAAAAGCAACAATTCTCGATATTCTATAAGGTGCTGCTAAAACTAATCCAACAAATCCTAATACCCCAATAGAAATTAATCCAATTAAATATCTTGTTCGAGCACCTGCAACATAAATCATCAATAATACAGTTCCTGCCAATACGGTCCCTGTACCCAAATCAGGTTGAAGCATAATTAAAGTTAGTGCTATACCCAATATTAGTAAGGGAGGCAAAATTCCTTTGGTAAATGACCACATTTTTTCTTGATGGTCAGAAAATCTCTTGGCTAGAAATAAAATCATTCCTAACTTCATAAACTCAGATGGTTGGATTCCGAAACTCCCAATCCCAAGCCAACTTGTAGCACCACCTCTTGTATCACCAACTCCAGGAATTAATACAATTATTAAAAGTGCAAAGCATATGAATAATCCCGTTTTTGCCCATTGCTTCCATATCCAATAATTAATATTCATCATAATATACATTGATATTAAACCAATTAGTGCAAAAAGTATTTGTCGTTTAGCATAATAATACCAGTCATTCATTTCACTGTGTGAAATAACTGCACTTGCACTATATACCATTATTATACCTATACCTAGAAGAAACAAAATAGCAGAAATCAACTTCCAATCAGGATTAGATTTACTTCTCACCATATATTCACCTCTTAACCGCCAAGTTTACGAGGCTTAAAGATATTTTTAGTAATTCATAACTATAGTTTTAGCCCCTATTTATATTTATGTACAACCTCTTTAAACATTCTTCCTCTCTCCTCAAAAGAAGAAAACATATCCCAACTTGCACATGCAGGAGATAGAACTACGTTATCATTTTCACTAGCTAAAGAAATTGATAGTTGTACAGCCTCACTAACATTATCGACGATATGAGTAAAATCTATCCCTGCCTTCTTTCCAACTTCTTGCAATTTATTGGCGGTTTGACCATAGGTTATTAATGTTTTAACATTCTTCCTTAATGGTTCTAGCAATTCCTCAAAGTCTATTCCTCTATCTAATCCCCCTGCTATTAATATTATAGGTTCCTTAAAAGAATTTAAGGCAGTTATTGTTGCTTGTGGATTTGTTGCTTTTGAGTCATTATAAAAAGAGACTTTTTTCTTATTTGTTAATACATACTCTAATCGGTGTTCAACCCCTTTAAACCCTCTTAAAACCTTTCTAATTGAATTGAAATCCACACCATACAACTTTGTAGCAATTATTGCAGCTAATGCGTTCTCTAAATGTGCACCTTTAATAAGTATTTCATCTAATGACATAATCTCAATTTTCTCGTTGCCATCAATCCAGTAGATTTTATCATATTCAATATAAGCCCCTCTATCTATTGAATTCTTTCCTGTAATAGAAAAAAAATAAGCTTTACTATTAATAGTACTTATTAAATCCATACACTCTTTACAATTCCAATTCAATACTGCATAATCAGTACTTTTTTGATTTATAAATAACTTAGTCTTGGATAAAATATAATCTTCAATAGTCTTATGATAATCAAGATGAGCAGGATAAATATTTAGTAATACAGCAATATAAGGTTGAAAATTAATAGTTCCTTTTAATTGAAAGGAACTTAATTCAGCAATTAATACTTGCTCTTTAGTTATCGATAGTGCTTGTTCACTTAAAACAGTACCAATATTTCCAGCAACAATTGGATTTAAGCCTGCTTCTTTGATTATTTCACCGATTAAAGTTGTAGTCGTTGTTTTTCCATTTGAACCAGTAATTCCAATAATTGGTGCTTTAGATAATTCATAAGCTATCTCTATTTCAGTAATAATTGGAATATTGTATATAATTGCTTTTTGAATAGGGGCTATGGAGTAAGGAATACCAGGATTTTTAACTATCAAATCAATATTTTTGTTTATTAAATCTTCAGGATGGCCACCACATATAACCTTTATTCCTACTTTTTCAAGCTCTTGTTTTTCTATACAATTCTGTTTGGCATCATTAACGATTACATCTGCGCCTATATTAAATAAAATCTTAGCTATAGTTGTACCACTTTTAGCCAGCCCTAATATCACAATCTTTTTCCCTTTATACTTATCTATTCCTTCATTAATCATTAAAATAACACCTCAATATATATTCCGAGTGCTGCAAATATAAAACCTACAACCCAAAAAACTGTTACTACTTTCCATTCAGACCATCCAGAAAGTTCAAAATGATGATGTAAAGGACTCATTCTAAATATTCGTTTCCCTCTAGTTTGAAAAGAAATAACTTGAATTATAACAGATAAAGTTTCTAATACGTATACTCCGCCAATAATTAATAATAATAATTCCGTTTTTGTAAGAATAGCTATAGTAGCTAAAGCAGCGCCTATTCCAAGAGAACCAGTATCGCCCATAAAAACCTTTGCAGGATGAGCATTATAAACTAAAAACCCTAGTAAGGCTCCTACCATGGCAGCAGAAAATATTGATATATCAAATTGTGTAGTACTTAAAGCTATTATCGAATAGGCACCAAAAGTAATAGCACCACTTCCAGCTAATAATCCGTCTAATCCATCAGTCAAATTTAAAGCATTTGGAAAACCTACAACCCAGATAATTATAAAAGGGTAGTACAACCATCCTAAGTCTATACCCCATGATAAGCCCGGAAAGAAAATTCTTGTATCAAATCCTTGTTGATATAAAAAATAACATAATATTAATGCTATAAAAATTTGACCGAGAAGTTTCTGTTTTGCAGAAAGACCTAAGTTTCTCTTTTTTACAATTTTAATAAAATCATCAAGAAAACCTAAAAATCCAAAACCTAAAGTAACTAATAACAATATGTATATGTTAAAGGTAAAAGGTGAAAATTTAAACACAGTTATGATAAGCGCTATTAAGATTATTATTGCACCTAATGTGGGAGTACCAGCTTTTTTCAGATGTAATTCTGGTCCATCATCCCTTATTGATTGCCCTATTTTTAACTTTCTAAGAAGAGGAATTAAAATCGGACCAAGTATTATTGATATGATTAATGAAGTTAAGATTGTAAAAAAAATAATTTTTAATTCCATTTATTAATAAATCCCCTTTTCTATTTCTATGTTCGTATCTGATCGATTACTCTTTCTAATTTAATACCTCTTGAACTCTTAACTAATATCACTGCTTCAGGTGATACATGTTCAAGAATAAACTCACTAATTTGGTTTATATCTTCAAAATATTTAACTTTTTCATCATTTATACCACTATCTTTAGCACCCTTAATAATCGATTTACCTAATTCTCCTGTTACGATTAAGTAATCGAGGTTAATATTAGCACAGACTCTACCTATCTCTTCATGATATTTTTCCGATTTAACACCTAGTTCTAGCATATCCCCTAATACTACAGCTTTATGTTTGAATTGGTTTAATGATGCAAATAGTTCTAAGCTTGCTTTCATTGAAGTTGGACTAGCATTATAGGTATCATTTAATACTAGACATCCGTTTTTAGCATAAAGTTTTTCTAATCTCATACCAGTTAATTCAATATTAGTTAAACCTTGCTGTATATCCTGCTTATTAACTCCTAATTTTTTAGCTACTTGAATCGCCATAAGAGCATTAACAACATTATGAATACCTAAAAGCGGTACAGAATATTCTTCGTTATTTGAGTCTGTAAAAACTACTCCATCTAAATTATTCAAATTTACCTTTAAAGGATATACATCGTTTGTATCTTTTTGTCCTACCCAAATAATATTTTCGATTCCATCAATTTTCGATATT
Source organism: uncultured Bacillaceae bacterium (assembly GCA_964538675.1). GTDB lineage: Bacteria > Bacillota > Bacilli > Tepidibacillales > Tepidibacillaceae > CAZIGM01. The sequence continues at coordinate 15,637 of CAZIGM010000007.1, read as the reverse complement.
TTTGACCTTATTAAAAGCTCATCCCCAGGTAAGATTGCAAATCCATCACCTTTTAACCCTTTTAAAATTTCTAGCTTTGCTTTAGCTATATTATCTCTTGTAACTAGATATTCAATATGGGATTCACCCACATTTGTTATTACAGCATAATCGGGTAGCGATATAGTTGAAAGTTTTTCAATCTCTCCAATATTACTCATTCCCATTTCTATAACAGCGACCTCTGTATTTTCAGGCATTGTTAGCAACGTTAATGGTACACCAATATGATTATTAAGATTTCCTTTTGTTTTATGTACCTTATATTTATTTATTAATGTCGAGGATATTATATCCTTAGTAGTTGTTTTTCCATTACTTCCTGTTACACCAATAACGATTGGATTTATTTTCTTTCGGTAATATAAAGCTAGATCCTGTAAAGCTATCAATGTATCCAATACTAATATAATAGGTATATTAACATTTGGTAATGCTAAATCATCTTGCCATAATGTTGCCACAGCTCCAGCTTCTTTTGCTTTTGTAACAAAGTTATGTCCATCATACTGTTCCCCTTTTAAAGGAACAAATAGATTCCCCTCAAATACCTCTCGAGAATCAGTACTAACACCATTTATGCTAATATTCTCTTTTCCATTAATTAATCGTCCATTAACATGTTTTACTACCTCATCAATACTTAATATCATAAAAATCTGCTCCTAATAGCATTTCTTGCTACTTCTCTATCATCAAAATGTATTACCTTGTCATTTAAAATCTGATAAGTTTCATGACCCTTTCCAGCAATAATTACTACATCACCTTTTTCGGCATTATTTATAGCAAATTCTATTGCCTTTTTTCGGTCGTTGATTGTTGTATAACTAAAATTTTCTGATTCATTTTTTTCAATACCTTCTACTATGTCCTTTATTATTTGCTCAGGATTTTCTGTTCTAGGATTATCAGAGGTTACTATCGCAATATCGCTATATGTTGTAGCTATATTACCCATTAATGGTCTTTTTGTTTTATCTCTGTCCCCTCCTGCACCAAAAACACAGTAAATTTTCCCTTTTACAAATTCCTTAATTGTCTTTAGAACATTCTCTAAACCATCTGGCGTATGAGCATAATCAACTATAACCGTAAAATCTTGATTAAGAGTTACTAATTCAAAACGTCCATCTACTCCAGTAATATCCTCAATACTTTTTTTAATCTCATCTAAAGCAATATTCTCTATTAATGCAACTGTAATAGCAGCTAAAGAATTATAGACACTAAATTTCCCAATCATTTTTAAATTAATATCAATTATTCCTTTAAAACTTTTCAATGTAAAACTAGTGCCTTGTTCTGTAATACTTAAGTTTGTAGCTCTTACATCAGCATCGCTATCAATACCATATGTTATAACTTGAGCGGCAGTTATTCTATTAAAATATTGACTAGCTTTGTCATCAGCATTTAATACAGCATATTTAATATCCTTTCCATATGCATTCCCTAACTGGGAGAATAACAAACCTTTAGCTTCACGATATTTCTCCATAGTTCCATGATAATCAAGGTGATCTTGCGTCAAATTTGTAAATACAGCAATATTATAATCTACTCCTCTTACCCTACCAATATCTAGTGCATGCGAAGAAACTTCCATTGTTACATACTCCGACCCAACCTTAATCATCTTATCAAAATTCTTATGTAAATCAATAGCATCTGGTGTCGTATTTTTAACATTAACTACCTCACTACCAATTTTCATTTTAATAGTACCTATTAATCCCGTAACATGATTTTGATCCGTAATTATTTTATCTATTAAAAAAGTAGTTGTCGTTTTCCCATTTGTACCAGTAACACCAATCACTCTCAATCTACTTGAAGGATGATTATAAAATTTATCTGATAAAAATGCCATAGCAAATCTCGCATCTTTCACAATGATTTGTGGTACTTCTACTGATAATTCTCTTTCACACATTATAGCTACTGCCCCGTTATCGACTGCTTTCTGTGCATACTCATGACCATCAGTAGCAAATCCAGGTAAACAAATAAATAGATCACCCTGTTCAATCTTTCTTGAATCTACTTTAATATCATTTACTTCAATATTAATTTCACCAATTTTTTTTAATATAAGTAACGGCTTTATTAACTGTTCTAAATTCATTTTCCCCCTCCTTTGCTTACCTATATTATAGACAAAATAAATATAAAGAAAACAAGAACATTCATAGAAAAGCCAGGTAATCTTTTAACTAAATTCCTGGCTACTAATACTATTTTAATATTTCTTTTACTACTTGTCACCAAAATATAAACGAATAGTTGAACCTTTTTCCACTCTTAAACCTGGTTTAGGTATTTGTTCAATCACAAATTTCCCTTCCCCATCTATTTCTAAATAGAAATCAATATATAAGCTTTGACTTAATTCTTGTTTAGTACTATCAATTAAGTTAGGAACTTCTACATAAGGAGTATCAATACCATATCGATATTCCATCTCGATTTGTTCTTTTTGTGGTGGTACTTCTAGATATTGCAGTGAACTATAAAGTATATTTTTAACAATAGGAGCAGCTACTACACCACCAAATTGTATTCCTTTAGGATTATCAATTGCAACGTATATTAATATCTCTGGATTATCTGTTGGAGCAAAACCGATAAATGATACTATATGATTATTACTTAAATAACCACCATTTTCTCCTATCTTTTGTGCCGTACCAGTTTTCCCTCCAACTTGGTAACTATCAATATACGCATTTCTACCCGTTCCATTAGCTACAACACTCTCCAAGGTTTCTCTTACCTCTTTAGAAGTTTCCTCGGAAATAACTTGCCTTTTTACTTCTGGTTCCACATTTAATATAACTTCGTTCGTAACAGGATCCCTTACTTCTTTTACTATATAAGGTTTTAATAAGTCTCCTCCATTTATAACAGCAGCTACTGCTACTACTTGTTGAATAGGAGTAACTGATACACCTTGACCAAAGGATGTCGTGGCTAATTCTACTGGTCCTACATCATCAATATCAAATAGAATACCTTTTTGTTCACCTGGCAAATCAATGCCAGTTTTTTCACCAAAACCAAAATCACTTATATAATTAAATAGTTTTTCTTTTCCAAGTCTTTGCCCCATTACTACAAAACCTGGATTACATGAATTCTCAACAACCTCTAAGAAAGTTTCCGAGCCATGTCCCCCACTTTTCCAGCAATGTAGTTCAACTCCAGCCACTTCTATTGAGCCATCACAATAGTATGTATCATCTAAAGCAATTGCATCTTCTTCTAACGCAGCAGCTAATGTAATTATTTTAAAAGTCGAACCTGGCTCGTAAGCCATCCAAATCGGTAAATTCCTATCATATATCATACTAGGATAGTCAGCATAATTACTAGGATCATAATTCGGTCTGCTTGCCATTCCAAGAATTTCCCCTGTGTTTGGATCCATAGCAATGGCTAAAGCATTATCTGCACTATATTGAAGCATAGCCTGATCGAGCTCTCTTTCAATAAAAGATTGAATTTCTTTATCTATTGTAAGAACAACATTATTTCCGGTTTCTGGTGGATTATATATTTCATCCTGATTAGGCATCTTTCTACCACTTGCATCGGCTGAATAAGATATAGATCCCCTTTTTCCCTTTAATAATTCATCATATACTAATTCGATACCAGCTAATCCTTGATTATCAATACCTACAAATCCTAATACATGAGATGCTATATTATTTTCTGTATAATATCTTTTGTTCTCTTCAGTTATTGCTATCCCAGGCAAATCCAGTGCTTGAATGTCTTTCGCTTTTTCTTCAGTAATTTTTCTAGCAACGTTTACCATGAGTTCTTTCTTAGTGATTAACTTATATATCTTTTCCTCGTTCATATTTAATATATTTGCTAGTTCCACAGCAGTAGATTCTGCATCTTTAATTTGAACTGGTATTGCTATAACAGAAGGAGAACTAATATTATATACTAATACATCCCCATTCCGATCAACTATTGATCCTCTTTTTGCTTCAACAGGAATATCTCTACTCCATAAGTCCTCTGCTTGCTCAGTTATCCAACTGCCTTTAACTAGTTGAATATATCCTAGTCTAATAATCAACGATGAAAAAATAATAATACCTACTACTAATGTTATCCATATTCTTTTTTTTACAATTACTTGAGAAACCCGTCGCAACTTAAATCCCCCTCAAAATATCTTTAGTAACAAACTATTCATTTATTACGATGATTAGAACAAGCTATAATTAAAGGGAATTATTCATACATAACTCTTGTGACATAAAAAAATAGCAGAAAATTCTGCTATTAAACAAACAAAAAATTATTTAATTATCATCAGTTTTGTTAGCAGGGTCTTCAAGTGTAATTTCTAGAGTTCCACCGTTATACGGGAAATCAGCTGTTAAACTCTGACTGACAACTATCCCAGCACCATTAATTTTAACATCAATATCAAGTACCGAGCAATATTCTAAAGCTTCACGCATAGATTTACCCATAAGATTTGGAATCTTATATTCTTCTTTTGGAATGGTTACTAAATAAACTCGCGTCCCCTTTGATATCTTTTCCCCGGAAATAGGATACTGCTTTAATATCTTATCCCCATCTCCTATTACAACAGGAATTAATCCCATATCGTTTAATTCATTTTCACTACTTACAACTTTATTATTTGTATAATCTTTTAACGTAATATCTACCTCATCATTAACTATAACAGAATTTCCTGTGCTTTTTGGTACTTTTAGATATCTTAAACTATTTTGCATAATTTCTGTAAAAATCGGAGCAGCAACTGTACTACCATAATAAGCAAAATCTAAGTCCGGTTCATCAACTATTACATAAACTAATAATCTCGGGTCATAAGATGGTGCATAGCCAATATATGAAACAACATATGCATCTTCTAAATACTCTCCATTAGGACCTATTTTTTGAGCTGTGCCTGTTTTTCCTGCAACATTATATCCATCAATATAACCAGGTCTCTGTCCAAAGTTAACAACTTCTTCTAAGATTGAACTCGTATCTTTAGCTGTCTTCTCAGAAATAACTTGAGCTTGAATAATTGGTTGAATCTCTTCAGTTATCTCTTCTGAGTCATTATTTTTAATTTCCTTTACTAGATGTGGTGTTATTAAATTGCCTCCATTTGCAACAGCCGAAACTGCCATAACTTGCTGAATCGGTGTAACTGCAACACCTTGTCCAAAAGATATTGCAGCAACATCGAGTGGATAAGCTTCATCAGCACTTTTCATTATACCTTTTGATTCGCCAGGTAAATCAATACCCGTTTTTTTTCCAAACCCAAAATCTTCAATATAAGAAAATAACTTCTCTTTTCCTAGCTTTTCATAACCTAATTTTACAAAGGCTACATTGCTTGATCTTTGTACTCCTTCTAAATAGGTTATTTCACCCCAACCAGAACCATTATTAGCATCTTTAATAACATCCCCATATATATCAATAGAACCAGACATATATGTTTCATTTGGACGAAATACACCTTCTTCTATAGCTGCTGCCAAAGTAATAATTTTAAAAGTTGAGCCTGGTTCAAAATTATAATTTATTGCTGGATTTTTATAGTCCTCAATATCCCAATATTCATTTGGATTATAATTAGGACGATTTGACATAGCTAATATCTCTCCAGTATTTGGTTCAGTTACAATAACTACCATACTCTTAGGATTATATAATTCGACCGCTTTATCTAATGTATTTTCTACATATTGTTGAATGGTTTTATCAATAGTTAAAACTAAGTCATTACCATTTTTAGCGGGTTCGTACAGTAATTCCCCTTCTGGTAATTTATAACCCTTTAAATCCTCCATAACGTTTAATTCTCCGGGTGTTCCCGATAATATATCATTATAGTAACTTTCTATTCCAAGCACTGCCTCATTATCGTAGTTAACAAAACCTAGTACATAAGATGCAAATGAATTATATGGATAATATCTTTTTTCTTCTTCTCTTAAAATTATTCCAGGTATTTTTAATTCGCTTATTTTTTCAGCAGTTTCCAGATTAACTTTCCATCCGCCAGGACGCAATTCCACTTGATAGGCATCCTTAGTTAAAAGTTTATATAAATCACTTTCGGACATATTTAATATAGGTGCCAATTGAGCTGAAGCAGCTACAGGATCTGTAACATGAACAGAATTTTCTTCCGATAAAACAGCAATAACTGTATAAGCAGAAGAGTTATAGGCTAACCTATCACCATTTCTATCAAAAATAATTCCCCTTTCAGGTTCTAGAATATAAGAATTATTCCAAATATTTTTAGCTTGCTCTTTAAATTCTGGAGCATCAACGGTCTGTATTAGAAATGTATTAAATAATAGCAAAAAAAATAGGAGGGTAATACTTATTCCTATTAATACAGTTCGCCTCTTTATTATCTTCCTAATATCCATGACTGTCTCCTATTAATTACTTAAAAATTCACAATATCAATTACCTGACAAAACGATAATTCTATCTTCACTTAAAGACATTCCTAAATCCTCTTGAGCTATTTTTATGATTCTATCAGGGGAACTTAATTCTGCAATTTCCATTTCTAATCTTTCATTTTCCTGATTGATTTTAGTGATAGATTTATTTAATTCCTGAACCTTATAATTATTTTCAGCAATAATAGCATAACCTGAAATAACGATACCTGCTAAACTTACAAATATAATAATCGATATCAAATAAAATAACTTCTCTTTTGAAGATGTTATCTTTTTCTTATCTTTTGTTTTATTTTTAACACTAGAAATGCTGTTATCTTTATATTCAACAGCTAAATTTCCGTTAGTATACATAGACATATTGAAGTTCCTCCTGTAAATTTTAACATTATTCAAATGAAGTTTAACTTTATCTAAATAATAGTATTCAAAAAGGACAAATTATACTTTAATGCTAAAGCAATTAGTCGTGTTATTGCGATAGTTTCTCCGCTATTCGTAATTTTGCAGAGCGTGCCCTAGGATTATCCTCTAGCTCTGTTTCACTTGGAGTTATTGGCTTTCTTGTAATAACTTTTATTATTGGTGTTTTGTTACAAGTACATATCGGAAAGTCTGGTGGACAGATACATCCTTGTGCATATTTCAAAAAACTTTTTTTGCAAATTCTATCTTCTAAAGAATGAAAAGTAATTACACTTATTCTTCCTTCTACATTTAATAGCTCTATCGAATCTTCTAATGAGCTTTCTAATATATTTAATTCATCATTTACTGCTATACGAATAGCTTGAAATGTTCTTTTGGCAGGATGTGGACCAGTCCTTCTAGCGGGAGCTGGAATACTTTCTTTTATAATTTCTGCCAGTTCGCTTGTCCTCTCAATCATTTTTATTTTTCTATAATCATTAATATTTTTTGCAATTCTTCTAGCAAATTTTTCTTCGCCATACATAAAAATAATTTCCGCTATTTTTTTTTCATCCCATTCATTAACAATATCCCTTGCGGTTAGGACACTGTCTCTGTCCATTCGCATATCAAGTTGAGCATCTATACTATAGCTAAATCCCCTCTCTCCCTCATCTAATTGAGGAGAAGATACACCTAAATCAAACAGGATTCCATCTACATTAAATATTCCTCTGTCATTTAATTCATTTTTTATATTTTTAAAATTTGCTTTTACTAAAGTAATTTTATCTTTATAATCTCTTAGTCTTTCATTAGCAACTTTTATGGCATCTTCGTCTTGATCGAAGCTTATTAACCTTCCACCATCCTTTAGTTTTGAAGCAATTAATTTTGAGTGACCGGAACCACCTAATGTGCAATCTACATAAATACCATTTGCTTTTATATTTAAACCATTTACAGCTTCATGTAAAAAAACTGGTTTGTGACTAAACATAGGACCTCAAGCCTCCATGACAGAAAATATTAATTACTAAAAATCAATTAACGTTTCTGCTATATCATTAAATGACTCTTCAGAATCATGATAATATGATTCCCAATATTCTTTACTCCAAATTTCTATCCTATTAGAAACACCTATTACTACACATTCTTTAGTAAGCAAAGCATAATTTCTTAGATTAGTAGGAATAATTACCCGTCCCTGCTTATCTATTTCACTTTCAATAGCTCCTGAGAAAAAAAAACGAGTAAATTTACGTGCATCTGCTTTAGTAAAAGGTAAAGTTTTCAACTTTTGTTCTATTACTTGCCATTCATTTAATGGATAAACAAACAGGGCTTTATCTAAGCCTCTAGTGATAATAAATGTATCTCTAAGTTCATCTCTAAACTTTGCTGGAATAATAACTCGACCTTTATCATCAATATTATGCTGAAATTCCCCCATAAACATACTAAAACACCTCGCTTTATCCCCAATCTCCCACTTTTCACCACATTATACCACAAATATATCATTTTGCTCAACTTTAATTAAAAAAATCCTGATTTTATAATCAGGACTCAAAGCTTAAATTCAATTTACAACAATCAAATATAGATAATATCAGTTAGCATAGAGACACATTTTGGAATTTACCATTCATTGAAGGGTACTAATTATTTTTATAATTTTGTAAATGTTGCTTAAAATTAACTTGTAGCATAAATGTTTTTTCTTTTTCAAACCATTCTGAAATTTGTTTATGTTTGTATTCTAAATCATTATGATCAGATACAAAATACAGTTTTTGTAATTTCTGCACAATATTATTTGGAAGCTCATAATATATATATCTAGATCTAAAATTATAATGATACGGGCTATACCTCATTCTTAATATTTCTATTAGTGGATTCAAAGAGAATGCAAAGTAAAATGCAAAAGCCTCACCATAGTTTCCACGATTTAATTCTTTATTAATTGTGTATTGATAGATTTCATATATATTTATTAAAGTACCTAATCTTCTTTCTAACATTTCAGCAAACTCATCATTATCTATTTTATGTCCTACTGTTACATTTGTTTTATCAAAATGAATTACTGGATTTCCATGAATCTCGAGTTCAAGTAACTTTTCTTTACCAGTGTGAGGTAAAAGACAAATCTCAACAAAAAGATAGTCACTTGTATCTTTTAATTTATAAATTTTTTGAAAAGCTCCTTTTACAATAGGTTGAATACTTCCAAAAGAATGCTTGATTTTTGATATACTATTTAATGTTCTTTCAATAATATTAAATACTTCATCAAACTTATCTTCATCTGTATCAATTATTAGATCAATATCTGACCACTGATCTACACGATTAAAAGCAATCGCTCCTCCTTGCCATGCTGCATAAATAAATTTTTCGTCTTTAATAGCCTCAATAATACTGGATACTATATTTTCTCTACTACACATAATTTTTCAACTCCTTTTTATTATTTATAACAATTCATAATAATTATTTGATTTTTTTTTTCAATAGCTTAATATCAAAATCTATTCCACATTTATTCTATACTTATTATTATATCTTTGTCAGATTAAATATCTACCTGTCCCTAGAAGGATTAAAACAAGATACATTATTATTTAAATTAACTTTCTCAATGCTCTCAAATTTATAATAGTTTCTAATTGTAATTTCCCATAAATAAAAGGAAGCCAAAGTATTATAGGGTGAAAAGCTATTCTTATACTTTTCAAACTCTTTCATAGTAGGTTCTTCTTTCATATTATAGAGCCATTTTAATCCCTTCCTAATTCCTAAATCATTATAACTCAAAATATTTTTTCTATTTAAAGAAAAAATCAAGAACATTTCAGCAGTCCATACCCCTATACCTTTTATAGTAATAAGTTTTTCAATTATCTCTTTATCTGACATCATAGCAAAACTATTTAAATCTAGTTCATTTTTTATGACTACTTCTGAAATATTTCTTATGTAATTTATCTTAGTTTTTGAAAGTCCACATTCTCTTAATGATTCAAAACTTTCCTGAATAATATTATCGGGGGTTATATCTGGAATAAGTTCCTCAAATCTCTTCCATATTGAAACAGCTGTTTTATATGCTATTTGCTGATATACAATATTGTTAACTATTGCTATAAAGGGGTCAGGAATATACTCTCTATTTATATCTTCAATTGAATTAATTAATAATCTCATTTTTTCATCTTTACTTCTTAAATAGTCTATTTCATTGATAGCAATAATTATTTTTTTATACATAAAATGATTTTTCCTCCTACCATAAATGTTAGTTATGATATCTAATGTATCAATTTTTTCATAATATTAACTAATCAATTGGCATAAATTGGTTTATATTTATGTAAATTTCATATATTTACTTACTTCAAAATTTTCAAAGATTAATTTCATTTTCTACAATTATTTTTTGTGCTTTTTTTGTTAAAGAATTAAAAACCAATTCATATGAAATATCAATTAATTTCTTTATGAAATCTTCTTCTAAATCTCCGTCTAGATACACTGTATTCCAATTGTCTTTATTCATATGATATCCAGGTTTAATTTCATTATATATTATTCTTATTTCTTCAATTTTTTCTTTTGGGTATTTTACATTAATACTTTGTCTATCTTTTTCGTGTATATTTATAAGACCAAACATTTTATTACCAACTTTAAATACAGGAACAGAAATATTAAATGGCATTTCTTCAGTTGCCCCTAGTTTAGTTAAAAAATACTCTCTAACTTTTTCTTTATCCATATTAACGCTCCTTTTCAACACTTTTTATATAATCGAGCAATTCAATATTATTTTCTAAACATTGAGGGTCATTAATAATCATTCCTTTTTCATTTAATTATATTATTTACATACATTTTAACACCCATTTTATAATTAAAAACATATTAAAATTAAAACAAGTTTAAAAAGCCTCACAGCATAAGCTATAAAGCTTTTTAGAAATTATACAAAATTAGATTGAATAAACAAGTCTCAGGGGGGAATTAGTGGGTGAATATTTTTGGGATGTGATTGGACCGTTAAAAATAATGTAAACTAATCCAACTAAAAGATTTAAATAACCCATAAGTTAACTTTAAAAACAGTATATATTTATTAAAAAAAAATCCTGATTTTAACATCAGGATTTTTCAAACTATTTAAAAATATTTATTTTTTAATAATGAAAAACTATATAAAATTTACTTCTTACCAACACGTTTTGGCTCATAAACGCAATAAGGCTCTTCTGCCAAATAATCGCCTGTTTCAGCATAAGCTCTAGCTCTACATCCAGAACATACATTTATATATTCACATATGCCACATTTTCCTTCAAGCTTTGATGGATCACGCAAAGCTTCAAAAACTGACGATTCATTCCATATCTCTTCAACTGTCTGTTTATTAACATCTCCAGCTTCTACTGGTAAATATCCACAAGGTTGAACTTTTCCTTTATGAGAAATAAAGAAAACTCCTGTTCCAGCAAGACAACCCTTAGTCATTGCCGCCATACCATGTGTTTCATAAGTTACCTTTTCACCAGCTTCTTTAGCTTTTTGTCTTATTATTCTATAGTAATGAGGCGCACAAGTTGCTCTAAATTCAAAAGGTAGATCCTTTGCTCTATCATAGAACCAAGACAATACCTCTTCATATCTGCTTGATGGTAACATCTGATTCTCGGCAATTTGAATACCACAACCAACTGGTACAAGCATAAATAAGTGCAAAGCTTTTACCTTTTTCTCTAATGCAAGATCTACAATATCCTCTATTTCATCTACATTGTGTTTACTTATAGTTGTATTAATTTGTATTTCCAATCCTTCATCTTGTACATATTTTGCACCTAATAACGCTCTATCAAAAGCACCATCTATTCCTCTGAACTTATCATGGTTCTCTTTTGTTGCTCCATCTATACTAATCGCAACCCTTTTAATGCCTACTTCCTTAATTTTTTTAGCTATTTCTTTATCTATTAAGGTACCATTAGTTGCTAATGCAACATTTAGACCCTTTTTCACAGCGTAATCTGCAATTTCAAAAAAATCAGGACGATACAATGGTTCTCCACCAGTTAATATGAGTATTGGATTTGAAAAACTTGCTATCTCATCTATTACCCTATATGCTTCTTCAGTAGATAACTCATCTTTATTTCGACCAGGTTGTGCTGTTGCACGACAATGTGCACATTTTAGGTTACAACCCTCAGTTAATTCCCAAAAAATTAGCCTAGGAGTAAATTCTTTATTATTCATAGGATGCATATTAACCCCTCCTTAAATAAATTATTATATATCTAAAAGAAAAAATTATTTGGTTAATCCAATCTCTTCATCAGTCAAATAACATGCAGGATCAGATTCCCAAAAATCCCCATACACTGCGTCTGCTCTAGTTCTAAAATTACCGTTACAGATATTCAACCATTTACAGCTAGCACATCTACCTTTTAATAATGGCTTTCTGTCTTTTAAACCTTTTAAAATCGGATGATCTGAATTTGTCCAAATATCCTTAAAGTTTTGCTCCTTAATATTTCCAAAAGTATGATTTTGCGTAAATTGATCAGGATGAACAAATCCTTGATAGTCTATATTAGCAAAGGCAATACCAGAACGATTACCACCATTTCGTTGTAGCATTTCATAAATATACTTAGCTTGCTCTGGATTTTTTTCTACTGTTTTTAAATATACATAAATTGCATCAGCATGATTATCTACAGTTAATATTTCTTTATCAAGTCCTTTTTTCTCAAATTCAATTGTTCGAGTCATAATAATGTCTAAAGCATCTCTAGTTTCTTCATGAGTTAAATCTTCTGCCATCATCTCACTACCACGACCAGAATAAACTAGGTGATAAAAACAAGCTCTAGGAATATCCTCTTTTTCTATAAAATCAAAAATCTCATTTAATTGTAAATAGTTGTGTTTATTAATAGTAAACCTTAAACCAACTCTTTGATCTACTTCTACTAAATTCCTTACTCCTTCTAAAGCTTTATCGAATGCACCTTCATATCTTCTGAAGGCATCATGTTTTTCCTTTATCCCATCAAATGATATACCAACATAGCCAACACCAATATCTTTTATCTTTCTAGCAAGTTTCTTATCAATTAGTGTTCCATTAGTTGAAAAAGTAATTCTAATTCCTTTACTAATAGCATATTCGGCTAACTCTAATATATCTGGTCTAATCAGTGGTTCACCGCCAGATAATAATAAGACAGGCACATTAAAATCAGCTAACTGATCTATCATATCTTTTGCTTCTTCAGTAGTTAATTCACCTTCATACTTTTTTGCTTCTGAGTTTGCATAGCAATGAATACAGTTTAAATTACATGTTCTAGTCACATTCCATACTACAACAGGTCCATGGTTTGAATGTGTTCCGTTAGTTTGAACATGTGAATTTTCATTATAACGCAATGTATCACCATAATTACAAGAATTATTTAATAATTTTGAAATTCCTATCATTACAATCACTCCCCTACGTATTTTGTTTTCCTTCAAAACGCAAAAAAAATATAATATATTTCTATTTTTAAATATTATATTTTGAAAATACTTACAACAAAAAGAACAAAATAAAATACATTAAAAAATTATAAAAAACGATTTAGAAGTAGAAGAAAAAAGTTTTAAATAATTAATGTACCCTCTTATTTTTAACTGTATTAGTGCTAACCCAAATAAGATAATAATTATCCACACAATAACTATTATAAAACTATATTGATAATTAAACAATATTTTTATTTGTGCGGAAACTGCACTAATCAGAAAAATGCTTGATATATATATTGAATAGTTAAGTGCTACTTTCTTTGATATCCCAATATTTATTAATATTAAGTATAAGATTAGAAATGTAATAAATGGTACTGTTGCTAATAAAGCATACAGTTTTACAAATATATCCATGCTATGTTCTCCCTTTAAATATAAATTAATTATCTCTCTATATTTTTGATTACACTTTCTTAATTTTTGATTACACTTTCTTAATTTTTGATTACACTTTCTTATATTGTAAGTTATTTTATCTGCATATAAAACCCAATTTTTATTTTTATTAAAAAAAGTGAACCTAAAAGGTTCACTTTGATTGTAGATAATGTCTACAAAATAGTAGACTGTGATAAATGAAGCATATAATCTTATTTATTTATTCTTTCTAAATTACCATTGTAGTCCATTTTAAAAATTGTCTTGCTATCTTCCGTTTCATTATCCAGAAAAGCTAATTTTCTCGCTCGATCTATTATTTGAACTAATGCCTTATAGTCCTCATTTACTACCTTATAATCCACCTCAATATTATTAAACTTCTCTTTTAGCTTATAATTTTCTGCTTTAAGCTGATTAATTTCCTTGTTTTTCTCTTCAAGAACTTTTTCAAATTTTTTATGGCTTTTATTAATATCCGAACTATAATTTTTTTGTCTTTTCAAGAAATTAATAATACTATCATAAGAAATAGAATCTTCATCTATTTTTATTTCATCAATATTCTCTGGTTTTACAAAATTGTCAATATTAAAATAAGATTTTTGATAGTTTCGTTTTTGTTTTTGTGATTTTGCAATTCTAATTGCCGCTTCATATTTTTTACGAACTAAACTATTCCATCTAAAACCACAGGCCGCAGCTGTTCGACTAAGTTTTTGTCCAACCTCTTCAAAAGCAGATAGTTGAGTTCCCCCTTCTCTTATATGTCTAAGAGTTACCTCTGCCAGTAATAAGTCATCATCTTCGGTCCAAGCATCTTGTCTATTTGCTACCATTTTATAACCCCCCGCAATATATCTTATTATATTTTTATGCAACTAATAGTTTTCATAGAATATAAACTATTACTTTTATATCCATTTTTTTTATCATATATACGAGTGGTTAAAAAAAAAGGATCATGTTTTTAAAATAACATGATACCAAATTTATGAAGCAAAATACTGTTCTAAAGCACCTTTATCATATCCGATAACTATATTGTCGCCATTTGTTAGAATAGGTCTTTTTAGTAATTTGGGTTCTCCTGATAAAAATTCAAGAAATTCACTAAATTTCATATTTTCTATATCTTTATTTAGATTTTTAAAATAATGACTTCTTGTTGATAAAATTTCATCAGTTCCATTATGAGTTTTCCTAATTATAGCCATTAACTCATCAGATGTTGGAGGATCCTTATATAAATGTCTTTCTTCATAGGATACTCCTTGTTCAGATAACCAAGCTTTTGCTTTTCTACATGAAGTACAACTTGGATATGTATAGAATACAACTTTGTTATTCATTTCAACTCCCCCTTCTAATAAAGTTATTAATTTTTTCTTTATCTTTTCTTCTCTTATAATTACGTTTTCATAATATAAAAAGTTTCAATTTTTTACTAAAATTTTATTATTTATTTTACTTTAATTATATATATGTTTATTCACTATGTCAATAGTGTTAACTATGAATATTTTTATAAATTATAGGTATAATATAACCTCTAGCATTTTACTAAAATAAACTAATATAATATAATAGTTTTAAAAATTGAAGAGGAGGCAAACATTCAATGGATAATGAAACTTTAAAATTAACAAGTGTTTTAGCGGACTCTACCCGCTTTGCAATATATAAATATATTCTTAAGG
>CAZIGM010000006.1:0-61691 GCA_964538675.1 uncultured Bacillaceae bacterium | reverse complement strand
TAGAATATAAATAATATTTTCTTTTCTTAATATCCAAGGAAACACATAGAGAAAAACTATTAATTAACTTTTTTCATTAAATTATTATCTTTTTCAAAAGTCTTTAATAAAATATAATTAATGTATTAATATAATAATTCAATAGATAAAGGTGCAACATTGGTTAATGTAACAATAGATATTTCTAGGTTATCTAATAATGATATCACTAGTATGCTAATATTTGAAAACAATAAAGAACAAGTACTTCTAAACTGCAAATAATAAGAAAAATATCAATATTAAAAAGCCTATTCGTGATTGTAGGAATAGGGAAAAAGCAGATTACATGTAAACTTTATTTCTAATTCCACTAACTAAGTATGCAATTACAATACTGCTTTTCACATCATATAAGAATTCAAAACATGGTATTAATTTAATTCACGATAAAATATTAGGTTTAACTGAAAATAATCTAATTTGAATTATATTAAATATTTTAATAAAACAATGCTCCGAATTTTTCAAAATAATCATTCGAAATAAGAAAAATGTTAGGAGGTAAGCCATGAAAAAGATACTAATTTCGCTAATATTATTTATACTCGCTTTAACTTCAACAGCTTGTAATAACATTGAAATAACGAATGACAATATAAAACCAATAGAAGAAAATGAAATAACTTCTCCAGGAATGAAGCCGCTAGAGTATAATCTTTCATTCTTACATTTTACCGAAAATTATCTGAATTTAAGGAAGCTGTGGCTTGAAGGTGATCGAAGTAAGTATCTTAAGGATGTGATTTTAGATAATTGGAGAGAATTAACTGAAAAAGAAAGAGATACAAGTGTGTTAATTAATTATGATGGCATAGAAGAAGTGGTAAAACTTGAGAGTTTTGCTGTCAAATTAGGTGATATAGATCCCAAATTATCAGATTTTACAATTGTTATCGCTGTTAAATATAGTTCAGGTGAATATCGACTTTTTTCAGAAGATTACACAGCTAATTATAAGAATGGACAATGGAAACTACAGTCTTTTAATTATAGAAATGAAGAACTAAAATAGATTTAACAAAAAATCTGTTTTGATAATATTAGACTTATGTCAAAAGTCTGGATACGAAAAATATAACAACTCTTTTGGTTATATACTTTCTAACATACGTGTTCATACAGAAGTTACACTAATGTACAAGCAAAAACCACCCATGAATTTTAAATATATTAATTCTTCATCATTTCTGCGAACTATTATTTCCTTATCATGAAATCCAGCATTATTATCTGCCATTTTCACAGTTGGATGATCATAGCAATAGATTTTCCAGAGAAGGGTAAAACTTCTCTGGTTTTCGATTTTATAGATTATTAAAAAGTATTATTTGGGTTAATTACCTTCAGCTATTTTCTATCTAATACCCGATAATTCAAGCTTTCAGCTAAATGAGAAAGTTTAATATTTTTACTTTCATCTAAATCAGCAATTGTTCTAGATAGTTTTAATATTCTATCTAAAGAACGTCCACTTAATCCGTATTGATTAAATGACTGTTGCAATAATTCTTCTGCCTTAAGCTCTAGACAGCAATGTTTTTTTACTTGCTTTGTATTCATTTCTGAATTAAATTTGATATTATTATTTGAAAATCTATCGATTTGTATTTGTCTAGCAATATAAATAGCTTCCTGCATTTTTTTTGAATTCTTCTCTTTTTTGTTATCTCTTAATGTCTCTATATTTACCCAAGGTACTTCAATATGTAAATCAAATCGGTCAAGAAATGGACCAGATATTTTATTTCTATATCTTTGAACCTCAAGAGGAGTACATTGACATTGATGGTTTGGTACATCTGCTCCATAATATCCACATTTACAAGAATTCATTGCCCCAACAAGCATAAACTTTGAAGGATATGTATAAGTAGCTCTTGCTCTACTTATTGAAACCTTTCCGTCTTCTAATGGTTGTCTAAGGCTCTCTAGTACACTTCTAGAAAATTCAGGTACTTCATCTAAAAATAATAATCCTCGATGAGCTAAACTAATTTCACCCGGTTTAGGATTTGAACCTCCTCCTACTAAGCCAACTGCAGAAATTGAATGATGTGGACTTCTGAATGGTCGCTTAGTAATTATTCTATTCTCATCTTTTAGCTCTCCAGCAACACTATAGATTTTCGTTATTTCTAATATTTCGTCCCATGTTAAATCAGGTAAAATTGCCGGTATCCTTTTTGCTAGCATACTTTTACCAGAACCAGGAGGACCAATCATCAATAGATTATGCATTCCTGCTACAGCAACTACTATACTTCTCTTAACATAATATTGTCCTTTAACATCGTCAAAATCATCTAAATCATTTACTTTATTTTCTTTATTTATCTTTATAGTTATGTTTGAAGGTTTCACCGTTTCATTAGTCTGACCACCATCTAATAAGCTAATAACTTCATTAATATTCGAAAAACTAAGCACATTTAAACCACTTATTAACGATGCCTCATTATAATTATGTTTAGGAATAATTAAATTTTTAATTCTATTCTCTTTAGCTGCAATTGCAATCGGTAATATACCATTTACAGGTTGAAGAGTTCCGTCCAATGATAACTCACCAATAAATAAGGTTTCTTCTAAATTTATAGAGTTATTTATGTTTATTTGCTTTGCAGCCAGTAATATTCCTATACTAATTGGCAGATCAAAGGCTGAACCCTCTTTTTTTACATCAGCAGGAGCGAGATTTACAGTAATTCTCTTTAAGGGAAATTCAAAGTTTGAATTCTTTATTGCTGCACGTACTCTATCCTTTGATTCTCTTATTGATGAATCTGGTAAACCTACAATCTGGAATTGCGGCAATCCATTCGCCAAGTCCACTTCAATATCAATAGGATACCCTTCTATACCAATGATAGACGAGCCTTTAACTTTTGCATACATTATCAACACCTCAATTTATAATTCTAAATATTTCCTAAATATCCTTTTTATGATTTTGATTTTTTCAAAAAAAGTCTAGTCAATTTATTAATATAATTGACTAGACTCTTAAAGCTCAATCGCGTTTTTAATATGTGTCAGATCAAATAAATCATTTTTCTTATCAATAGCAATAACATCAATTCTATAAGATTTATTCCACCAATTTTTATATTGTAAAAATGTCTCAATCATTTTAATAATTTGCAATTGTTTTTTTTCGTTAATCGACTCAATTCCAGACCCAAAATTATTATTACTTTTTGTTCTAACTTCTACAATAACAACTACTTCATTATCTAGCATTATTAAATCAATCTCACCAAACCTATTATGCCAATTTTCAGCTATTAAGACATAGCCTATATTAAGTAGATATTCCTTTGCCTTATTCTCTCCCCATTTTCCATATGATCTTTTATTTATCATAATTTATCTTTCTTTCTGCTATTTTTTCTGCTTGATAGATTAGAGAAAAAACTTCTGCAATTATAGGATATAATTTATGTGGTATTTGTTCATTTATATCTAATTGATATAACAACTGAATTAATGCCTTATCCTCGTGTATTTTTATTTCATGTTTATCAGCTTGCTCAATAATATTTTTTGCTACTTCACCTTTCCCTTTAGCAATAACATGAGGAGCATCCTTTTTACCAGGCTCATATCTCAAAGCTATAGCTTTTTTAATTCCTTTTTTATTCATATTTTTATATCCACTCCCTCATACGCTGACTGAAAAGAAGAGTTATTAATATCTTGTTTTTTTCTAATAGATGTAACACTTAATCCTGAAGTCTGATAGCCATTTTTTTCTACAAAATGAATAAATTCTGGTTCTAATAGATTAATTATCTCTTTAATCTCTGGGTTATTATTATTTACCTGTATAAATAACTGTTTATTTAAAATTTTCATTTGCACCATTACATCTCCAAGATTATCTAAATTAAATAAAAATACTAGCATCATATCCTCTGAATCTATATCTTTGCTTCCGTTTTTTTTCTTGGTATGTACTTGCACAAAAACTGGTTTTTCAGAAAAAGGAGCTAGTCCTGGAAACTGTAATAATATTTGAGAAAATATTGACTGCTCTTGCACCAAAGCAATGTTTTGTCCAATAATATGATTTATTGTCTTTTCTACATTCGCAATCAATTCGTTAGGTAAATTACTTTTATATGTTAGTAAATCATCAAAACTTTTAAATAAATTTTTATCTATCGAATTAAATGTATATTGTTGCTGTAATAAATCTATAAACTTAGCTATATTTATCGATATTTGTTTTGAATCTACTTTTTCTATATTAAAATTACTTATCTGATTAGAAGTTTTAATATCTTCATTTTCCATAGTTTTATTGCTATTAGTACTTTTATAATCATTAAGAATATACTCAATCTGTGTCGACACTTTTAATAATTGAGAGATCATCTTATCTGAGCTTTGTATGTTTTGATTATTAGACAACTTATTTAGATTCTCGATACCTTTTTCATTTAAAACACTTTTAATACCATTATTAACATTGTTTAATTTATTTAGTAAATCCTGATTTTGAAACAATTCATTAATAGAACGAATATTAGTAGAACTTATTGCTATATTCTTATTTTTTAAAAATTTTACTGCTTGCATTACATTTTCAATATCATGATTTTCCTTTACAACATTTGAAACATTTTCTACCAAACCTTTTTCAAGTGGTATCTCCATTTTTATAATTTCACTTAAAATTGTTTTATTCATATTTGTATTTTTTATATTCAACTTACTCATCAAACCTTGCAAATCAGTAACTGTTTTATTTGTTGAAGAATCTTCCGCTAATATCTTTAATTTTATTTCATCTCCTACAGAGGTAACAACAAACCAAGAACTTTGTCCCTTAGTAAGAGGGATTTCTAATCTCGCTAATAGCTTGTTGTTGTTAATTGAGACCAACGCATTATTATTAGTTATTAATTCAAGTACCTGTCCTCTTACAACTTGTCCAGGCTGTAAATTAAGCAAGTTCAATTTACCATCAGCTTTGAACATATTTATATAAGATTCTAGTAAAGAATTAATCTGATTCATGATATCCTCCAGTTATAATTTGTATTTTCCTGATTTATATATTATCAAACATTGATTGTTGAACTATATTCGACAGAAATGTTCTTCTATGTATTTGTGATGGACCATTTTCGTGTAGCATTTCAATATGTAATTTAGTCCCATAGCCTTTATGTTGTTTTATACCATATTCGGGATAATGTAAATCCCATGCTTCACACATTCTATCACGAGTGACTTTGGCAATAATAGAAGCGGCTGCAATTGATTGACTAATTGTATCCCCTTTTATTAAGGATATCTGTTCAATATCAGTATCAATCTTTTCAGCGTCAATTAATAATATCTCCGGTCTAATCTTCATCGAATATACTGCCATTTTCATTGCCAATCGCGTAGCTTGTTTAATATTTATCTCATCAATTGTTTTAGCATCTACCTTTCCTATACCAATAACCATAGCCTTTTTTTGAATAATTTCAAATAATTCCTCTCTTCTTTTTGGTGTTAACTTTTTAGAATCATTAATACCTTCAATATGTTCATTTGCTTTTAACATTACACATGCAGCTACAACATCGCCACATAAGCAACCTCTTCCAACCTCATCAATGCCAGCAATCATTTTTATTCCTTGTTTCCAAAGCTTTTTCTCATGTTCTAACATTGTCTTCTCCTCTAAATATATTATCTATAAAAAATAATATCAAAAAAAGCGTGCCTCTGCACACTTCAATTTATGGCTTTTCTAAGCAAAATCGCCCTAACTTCCCAGCTCTTAATTCCCTTATAATTAATTCAGAGGATTTATCAAAATCAATATTACCCCCTGATATTAAACATCCTCTATTTTTACCAATCTGTTTAATAATATCAATATTATTCTCAGCTAAATTAGTCAAATTATATCTATCCTTTAACTCTGCTGGATAATTATTCTTAAAATATTCAACAATAAACAGAGCAATATCATCAAAATGAAATAATTCGTCCTTTATTGCCCCTGTAGCAGCTAGGCGATAACCAACCTCTTGATCATCAAATTTTGGCCATAAAATACCCGGTGTGTCTAATAAATCAATTGATTTACCAACTTTAATCCATTGCTGTCCTTTTGTAATTCCTGGTTTATCACCAGTCCTTGCTGCCTTTTTATTAGCTAATCGATTTATCAAAGAAGATTTGCCGACATTTGGAATGCCTAATATCATTGCTCTAATGGAATGAGAATTTATTCCTCTCTTAATTAATCTTTCTCTTTTATCAGCCATTAATTTTTCTGATTGTATAGTAATATTATTTATCCCTTTACCACTAATAGAGCTAATAGGAATAGCTTCTATTTCTTGGTTCTTAAAAAAACTAATCCAACTATTAACTACTTCTGAGTCAGCTAAATCATATTTATTAAGCAAAATTAATCTTGGCTTTTGCAAAACAATATCATCAATCATCGGATTACGACTAGATAACGGTATTCTAGCATCTAATAGTTCAATAATTATATCCACTAATTTCAACTTTTCTGCAATATCCCTCTTTGCTTTAGCCATATGACCTGGATACCATTGAATTGTCATAAATACCACCTACTTTAATGTATCTTAATTATTTTCAATCTAATATCCTAATATTATTTAAAGGCCAGAAAACTAAATCTACTCTACCAATAACATCTTCTTTATTTATTGCCCCAAATTCTCGGCTATCAATACTATTATGTCGATTATCTCCCATAACAAACAATTGACCTGTTGGAATTAGAATAGGTCCAAAGTCCCCTGTTTCTACAGTGAGATATGGTTCTAATACCTTTTCTCCATCAATATATAATTGATTATTCTTTACTTCCACTGTATCTCCTGAAAGTCCAATAACTCTTTTTATATAATCATGTTCATTGTCATAAGTAAAAACAATAATATCACCATATTGATAATCCTGTATATCATAAGCTATCTTATTAACAACTACTCGCTCGCTATCTAGTAATGTATTATACATAGAACTTCCATCAATAACATAAGGGGAAAACAAAATAGATCTAATAAGATATGCTAAAATAAAAGCAATTAATAATGCTTTTATCCAACTAAGTACTCCTTTTTTTAAATTAGCACTTATATCATCATAGTGATTATTCATATTTGTCTCCCTAATTATTCAACTTTACCTATTTTATTTAAAGGCCATATAATAATATTCGTTCTACCTATCGCTTCATCTATAGAGATTGTACCAATCATTCTACTATCAGTGCTGTTATTCCGATTATCTCCCATAACAAATAAATGACCTTCTTGAACTTTAATAGGACCAAAATCTTTTGTTAATACTGAGCCTATAGAGTGAAATCTCTCTTTTTCACTATTTAAATAAGGCTCTGGAATTAATTCACCGTTAATATATAATTCATCATCTTTCACTTCAACTGTTTCCCCTGGTAAACCAATTACTCTTTTTATATAATCATCAGACTTATTTGCATGAAAAACAATAATATCCCCTCTTTGAGGTTCATTAAAATTATAAGATATTTTGTTCAATATTAATCTTTCAGAATTATATAAAGTAGGTTCCATTGAAGACCCATCAACAATAACTAATGCAAATAAAAACGTGTGTATTACAAAAGCTAAAATACCAGCAATGGCAAGAGATTTAACCCATTCCATTATTTCCTTAACTATTTTTGTTTTCATACCATATCCCCTTATATAAAGCCGAACTTTTATCGCGTCTTCTGCGATATTAGTGAGACTTATCCTATATTCAACATTTTTTTGATGAAATTTGGGTAAAGCCGAACTTTTATCGCGTCTTCTGCGATATTAGTACTCAAGAGTACAAGTCACGCTATAATGCTAAAGCATTTAGTCGTGCTATGTGAGACTTATCATATCTGAATAATTGAATAAAAAGAGACTTGTATAAAACAAGCCCCATTTTTTGTATTTAAGTAATTACATTCTCTCTTTGATACGAGCTTTTTTACCTCGTAATTTACGCAAATAATATAGTTTTGCCTGACGTACTTTACCTCGACGAACAACCTCAATTTTACTAATTTTAGGAGAATGTAGAGGTAATGTACGCTCAACTCCTATTCCATTAGAGATTTTACGAACAGTAAAAGTTGAACTAATACCTGAACCACGTCTTTTAATAACAACACCTTCAAATATTTGGATACGCTCACGTTGTCCTTCGATTACCTTAACATGTGCACGAATTGTGTCACCTGCACGAAACTCAGGAATATCTGTGCGAAGATTTTCTCTTGCAATTTGTTCTACTATATTCATGTTGATTCCCTCCTTCCACATAGATGTTCATAACTGATTTATCAGCTAGCGGACCACCTTAATCAACAGTAGATATTCTATCATAATATAAATTGAAACACAACTAACATATTAAAATAGATGGTTAGTCCAACTGTTTCAATATTTTTTTTTCATCCTCACTTAACATTTCAATATTAATAAGATCACGTCTTCGATCCATAGTCCTCTTTAATGCTTCTCTTTTACGCCAATTACTAATGTTCTCATGATGACCTGAAAGTAATATTCCTGGTACCTTCCAGTTTCTGTAGATTTCCGGTCTAGTATATTGAGGATATTCTAATAATCCAAAACTAAACGAATCAGTAATAGAAGACTGCTCATTTCCCAAAACAGATGGCAGTAATCTTACAACACTATCAACCACAACCATAGCTGCCAATTCCCCACCAGTCATGATGAAATCACCTATCGATAATTCATCTGTTACTAAATGTTCCCTAATCCTTTCATCAAATCCTTCATAATGTCCACAGATAAAGATTAGATGTTCATTGTCTACTAATTCTTCAGCAATCTTTTGATTAAATACTTTACCTTGGGGAGTTAATAAAATTATTTTAGCCTTTTGCCAATTTTCTATAGATTCAACAGCATCAAATATAGGTTCAGGTTTTAAAACCATACCATTTCCCCCACCATAAGGGTAGTCATCTACCATCTTATGTTTGTTAGTAGAAAAATCTCTAAAATTAATTAAATCTATAAACACAGCCTTTTTTTCTTGAGCTTTCTTCAAAATACTTGAATTAAATACACCATGAAACATTTCCGGAAAAAGAGTTAACACATCTATTTTCATCTTATCACCTAATCTAATCTATTAATCCCTCAATAATTTTAATAATTATTTTTTTATCCTCAAGATTAACCTCTTTAACTACAGGTTCAATATATGGTATAAGTATATCCTCTTTTTTATCATTTGATTTTACAACCCAAACATCATTAGCACCAGGAGACAATATTTCTTTTACAACACCCAACTCTTGTCCTTCTGTCGTTACAACTTTACAACCTATAATTTGGTGGTAGTAAAACTCATCTTTATCAAGTTCTTTTTGTTGCTCTTTAGGTATCCATAAATAAAGATTTTTAAATTTTTCAACATCATTTATTATATTGAGTTGTTGAAACTTTAATATGTACATATTCTTGTAAGATTTAGAATATTGTATCTCTATCGAATAATTAGTCGGATTACCAATCTCGCCAATAAATAATTGATTCCCTTCTGCAAAACGCTCTTCTGCAAAATCAGTATATGAATATATTTTTATTTCGCCTTTAATTCCATGTGTATTCACTACTTTTCCGACTCTAAAAAATTGAGAAGTCAATTACTATTAATCTCCCTTCTATAGAAAAAGGCGGAGATAACTCCCCAAACCTTTTCTTAGATGATTTCTATGGTAATTCGTTTTTTTTCTTTAATTGCTGCCGCGCTTACAAATGTCCTTATCGTCTTAGCAATGCGACCTTTTTTACCAATTATCTTTCCCATATCTTCAGGGGCAACAGATAATTCGTAAATTATTTGATTTTCCTCTATAATTTCATTAACAAGAACTTTTTCAGGATTATCAACGAGTGCTTTAGCAAGAACTTCCACTAATTCTCTCATAATAAATTTTGCCCTCCAATACAACCATTTTAACAAACAATACTTATAGGTTTTTGTGAGCTTCTAAGTAAAATTATTTTATTAGAAATATGTTACTTATTCAGTTTTGACTCATGAAACTTTGTCATTAGACCAGCTTTACTAAATAAACTGCGTACTGTATCTGATGGTTTCGCACCATTTTGTAACCATTTTAATGCTTTTTCCTCATCGATTTTAACTTCAACAGGTTGAGTTAATGGATTATAAATCCCAATCTCTTCAATAAAACGACCATCACGAGGAGAACGGGAATCTGCTACTACAACACGATAAAATGGTGACTTTTTTGCACCCATACGCTTTAAACGAATACGAACTGCCATAACTTATTCACCCCCTTTGTAAGCTTCTTATTTTACATGAAAGGAAATTTATTTAACCCTTTCTTTCCTTTTCCCTTTTTAGTACCTCCAGAAAATTGTTTCATCATTTTTTTCATATCTTCAAACTGTTTAATTAAACGGTTAACATCTTGAATCGTCGTACCACTTCCATTAGCTATACGCAAACGTCTACTAGCATTAATAATCTCTGGATTTTCTTTTTCTTTCTTAGTCATAGATTTAATAATAGCTTCAGTTCTAATTAACTGCTTGTCATTTACCTTTATATCTTTTAATCCTTTTAATTTATTAGCACCAGGTAACATTCCAATTACATCCTCAATAGGACCCATTTTTTTAAGTTGTTCGAGTTGATACAAATAATCATCAAATGATAAGTCTGCCTTTTTTAATTTTCTCTCTAATTCTTTGGCCTTTTTTTCATCGATATTATCCTGTGCTTTTTCTATTAAAGTAAGTACATCGCCCATACCAAGAATTCTGGAAGCCATACGATCAGGATAAAAAGGCTCAAGTAAATCTAGCTTTTCTCCCATACCTACGAATTTTATTGGACAACCAGTCATAGCTTTAACAGAAATTGCAGCTCCTCCACGTGTGTCACCATCAAGCTTCGTTAAAACTACTCCAGTAAGTCCAAGTAGTTCGTTAAATCTATCAGCTACATTAACTGCATCCTGACCTGTCATTGCATCAACAACAAGTAATGTTTCTGTAGGTTTTGCTACTTCTTTTATTTTCAATAGTTCATTCATTAATTCGTCATCTATATGAAGTCGCCCTGCAGTGTCTATAATAATAACATCTCTAAATTCCTTCTGAGCATATATAAAACCATTTTTTACAATTTCTACTGGTGAAGTATTATTTTCCATACTAAAAACAGGAATGTCTAGTTGTTCTCCTAGAACTTGCAGTTGCTTAACAGCAGCAGGTCGATAAATATCAGCAGCTACAAGCAAAGGTTGTTTATTTTGTTTTGTTAGATATTTAGCCAGTTTACCTGCATGAGTGGTTTTACCAGCCCCTTGTAATCCAACCATCAAAATAATCGTTGGAGGTTTAGGAGATAATTGTAACTTGCTTTGACTACCACCCATAAGTGCTGTTAACTCTTCATTAACTACCTTAATAACTTGCTGCCCAGGTGTTAAGCTTTTTAATACTTCTTGCCCAACAGCCCTTTCTTTAACCTTTGCAATAAAATCTTTAACGATTCTATAATTTACGTCAGCTTCTAATAAAGCTAAACGGACCTCTCGCATCGTAATATCAACATCTTCTTTTGAGACTGTACCTTTTCCGCGTAATTTATTAAAAGTTTCCTGCAGTCGGCTAGTTAGTCCTTCAAAAGCCATTCTGACTGCCTCCTAATCTATTCGCTTTAATAGCGTTATTTGTTCTTTTATCTCTAAATATTTATTTTCATGAGTACCATTTAATATGCTTTCAATGTCTTCAAATATTTTTTTTCTAATTTCATGTTTTTCAAATAACTTAAGTTTATCTTCATATTCATCTAAAATTTTTTCTGTGCGTTTAATATGCTCATAAACCCCTTGTCTAGAAATATCAAACTCTTCCGCAATCTCTCCTAGGGATAAATCATCTTGAAAATAAAGTTCTGTATACCTTTTTTGCTTTTCAGTCAATAAATCTTGATAGAAATCATAAAGTATAATGTATTTTGTGGTTTTATCAAGCATAATTGCACCGCCTAACTGTAAAGTAAAATATCTTTACATATACACATGATAAACTATTTACTTTATTAGTGTCAAGTTTTTTAACTTTATTTATTTCTTAAAATAAATCTTGTTCGAAAATTGCATTAATAAATTGCTTAGGATTGAACACTTCAATATCATCAATCTTTTCACCCAAAGTAACATATTTAACTGGTATTCCTAATTCATGACTAATTGAAATCACTATTCCACCCTTAGCTGTTCCATCTAACTTGGTTAAAATTATCCCAGAAACATTAGCTGATTCTTTAAACAATTTTGCTTGTTGTAATGCATTTTGTCCTGTAGTAGCATCTAAAACAAGTAATACCTCATGTGGAGCATCAGGAATTTCCTTTTGTATTATACGGAAAATTTTATTAAGCTCCTGCATTAAATTTATTTTATTATGAAGACGCCCTGCCGTATCACAAATTAACATATCTATCTTCTTTGTTTTTGCAGATTGAATTGCATCAAAAATAACTGCGGATGGGTCTGATCCGGCTTGGTGTTTAATTACATTTACACCTATTCGTTCTCCCCAAATTTCTAATTGTTCTATTGCACCAGCCCTGAAGGTATCCCCAGCGGCTAACATTACTTTTTTACCCTCTTTATTGTATTTATTTGCCAATTTACCTATTGAAGTTGTTTTGCCAACACCATTTACGCCCACAAAAAGAATAATATTTAATCTATCATTCTGAACGTTTAATACATTCTTTTTCTCGTCTACTTCTAAAATATTTAATATAGCTTCAGCTAAAAAAGCTTTTAATTCTACTGACTCCTCGATTTTTTTGGAGTTAACATTTATTTTGAGCTGCTCAATAAGTGTCATAATGGTATTAATCCCAATATCAGCACTTATTAAAATTTCCTCTAATTCTTCATAAAATTCTTCATCAATTTTTTTTCTAGTACTTATTAATCCCTCTAGTTTTTCTATAAAATTATTTCTTGTTTTTGCTAAACCATCTTTAAATTTTTTCGAAGTTTCAACTTTTTCTTTATTAAAAAAACCCATTAATTTTTCCTCCTATAGGAATTATATCGCTTCTACTTTTTCCTTCTCTTCAAATTTCACAGAGACTAATCTAGATACACCAGCTTCTTGCATAGTAACTCCATATAAAATGTCTACTCCTTCCATCGTACCTTTACGATGTGTAACAACGATAAATTGAGTATCTTTACAAAATTCCCTTAGATATTCAGAAAATCTTATTACATTAGGATCATCTAATGCTGCATCTACTTCATCCAAGACAGAAAAAGGAACTGGTTTTACTCTTAATATGGCAAATAATAAAGTGATAGCTGTTAAAGCTTTTTCCCCCCCAGACAATAACGCTAGATTTTGCAATTTTTTTCCTGGTGGCTGGGCAACTACCTCAATCCCAGTATCTAAAATATTATCTGGGTCTGATAAAATTAAATCAGCTCTACCTCCATTAAACAATTTAACAAAAACAATTTGGAACTGTTCTCGGATTGCTTCAAAGCTCTCATAAAAAAGCTTAGTCATTTCTTCATCTACTTCTTCAATCACTTTATATAGCGTTTCTTTTGCATTTATTAAATCATCACGTTGAATATTCAAAAAATTATACCTTTCAGATACTCTTTCGTATTCCTCAATAGCACCTAGATTAACTTCACCTAATGATTGTAATATATTTTTTATCTTAACCAATTCTGTTCTTGCTTTACTTATGTTCTCTATTTTTTCTACATTATCTTTAGCCCATTCATAACTCATTTCATATTCTTCGGCTAATTGCTTTAACAAGTTTTCTAATTGTGTATCTAGCCGACTTAATTTAATTTCGCTTTGATGTAAATGGTCTTCCGAAATTTTTAATTTACTTCTTATATCCTTTGAACCTGCTAATTCATTATCAATATCTAATGAATGTTTTAATCTAATTTGACGTTGCTTTGTTATCATATCTTGCGTAGACTCTTTTTCTTTTCTCAATTGCTCAATCGAGATATTAACCTCTTCTTTTGAGTTTTGTTGAGAAGATAGTTCTTTTTCTAAATGGATTAAAGTCTTTTGGTTTTGATCGATTAAGATAACTAATTCATCAATTTCTGCTTTCAATTTACTAACTATTATGGTTTTGTTATCTCTCTCTTGGTTTATTCGAGCTAAATTAATTTTTAAATCTATAATCGATTTATTAATATCGTCTTTGATTGATTCATCCTGTTTGCGATTTGAGTCCGCTTTCTCAATTTTCTCTTGAAGACTTTGCTCATTTATTTTTTTATTCTCTAATTTTTCTTTCAATTCTATTTCTTCTTTTCTCGAAACTTCTAATTCGGAAAAACTCTGTTGATAGTCTTGATCTAGATATAAAATCCGTTCAGATATATTTTTTTGCTCGAATTCTATTTGAAAATAGTTTGCTTGAATTTCTTGAATAATTAATTTTTTTTGCTCGAATTCTTCCTTTAACTTCTCTATTTTTTCATTTAAACAAAATTGTGAATTCTTAAACTCATCGCATTTAGACTGTTTATTTAAAATCAACTTTCTAATGCTTTCGATTTTTATAGCCAACTCATCAATTTCACGTTGTCTCCCTAAAATATTATTTTTTTTCTTCTCAACCTTTCCACCAGTCATTGAACCACCAGGATTTACAATATCCCCTTCTAATGTAACGATACGTTTTGAATAGCCCAACTTCTTTGCAATTTCATTTGCTGATTTAAGATTGGATGTAATAACAACCTGACCTAATAAAAATTCTCCAATAGATGAATATTTAGAATTCATATCTACCAGATTTATTGCAAGACCTATATAGCCTGATGTGTTTTTAATTTTATCAAGATCATAATTCCCAAAGGCTTTTCCCTTTATTACATCAAGTGGTAAAAAAGTTGCCCTGCCATTATTATTCTCTTTTAAATATGAAATTGCTTGTCTTCCAACACTTTCTGATTCAACAACAATATGCTGTAAAGAACCACCTAAAGCAGTTTCAATTGCCAATTCATATTGCTTAGATGTTTTAATTAACTCAGCGACTGCTCCATGTATTCCACCTATTCGATTAGACTCTCTAAGTTTAAGTATCTCTTTAACCCCATAATTAAAACCCGAAAAATCTGATTGCATCTCTATTAGTACTTCCTGCCTTGAACTTAAAGCATTAAGGTTTTCTTGATCATTTCTAATCTCAGATTCAATTATATTAATTTGGTCAGACGATTCCTTGATTTTTACAAAAATATTATTTTGTTCATTAGATAACTTGGTTAACTCGTTTTGTTTTATCTTAATTTCATCCTTAAGATTTTTAAGATTGTTAGAAATTAAATTTGATTTTTTAACAGTTTGTTCTTTTTCATTTTTTAGTTTTTCTACACGATAAACTAAACTATTTATCGTGTTAAGAGAATGACTTATATCATTACGAAGTGTAGCTATTTCGTTTAAACATTCAAAATACTCCTCTTTGTATAACTCTATTTGCGATTCACTATTTGCTAACATTCCATTTAGAGAGCTTTCCTCTTCAGCTAATTTTTTAGACAAGATCTCAATTTTAGATTCTATTTTAGTCAAACTCTCTTGTTCATAGTTTAATTCTTTAATCAATTCTGTTTTCTTATTTAATAATTTATCAATTGATTCAATAATACTGTTTCTATTACTGTCTTGATTTCTTTCTCTTTCTTTAAGCACTTCTTTTTTACCTTCAGCCTGTTCAACTCTTTCACTTACTTCAACAAGTTTTTTGTGTAATTCTTCTAGCTCTTTATCTATTTGATTAATTTCCCATCGTTTTTTTTCTATTGAAGTATCAATCTGATTAACATCAGAACTTAATATTACCTGTTGTTCTGATAATTCTCTTCTCAATATCTCTGTCTCTTGCCATGATTGATATGTATTTTCAATATCATGAACATATATTTTTATATTTAGGTCCTTCATTTGTTTAATATGTTCTTTATATAATTTTGCTTTTTCTGATTGAGCTTTTAATGGATCTACTTGATCTTCTAATTCTGATATTAAATCATATATGCGAACTAAATTATGTTCGGTTTCTTCAAGCTTTTTTTTCGCTTCCTTCTTTCTTGATTTATACCTAACAATCCCTGCGGCCTCTTCAAATATCCCACGACGATCTTCAGCTTTAGAGCTGAGTATTTCGTCAATTTTTCCTTGTCCAATTATTGAATAAGCTTCTTTTCCAACCCCAGTATCCATAAATAACTCAGAAATATCTTTCAAACGACAATTTTGTTTATTAATAAAATATTCACTTTCCCCAGACCTATATAATCTTCTTGTAATCATAACTTCAGAATAATCTATA
Source organism: uncultured Bacillaceae bacterium (assembly GCA_964538675.1). Classification (GTDB taxonomy): domain Bacteria; phylum Bacillota; class Bacilli; order Tepidibacillales; family Tepidibacillaceae; genus CAZIGM01. The sequence goes on along the minus strand of CAZIGM010000006.1, from coordinate 45,218 downwards.
TTTAAAGATCTATTTTGATTATCTAAAATAATAGAAACCTCAGCATAATTTACTGGCTTTCTACTATCGCTTCCTGAAAAAATAATATCGTCCATTTTCGTACCACGCAAATTCTTGGCACTTTGTTCACCTAAAACCCAACGAATAGCATCAGTAATATTACTCTTACCACTTCCGTTAGGACCAACAATAGCTACAATTCCGTCAACAAATTCTAATTGAGTTTTATCTGCAAATGATTTAAATCCATTTATTTCGAGCCTTTTAAGGTGCATCTTTTTCTCCCCTTGGTCAATTACTTCAATTTAATTATTTTAACATAAGAATAAGTTATTTGTTTACTAAATAAATAATTTTACTTTATAATCAAACAATAGAATAAATTTAACTAATAGTATTATAGGTTGGTAAAACATTGAATTTATAAATAAAAAATAATAAAAGGAAGTGAGTAAATGAAAACAAGCTTTTTAGCAGAGACAATAAATATAGATTCTAATATATTGTTTATTTATAATAAGGATTTAGCAAATGTTTTAGCACCTAGATTAGAAAATATTCAAGATATGATTAGTATAGATTGTAATGTTTTATGGGAGCTAAATGAGAATGAAAAAGCCGAGAAAAAATTAGCACTACATATCGAGTACCCTTATATTTCCGAGGTAATTACTATATATTTTAGCGAATTGAATTCAGATGAATTAATTAAAAATAAAAATTTTGACACATTAGGAATATTGATTAATTCTAATCAAAATAAAAACAAAGTTGAATTAATAATTTTTATTCCAGGCATTAAAGAAGGACTCGAAATGATAAGTGAAAATTATTAGTTATTCGTTTTCCTCTAACCAATTAAAAAATTCAAACGTATTGGCGTCTTGAATCATCTTACTATCTCTAAATTTGTTTGCCCTAAAGTTTTTAACATGCTGTCTAATTTGATCTATAGTTTTAATATTTTTTTTCTGCCATTCAAAAAGTATACTATCAATATATCGAAAATTTAATTTATTTGAAAAAACTGCCTCTTTTAATGCATATATAATAACGTCTTCAGAATGTTTATCTTTATCTATCCATGTTGAAATTAATTCGATTTCAATCGGTGATAATGCCCTTCCGAATTCTTGTTCAAATATTTTATAAACATTATTAACTACCTTTTCTTCTTTTATTTTTTCTCTTTTGATTTTATCTATTTCCATATTTCTCTCAAACAAATTTATTAGTTTTAAATATAGTGGAGTAATATTATATACCTCAAATATTACGCCAGTATTTTCTTCCTTATGTTCATCTATAAAAATATATCCGTTTTTTACAAGTCGTTGCAAAATTCTCATTAAGTCTTCTGTATTTGTTGACATTCTATTTTCTAATTCAGATATACTTGGGAAGTGATTACTTTTACTCTTATAATGAATTAAATGTATTATTAATATTAATTCTTGATCAGATAAACCAATTTTTTTATAATTAGACAACAATAAATTGGGAATATTAGTTACTCCATTTTCAATTATTTCTAGTAGTATTTTTTCTTCTAAAAGCATTAATAACACCTCAAAATCAACATATTAAATAAAGCCGAACTTTGTTCAGATGGAGTTTTAATTCCACCTGATTCTAGCACTCAAGAGTACAAGTGACGCTAAGACACTAGAGTGTCAAGTCGTCCTATGTGAGACTTATCCTAAATTCATTCTCCCCCACTTAACATAGCACGACTTAATGTTTTAGCATTATAGCGTGACTTGCGCACTTTGTGTGTAAGTGGGAGTCTTAAGTAAGCTCCGTTCTTCCCACTATTATTATCCTAAAAGTTTTGTAGCTTTACATAAGTGCGGCTTTTGGGAGTAACCTTTCTTCCGTATTTTACTTATTAAAAGAAAGGTAACGGACATTGTGAGCACGTTGTAAACTACAAATACTTTAAACACCCATTTTCTACAGTCTGCTATTTTGTAAAAATGTCCGATTTCTTCATTATTAGTAGTATGAATTAGAATAATATGCTATCTTCCTATGGATATAGCCTATTAAGCAATCTTGGGAATGGTATAGTCTCCCTTACGTGTTCAACACCACATATCCATGCTATTGTTCTTTCTAAACCAAGTCCAAAACCGGAATGAGGTACAGAGCCATATTTACGTAAATCAAGATACCATTTGTACGCCTCTTTAGAAAGATTATGTTCATTAAAACGCTCTTCCAATAAATTATAGTCATCAATTCTCTGACTTCCACCAATTATTTCTCCATATCCTTCTGGGGCAATTAAATCAGCAGCAAGAACTACTTCAGGTCTGTTAGGATCAGGTTTCATATAAAAAACTTTTAATTCCGTTGGATAATGAGTAATAAAAACTGGTTTTTCAAATTTTTCTGCAATTGCAGTTTCATGTGGAGCTCCAAAATCCTCGCCCCATTTTATTTCAAATCCTTCTTTTTGTAATAATTTGATAGCATCATCATATGTTATCCTTGGAAATGGAGTAGTAATTTTCTCTAATTTAGAGATATCTCTATTTAATGTATCTAATTCCATTTTGCAATTCTTTAATACAGATTGCACTACATAATTCACATATTCTTCTTGTATATTGAGATTTTCTTCAAACTCTACAAAAGCCATTTCTGGCTCAACCATCCAAAATTCAATCAAATGACGCCGAGTTTTTGATTTTTCAGCTCTAAATGTCGGACCAAAAGAGTATACACGACCTAAAGCAAAAGCAGCAGCCTCCATATATAACTGTCCACTTTGAGATAAATAAGCATTTTCATCAAAATATTTTGTATGAAATAGACTTGTAGTCCCCTCAGCTGATGTTGGAGTTAAAATTGGAGGATCAACTAATGTATATCCATTAGAATCAAAAAAATCCTGAATAGAACGTATAATTTGTCCTCTAATTGACAGAATAGCTCTTTGTCTTGGTCCTCTTATCCATAAATGGCGATTATCCATAAGAAAATCTGCTCCATGTTCTTTTTTTGTTATTGGATATTCTTCAGCAATTTGGATTATATCTATATCTGATATTAATAATTCATAACCAATTTTTGACCGATCATCTTTTTGTACTACTCCAGTAACGTATAAAGAACTTTCTTGAGTTAAACTTTTGCTTTTATTCCAAATTTCCTCAGTAACATCACTTTTTACTACTACTCCCTGAATAAAACCAGTACCATCTCTTAATTGAAGAAATTGAATTTTCCCACTCGATCGTAATATATGTAACCATGCTCCAAGTTTAATTTCTTTTCCTTCAAACTTAGCAATATTCTTAATTGTAACCAATATTTTTCCCTCCAAATTTAGTTATGCTAATTATAGCTATGCAACTTATAAAAAAAATAATTTATTATATCTGGATAAAGCCGAATTTTATTCGGATGGAGTTTTAACTCCACCTGAATTTATGCACTCAAGAGCACAAGTGACGCTAGGACACTAAGTGTCAAGTCGTCCTATGTAAAACTTATCCTAAATTCATTTTCCCCCATTTAACATAGCGAGACTAGGGAACTTTGTTCCCTTAGTGAGACTTGTGCACTTTGTGTAGAAGTGGGGGTCTTATCATATCTGGATAAATTTCTTTATTCTTTTAATACCTTCATCAAGTTGTTCTATCGACGTTGCATACGATAAACGTATAAAATTAGGCGCTCCAAAACCTGACCCTGGAACTACAGCAACTCTTGCCTTTTCTAATAGATCCCCTGCCCACTCATCTGCATCTACATATTTCCCTTGAATAATTTCAGATATATCAATAAAAACATAAAATGCTCCTAGCGGAAAAATTGGTTTTACCCCTTTAATATCATTTATCTGATCAATAACAAAATTCCTTCTTCTTTCAAATTCCTTTTTCATTCTATGTAACTCATCTTGTGATCCACCAATCGCTTCAATGGCACCATATTGCGCAAATGTAACAGGATTCGATGTGCTATGACTTGAAATGTCTGACATTGATTTTATTATTGTTGCATTCCCAGCTGCATAACCAATTCTCCAACCTGTCATTGAATACGGTTTAGAAACACCATTAATAACAATTGTTCTTTTGTAAGCATCTTCACTTACACTAGCAATGCTTACATGTGTACTATCATCATAAATTAATTTTTCATATATCTCATCAGAAAGAATCAATATATCGTGTTTCTCGCAAATTTTAGATATTTGTAACAATTCATCTCTCGAATAAATAGTTCCAGTTGGATTATTTGGTGAATTAATAATTAAAGCCTTTGTCCTTTTACTGATTAACTTATCTAATTGTTCTGGAGTAAATTTATAATTATTACTTGCTTCTCCTTCAATAAATATAGGTGAAGCGCCTGCCAATTTAACTTGTTCAGGATAACTTACCCAATAAGGAAGGGGTATTATTACTTCATCACCAGGATTACAAATAGCTTGAAAAAAGTTATATAAAGCGTGCTTTGCACCATTAGCTACAATTATCTGATTCTGATTATATATTAAATCATTATCTTTTTTAAACTTTTCTACAATGGTTTGCTTTAACTCAGAAACACCAGCAGATGAAGTGTATTTTGTCTGTCCTTTTTTCATTGACGTATGTGCTGCTTGAATAATATTATCAGGTGTATTAAAATCTGGTTCCCCTGCTCCCAAGCCAATAATATCAACACCTTTTCCAACTAACTCTTTAGCTTTAGTATTTATCGCCAAAGTTGGTGAAGGTTTTAATTCTAATGCGCGTTTTGCCAATTGCAAAGATAGCCCCTCCTTAAATGTTAAAAATCCATCAGATTGATTTTACTATTGTTAATGTCTCTCTTGCAATCATTAATTCTTCATTTGTAGGAATAATTAATATATCTATATTTGAATTAGAAGAATTTATCTTTCTAACCTGATCTGAATGTAATTCATTTGCTTCATGATCAATATCTGCACCTAAATAACTTAAATTATTTATAATTGTTTTTCTAAGCAGAGATGAATTTTCACCTATTCCTGCGGTAAAAATAATTACATCCACTCCATTCATTGCAGCAACATATGCACCAATATATTTACGTAATCTATATTCATACATCTCGAAAGCGAGCTTGCAATCACGATTTTTCTCCATATTCTCTTCAATATCCCTCATATCACTGCTAAAACTAGAAATTCCTATTAAACCACTATCATTATTTAACATTTGCATTATTTGATTTAAATTTTTATTTTCTTTATTCATTATGTAAGGAATTACTGCCGCATCAATATCACCACTTCTAGTTCCCATCATTAGTCCTTCAAGTGGCGTTAGTCCCATACTAGTATCAAATGATTTTCCATTTAAAATGGCAGTTACACTAGCACCATTACCAATATGACAAGAAATTATTTTTAATTCTTCAACTTGTTTCTCCAAGAATTCTGCTGCTTTAATTGATACATATTTATGAGATATTCCGTGAGCACCATATTTTTTTACCTTATGTTTTTTATAAAACTCTAGTGGAATTGGATATGTAAATACTTTTGGGTCCATAGTCTGATGAAAAGCGGTATCAAAAACAACTACATTTGGTATACCTGGAAGAATTTTTTCTATAGCTTTAATTCCTAAAAGGTGTGCTGGATTATGCAATGGAGCTAATTCAATTACATCATTAATTACTTGTTTAGTATAATCGTTTACCAAAACAGAATCAGAAAAAAAATCTCCTCCATGAACTATTCTGTGTCCAACTGCATTTATATCTCTTTTATCAGAAATAACACCATACTCTTTATGTAGAAAATATTCAAACAGTTTATCTACAGCAGTATAATAATCTAGTGCTTCAACATTATGTTTAATCTCTCCATTATTTAAAGAATTATAAGATAATTCTGCCTCATTTGTCCCAATTCGTTCAATTTTGCCCGAGGCAAGAACTGACTCATCTTTCATATTATATAATTTACATTTAAGAGAAGAACTTCCGCCATTTAAGACTAATATTAGCATAATTTAATCCCTTCCATCTTTGTAGGTTAATCTTATATCAAAACAATAGTAACATATTATCTATAACCATTAAACATAATAAAAGTAAGCCAAGAAGAAAAACTGGCTTACTTAACACTTACCTTATTAATCATATCCCTAAATTTTTGACCAGACAATGATTCTTCATTTTCAATATATTCTAAAGCATTACTAATTATTTGTTTATTTATTTGAATCAATTCCTTTGTTTTATTTAATAAATCATTTAATATTTGTTGACTTTCTTTTTCAATCTTTTCCTTGGAAATATTATTAGCATTCACTATTCCTAATGAAGTTAAACCTGTTTCAATTAAATAATTCACTAAATTTAAAGCTTGTTCAAAATCGTTTTTTGATCCCGTACTTCTACAACCATAAAAAATTTCTTCAGATACGGAACCACCAAGAGCTATCATGATTTGTTTTTCAATTGACTCTCTTGTGTGTAAATATTGATCTTCCTCAGGATTATGTCGCACATAACCCAGCGCCTTTCCTCTAGGACGTAAGGCAATATTAGAAACAGAACCAGGCTTTACCTTTTCTGCAATTAAAGCATGTCCTAATTCGTGAAGAGCCACACGTCTCTTTTCTGTTTTTGATGCTTCTTTATCTATTTGCTCTCCCATTAATACTTTGTCAATTGCTTTAGAAAAATGCTCATTTGATATTACTTTTTCATTATCCCTAAAAGCATATATTGCTGCCTCATTTGTTACACTTTCTATTTGTGCTCCTGAAAAACCATATGTCTCTAATGCTAGTTGTTCAAAATCTACATCTTTAGAATATGGTTTTTTTGCTGTATGAATCTCTAATATTTTTTTTCTAGCAATTTTGTCTGGCAAATCAACAGTTATATTTCTATCAAAACGACCTGGTCTGATTAATGCGAAATCAAGCATATCCTTTCTATTTGTAGCTGCCATAACAAAAATTCTAGGTTTAAGATTCGATTTTATGCCATCCATCTCTGTAAGAAGTTGATTTAATGTTTGATCATATTCACGTAGATTTTTACTATCTCTTTTTCCGCCAATCACTTCAATCTCGTCAATAAAAATAATTGCACTATCCTTTTTATTTTTTGTTGCCAAAGCTCTTGCTTCATTAAATAATTGTCTAACTCTTTGGGCACCAACTCCCACATACATCTCAACAAATTCGCTTCCTGAAGTAGATACGAATATAGAATCAGTATAATTTGCAGCAGCTTTTGCTAATAAAGTTTTCCCTGTTCCAGGTGGGCCTTCCAATAAAATTCCCTTAATAGGTCTTATACCATACTCATCATATTCATCTTGATATTTTAAAAAATCTAAAGCTTCTGTTAATTCTCTTTTCACCTTTTTTAGTCCGCCTATGTCATCAAAACCTATGGTTTTATCAGAACTAGACGATTTGTTTTTATTTATATTAGAATTCAGAGCCGTAAGACCTTTTCCTTTTTTATTTATAACCATATAGTATACAATTCCTGATATTAAGATAATAAATAATATTGGAGTTAAATCATAACCAAGATAAATCATAAATATAATTATCGCTACTATAATTCCAATAAAAAAATTTTTAGCCAAGAGAATTCACCTCCATATATTGATCTGTAGGTATTACAACATAAAGAGAAGAATCGCCTTGATGTAAGTCTATATAGATGTAATTATCATCCATAGTACAGACAGCCTTTTCAAGGAAATAATCTCGCTTTATCATTTCCATTGTTTCTGGAATTAGGCTGTATTTTTTTTGTACTATTGCTTCGGCAATATAGAAATATGAGTCGTTCCATATTGTAATCATTTCATCGCTTGAATTACTATTAATATTTATTTTTATTTCACGATTATTAGTATAAGGTTCAAGTTCATCTAAAATCTTATTATAAGTAATTTGAAGATCATCGATTTGTACAAAAGAAAGGTCTAATTTAATCTCCTTAGTATTTAAAACTAAATCATCAACTTTTATACCATCAATATTCCTTAGGTTGTCTAAAATTGGATTTTTTATATTATTTTCTTGGTATAAAAACCATCCTCCAAATAAAATTATCAGGGACACCGACATGATAATTATTACATTTAACCATTTTACTTCTTTAAACATAAATATGCCCCCTCTTCAAAGTTTTGTAATTAAAGTCAGTATACATTAAAGTATATCACATAATATATATTTCTTTCTTTAGTAATTGATGGTATTAAAAAACTCGACTAACAGCATTGTTAATGATTGGCTGTTAAATCGAGTCTTTTTAAAAATTACTTTATTTTACCTAATTTATACGTTTTAATAATTTCTCCATTTTCAAGATTATAGTATTGATATCCTAATCTTCCTTCAGTATCTTCAAATAAAATTTCATAAATAAGAACATCCTCCGAATTTATTCCTAACGTTATTCTTTTAATGGTCATTTTTGGATTAACAGTTAAAGCTTTTGTCTCTATTTCTTCTTTAGTTACCCAATTAAAAAGATATGTAAAATTAACCTCTTCATCATTTAACCAAACTAAAAGATCATTACCGATAATACTCTTTCCTAAAATAAAGTAATATTGTTTATCTCCAGAAAATAAATCCATATCAACAACACTATGTAACTTTGAAACCTCTAAGTATGCTTTATTAATCATTTTATCCTCAATATTTTGTTCTTTTACCCATACAGAGTAAAAATAAAAAAATACCAAAGAAGTTATAAGCACAGTAATAATAATACTAAATACAATAAATTTCTTCATTTTATCCCCATCTTTATATATATTTAAATCTTCTTATGTCCTATATATACTAAAGATCATTTGATTATCACTTTGCTGATCTTTCGCAAGTCCAAACATTAAATCATCATATTTCAAAGACTTATTTAATATGTCTACGATTTTATACAAATCAGGTGATTCAGTAATCTGAACCTTTGCAACCAATTCAATTCCCATTTTAACCATCCTTTTATTTTTTCTTTAATATTATACAATAAAATTAAATATAAAGCCGAACTTTATTCAGATGGAGTTCTAATTCCACCTGAATTCTAGCACTCAAGAGTACAAGTCATGCTAATGTGCTAAAGTATCTGGAAAAAAACAGAACTACTTAAAAATATCTTATTAGGTAAGCTTTTTTATCCCAATACAGAAGAACCCCACTTAATAAAGTGGGGGCATATGTGTTTAGGAAGAAAAAAATCCATCTGAATAAAGCTCGCCTATTATCTTATAGGGTATAATTTATAACTTTTTCTCATTTTAAAGTTCCTCTAATAAGCATCGGTAAAATTTGTTTGTCTGTCTTAAAATAGGATATAATAAGTTAAAAATTAAAGGTAATACTAAGATTAATACCTTAAGGAGGTGATTTAACTGAGTAACATCTCCAAAGGTCTTAAATCACCAATTAAAGATTTACCTGACACAACAATTAATAAGCATGAAATTTCTTATTGGTTCTTATTAAATAAAGAAAACTCAATTTTAGATTATGAACCAGAAATTTTTCCTGAATTTCGAATGAAAGAAAATTTATTTACCAAATAATTATTATTAAAGTTATTATTATTAAAAGCTCTTACTTTTATACCTAATTTATGCCTGCCTAGATAATTGAGTTATTTAAGCAGGCTTCTTTTATTTCCATTTTTTTGTTATTTTTTTAATTTCAAAATATACCTCTTCCTCATCAAAGGTTTGAATTTCTTTATTTTTAACTATTTCAACGCCATTAATAAAAACATCTTTTATATCGTGTCCTGAAGCAGAATATACCAACTGAGATATTGGATTATACATAGGATATAGGTGTGCTTGATCAATATCCACAATTATAAAATCAGCTTTTTTGCCTACTTCTAAAGAACCAACATAATCATCAATAAATAGAGATTCTGCTCCGTAATATGTAGCCATTTTTAACGCATTATCAGCTGAAATAATCTTAGGATTATTTTTATAACCTTTATGTATTAGTGAAGCTAACCTCATCTCTTCAATAATATCTAAATTATTATTACTTGCAGCACCATCTGTTCCCAGTGATACAGATACACCTTGCTCAATCATTTCTGAAACAGGAGCCAGTCCACTACCTAATTTTAGATTACTTCCTGGATTATGTGATACTTTCACATTATTTCTAGCTAAAATTTCTATATCATCTTCATCAACAAAAACAGCATGTGCTATTAATGTTTGATTTTTAAAAACGCCTAAATTATCAAGATGTTTAACAGGACTACATCCATAATTATCAAAACTTTCTTTTACCTCATATTTAGTTTCTGCAAGATGTGTTTGAGTTGGCACATTTAATTCATTAGCTATTTCTATAATTTTTTCTATGTAATCAGGTGAACACGTATATATAGAATGAGGTGACATCATTGTTCTAATTCTATCGCCGGCTTTGTTATTCCATTCCTTTGTAAATCTTGCCGCATCAATCAGCTTCTCATTTTTCACTTTTTCATTACTACCTATCTCTATAATACTTCGAGATAAATTAGCTCTTATACCCGTTTGTAGCACGACCTCAGCTACAATATCCATAAATATATACATATCAGAAAAGGTTGTTATCCCATTTTTTAACATCTCGACAATTGCTAATTGAGATCCCCACTTTATATCTTTTTCAGTAAATTGACTTTCAATTGGCCATATTTTATTATTGAGCCAATCTTGTAATGCTAAATCATCTGCATAACCTCTTAACAAAGTCATTGGAGAATGTCCATGAGTATTAATAAAACCTGGCATTACTATATTACCTTTTGCATCAATTACTCTATCGAACTTTATGTCATTTTCGACTTTGTCACCAATATATGTAATTAATTCATCTTCAAAGATCATACAACCGTTCTTTATTATCTCTTGTTCAGAATTAATTGTTATAATTAAAGCATTAGTCACTAATGAATGCATAAGAATTTTCTCCCTTACGTATAAAGCCAAACTTTATTCAGATGGAGTTTTAACTCCACTTGAATTCTAGTGAGACTTATCCTAAATTCATTCTCCCCACTTAAGATGTGGGATTCTTATCATATCTGGATAAAGCCAAACTTTATTCAGATGGAGTTTTAACTCCACCTGAATTCTAGTACTAATGAAACATTTCCTAACAAAATACGTATTAAATTTTTACTTGAATATATTATTTGCTTTTTTATAATCAAAATAGTTAACAATAATAACATTATATATTAATTGTACTATATAAAGAAAGGGGTACCACAATTTGAGTTTAAAAATTGAAAATGTATCTAAGTATTTCGGGAATAATGCAGCTATTAACAACTTAAGCTTAGAAATATCTGAAAATCAAATTTACGGCTTTTTAGGAGCAAATGGTGCCGGAAAAACAACTATGTTTAGAATGATTCTTGGTTTACTTTCACCAAGTACAGGGCATGTTAATTGGAATGATAAAATAATTGATTATTCCAATAGTGACGAAGTTGGTTATTTGCCTGAAGAAAGGGGATTATATCCCAAACTAACTGTTAAAGAACAGCTAATATACTTCGGACAATTAAGGGGAATGAAAAAAGATAAAGCTATAGAAAAGATTGAATATTGGCTAGAACAATTTCATATTCCTAATTACTCACATAGAAAACTAGAGGAATTGTCTAAAGGTAACCAACAAAAAATTCAATTTATTTCCGCCGTAATAAATTCACCGAGATTATTATTACTTGATGAACCCTTTAGTGGGTTAGACCCTGTAAATGTTGAATTACTAAAAAATGCAGTTACTTCTATTGCCAAAGAAGGTACAACAATAATTTTTTCAAGTCATCGCATGGAGCATGTTGAAGAATTATGCGAAAGTTTATGTATTCTACATAAAGGTAATTCAATACTCCAAGGCAACTTAAAAGATATAAAAAAATCTTTTGGGAAAAAAAATATTATAATACATACTAATGTGGACTTAGATTATTTAGACAAATTAAGTGAAGTAACAAATATAAAAAGAATTTATGACGGGTATATTCTTCAAGTTACTAATCCAAGCATATTACAGGACATCTTGAAGGATATTATTGCAAAGGGAATAGTAACAAAGTTTGCACTAGAAGAACCTTCTTTAAATGATATCTTTATTGAGAAAGTAGGTGCTTCATATGAATAAATTTTTTATTGTTTTTAAACATTCATTTTTAACGAATTGCAAAAAGAAATCATTTATTATATCAACTTTAGTCACACTATTATTAATAATTCTTTTATTTAATCTTCCAAATATTTTGTCCAACTTTGAAGATAATGAACCTAAACAAATTGGTGTCATTGATTTAACTGAAATGACTTTTGAACAGCTTAACCAACAAATATCAATTTATGATGATATTAATCTTGTAAGCTTTAGTAATGAATCAGATGCAAAAACAAGTTATGATGAAGGTAATATTTATGGATATCTAATTATCAATTTTTCTGAAGAGAATTTATTAGATGTAACTTATAAAGCATCAAATATTGTAAACACAGATTTTATAAATAGATTAGAACAAAGCTTAAATCAAATTCAATTTCAATCAGTAGCTAATACTTTGGAATTGTCCCAAAATGAAATAAATAAATTATTTATGCCAATTAATATGGAGAGAGTACCTCTTGATAAAAATGCAAAAAGTCAAGAAGAAATAGTACAATCATATGTTCTTGTATATATTATTTTATTTGCAATATATTTCGGTGTAATTATGTATGGTAACATGGTTGCTATGGAAGTTGCTAAAGAAAAAAGCTCTCGAATTATGGAAATTCTCATATCTAGTGTTAATCCTATTGCTCAAATGTTTGGAAAAATATTAGGTATCTCTTTATTAGGGATAATACAGATAGTACTAATAATATTGGTTGGATTTATTTCAGTAAAAACTCAACCTGAATCTTTTGAAATCGAAGGAATGATGCTGGATTTTTCAAATATACCTGTTAATGTTATAATTTTTGGGGTGATCTTTTATATATTAGGATACTTATTCTTTGCCTCAATTGCTGCTATGTTAGGCTCTCTTGTTAGTCGTATAGAAGATATGCAACAAATGATAGGTCTACTTAACTTAATACTCGTGACTGCATTTATGATTGCAATGTTTGGTTTATCTAATCCTGATACTACGTTCATTGTAATTACATCCTTTATCCCAATTTTCACACCAATGATTATGTTTTTAAGAATTGGAATGTCTGACCCAAGTATGTGGGAGATAATAATTTCTATCGGTATAATGATTGCTAGCATAACAATAATTAGTATTTTTGCAGCTAAGGTATTTAGAGGTGGAGTATTGATGTACGGTAAAAGTAACTATTTAAAAGACATTAAAAAAGCATTGGCACTCCATAAGGATTAAAATAAATTAATAATTAATTTAAGAATTTTGCTTTTCTTACAAACTTAATAATTTCATCCATATTTTGAATAGATGAAATACTTACAAGGGGGCTAAATAAGTCCCCTTTTTCTTTTAAACGCGAGTTTATATTTAACAGATTAAAATCTTGCGGCAATAATCCTTTCTTCAATTCCTCCCATTCTATTGGAGTAGAAATTGTTGCCTCTTTTGTTGCTCTAGGAGAATATGTAGCTGTTATCGTTTTCCCATGCCACATTTGCAAATAATCAAAATATATTTTGTTTCCTCTTTTACTTTTCATTCTTTCTATTGTGATTTTGTTGGGATACTTCTCACTAAAATATATAGCAAAGAAATTATTAATCTTTCGTGATATATTATAATTATATTTTTCTCCTATTGGTATATATATCTGTAATCCTGTTGCTCCTGACGTTTTTACCCAACTTTTTATCTCTAAAGATTTCAATGTTTCATTTATCAACAAAGCAACCTCAATCACGGCTTCGAACTTCTGATCTGATGAAGGATCTAAATCAAAAACTAAATAGTTCGGATAATTTTCATTCATATAACTATTAAATGATAGATGAAATTCAATTACGGCTTGATTACACAGCCATGCTAATGTCGCATAATCATTTAATATTATGTAATTTACATTTTTCCACCTAATTCTTTTAATCCAGTTCGGTGTATAAGAAGGAGCATTTTTCTGATAAAAAGATTTTTCATTAATACCATCAGGAAAACGTATTGTTGTTAATAAACGATTTTTTGCATGCTTGATTATATATGGAGAGAAATCTTTTAAGATGGTTAGATAATCTATTTTTCTTATTCCTAATTCAGGCCATAATAATTTTTCAGGATTCGTTATTCTTATATTTTTTTTGTCAATCTCTATTGAATTAGTCATACGATTATTACCTTTCCATTTGCTTTACTCGCATTTAATGTACTAAATCCCATTACTACAGGATGACGAAGGTGTGATTTTTCTGTCCATTCCATAAATTGAACAATACAAGTTATTTTGGGTTCTATCCAATGAACATTTTTAAAGATTTTGTCCGTATTAAATGGATTTACGTCATATTTATCAGTTATTAATTTTTTTAATTCATACAGGTCATTTTGCTTTAATCCTAATGAGGCTTTTCCAATGTATTGTAATGAATTATCCCTATTAACACCTAATATCAATGCATTTGGAAAATCATTTTTTAATTGTATACCACAAATAATTGCAAGTATCTGCTTTTTAAACTTCGTTTTAAACCAATCTTGATGATTTTTCCCAGATACATATTTACTGCTTTTTCGTTTTGATACAATTCCTTCCCATCCTTTTTTTTTCATTAATTCAAATAATTTTTGCCCATCTGGGTAATCATCAGTTATTGCGATAGTATGGTCTTGCCTCAAATTAGCAGTTAATATACTTTTTCTTTCCAATAAAGAATAATCTCTTAAATCTCTACCCTTGAACTCTAAAATATCAAAAACAACATATTTTACAGGTAAATATGCACAATATTTTTCTATATTTTTAATATTATTAATTCTTTCCCTAACTAACATTTTACTAAATGAGGGGCGTTCATTTTCTAAAACAATCATTTCCCCATCAAGAATTGTAAAACTACCATTTATTAATTTAGCAAGATGACTTAATTCTGGGTAAAATGACGTTCTTTCTCTTCCTCTTTTAGTGAAAATTTTTACTTTGTCATTTTCTATATAAGTAATTGCTCTAACGCCGTCCCATTTTACTTGATGTAACATATTTTCATCTATCATTATATTTGAGCTTGTTATCGGTTCCATTGGTTTTATTAAATTCATTTTTTCTCACATCATTTAATTTATTTTTATCCAGCTGTAATTTTCTTTGTTCTTTTTTTGGGTTTTTTTCTTTCATCTTTCTTTTCTTCTGTTTCATCAATACTTGCTTTTAAAGCCTGCATTAAATCAACAATATTTTTTTGTGATGTTATAGGTGCAACCTCTATTTCTTCACCTTTCATCTTCTTGTGAATCAACTCCATCAAATCTTCCCGATAATTATTAACATATTTATCAGGATTGAAGCTTTCTGTAAGATTATTTATCAATTGAATAGCCATATTAAGTTCCTTTTCATTTAAAGAGATTTTATTATTAATATTAGGTACTAACTCTACTGACCTTATTTCATCTGGGTAATAAATCGTTTCTAAAACTAAAATATTATTATATACCCTTACAGCAGCCAATGATTGTTTTTCTCTAATAATAATCTTTGCTATACCAATCTTTTTTGTATCCTTCATTGCTTCAATTAATAAATTATAAGCTTTTCCACCTTGATCTTGGGGTGATAAGTAATATGTTTTATCAAAGTATATAGGATCTATATCAGATAAATTTATAAAATTAAGTATATCAATCGTTTTAATAATATCTGGTTTAATTGCTTCAAGTTCACTGTCCTCAAATATTAAAAATTTTCCCGATTCAAACTCATAACCTTTTACAATCTCATCCGTTCCTATATCTTTATCACATGTCGGACAAACCTTGCTATATTTTATCGGCGTTTTACATTCTTTATGTAAATATCTAAACTTAATATCCTTACTTTCTGTTGAAGAAAACATTTTAATCGGTATATTTACCAACCCAAAACTAATAGATCCTTTCCACATAGTATGCATCTATGAAACCTCCCTTTTTCTTATTTTTTGAGTAAATAAAATTTTTATTACATTTTTTTTTTTTATTTTCTATGTATTTTAAGTAAATTATAAGAAAGATTATATAGTATAAGAATTCAGTGCTGAGAATTTAATATTATAAAGATAGGAGCTAATAATAATGATCGTTGAAACCCCAATGCTTACAAAGGAATTTAAAAATGGTAAATGGACAAATGAGATAAATGTAAGAGACTTTATCCAATTAAATTATACTCCTTATGATGGTGATCAAAGTTTTTTAACAGATTCTACAGAGAAAACAAAAAAAATATTTAAACAAATATTAGACTTAAATGAGCAGGAAACAATAAAAGGTGGTGTACTTGAAGTAGAAACGGATATACCATCTTCAATAAACTCTTATAAACCTGGATATATAGACAAAGAGCTTGAAGTAATCATAGGCTTACAAACTGATAAAGCATTTAAACGACCTATTCATCCAACTGGTGGTATTAGAATGATTGAGTCAGCATGGGATGCATATGGATACGAAAAAAACAATACAATAAGCGATATTTATAGTAGATACCGAAAAACTCATAATCAAGGTGTATTTGATGCATATACTGATGAAATGAAAAAAGCTAGAAAGACCGGTATTATAACTGGATTACCTGACGCTTATGGAAGAGGAAGAATAATAGGAGATTATCGTCGAGTAACACTTTATGGTGTAGATAAATTAATAGAAAAAAAAGAAAATGAAAGAAGTAATACGATTGGCAAGTATATGTCCAATGATATCATTCAACTTCGCGAAGAATTAACAGAACAGATAAGAGCATTAGATGAATTGAAAAATATGGCTAAATCATATGGATACGATATATCTAAACCAGCAAAAACTGCACAAGAAGCTATACAATGGCTTTATTTTGCCTACTTAGCGGCGATTAAAGAACAAAATGGAGCAGCAATGAGTATTGGTCGAATATCAACTTTCTTAGATATATATATAGAAAAAGATATTAATGAAGGATTAATAACTGAAAAAGACGCACAAGAATTGATAGATCAATTAGTATTAAAGCTCCGAATAGTTAAATTCTTACGTACTCCTGAATATAATGAGCTGTTTAGTGGGGATCCCACATGGGTAACTGAATCAATAGGTGGCATCAGTACAGACGGAAGACATATGGTCACTAAAACATCCTATCGATTTTTACACACATTATATAATCTAGGTCCAGCTCCAGAACCTAATTTAACAGTTTTGTGGTCAACGCAATTACCTCACAATTTTAAAAAATTTTGTGCGCAAGTTTCAATTAATACAAGCTCAATACAATATGAAAGTGATGACATTATGAGACCAATATTTGGTGATGATTATGGTATCGCATGTTGTGTTTCAGCCATGAAAATAGGTAAGCAAATGCAATTTTTCGGTGCTCGGGTGAATCTTGCAAAAGCTTTGCTATATGCTATTAATGGAGGAATTGACGAAAAAACTGGAATAAAATTTAATAACGATTTTGAACCTATCACAGACAATGTATTGAATTATGATGATGTAAATAATAAGTTCGATAAAATATTAGATTGGTTAGCTAATCTATATATTAATACATTAAATGTAATTCATTACATGCATGATAAATATTCTTACGAACGAATTCAGATGGCTCTACACGATCGAGATATTGAACGTATAATGGCTTGTGGAGTAGCTGGATTATCTGTCGTTGTAGATTCCTTATCTGCGATTAAATATGCGAAGGTTATTCCAGAAAGAAATGATACAGGACTAATCGTATCCTATAAAATAGAAGGGGATTATCCTAAATATGGCAACGATGATGATCGTGTAGATAGTATTGCGAGGGAAATAATAGAAATATTTATGAATAAATTACGTGCAAATAAAACGTATCGCGATGCTCTTCATACAATGTCTATTTTAACGATTACTTCTAATGTTGTATACGGTAAAAAAACTGGTGATACACCTGATGGTAGAAAGGGTGGTGAACCATTAGCGCCAGGTGCTAATCCGATGCACGGAAGAGATGAAAAAGGTGCAATAGCTTCATTGAATTCTGTAGCTAAATTACCTTATGAACATGCTTTAGATGGAATATCGTACACCTTTTCTATAACACCAAGAACTCTAGGTAAAGATAAAGAATCAAAGATAATAAATCTTGTATCTTTATTAGATGGTTATTTCCATCAAAAAGGTCATCATATAAACGTAAATGTGTTTGATAGAGGGTTACTAATTGATGCTATGGAACACCCAGAAAAATATCCACAATTAACTATTCGTGTATCTGGATATGCTGTTAATTTTACTAAATTAAATAGGGAACAACAATTAGATGTTATTTATAGAACATTTCACGAAAGAATGTGATGCATTTGAAGGGATATATTCATTCAATAGAAACCTATGGTACTGTTGATGGACCAGGAGTTCGCTTTGTAGTTTTTATGCAAGGTTGTCCTCTCCGTTGTCAGTACTGTCATAACCCAGATACATGGTTTATTAAAAATGGAAAAGAAATTGATAGTGAACAATTAATTAATCAGATTAAGAGGGTTATACCTTATATGCAATTCTCAGGTGGAGGTATGACAATCTCAGGTGGAGAACCAACAATGCAAAAAGATTTTGTAGTTGAGTTATTAAAGCGCAGTAAAGAGGAAGGAATTCATACCGCTCTTGATACTTCTGGCTTTATTCAATTAGAAGATGCTAAAAAAATACTTGAGTATACCGATTTAGTTTTGTTAGATATTAAACATATTTCTAAAGAAAAACATAAACAAATAACAGGCGTTTCGAACGAACCTACTCTAGAGTTAGCTAAATATTTACATGATAATAATATTCCTTTTTGGATAAGATATGTTCTTGTTCCTGGATTAACTGATAATCCAGATGATATAAAATCATTAAAAGCCTTTATAGATACAATTCCATCTGTTCAAAAAATTGAAGTATTACCTTATCATACTTTAGGAAAATATAAATGGGAGAAATTGGGTTTGGAGGAACCATTAGTTGGCATTGAATCTCCTTCGGAGAAACAAGTTAAAGAGGTTGAAAACATTTTAACCAAAAGTTTAAATGAGCACAGATTTACTACAATTAATAAATAAAGACTAATTAATTACCTATATTTAATTAGTCTTTATGATTTTCAATAAAACCAACTCTCAATATTCTTTAATATTTTTGAAAATGATTGGTATTTTATGTTTACAGGTGGTAAGGAGTTAATAAAGATTTTTCCATACCTTGATTCAACAATTCTTCTATCAAATATTACAACTACCCCTCGATCTTTTTGGGTTCTTATTAATCTACCAAACCCTTGCTTAAACCGAATAACAGCTTGTGGCACCGATAACTCCATAAAGGAATTTTTTTGATTAGCCTTTAATTTTTCTTCTTTAGCTTCATGTACTGGATTATTAGGGGGAGTAAATGGCAAGCGAACTATTACCAAGGCACTTAAATTATCCCCCGGAATATCAACACCCTCCCAGAAACTATTAGTTCCTAGAAGAATGGTTTTGCTATTAGATATGAAATTTTTTGTTAATTTTGAACGACTACTACTATCAATCCCATGACCTAAAACCTTAATTTGATTTGACGCTAATATATCTTTTAACAATCGATAAGTTTTTTGTAACATTGTATGTGAAGTAAAAAGCACAAGGGTCCTTCCATCCATAATTAAAGTTAAATCCGCAATATTTCTTGCAATATGCTCTATATATTTATCTTCTGATACATCTTGAATATAAGGCACATCATTAGGGACATAAACCATAGCTTGTTCTTTATAATTAAACGGAGATGGAAGCAGTATCTTCCTTAATTCTTCATCATCAGAATCGAAACCAAAATCCTTACTTGCATAACTAAAAGAATCATTAACACTTAAAGTAGCTGAAGTCATTATTACACTATCAAGTTTATCAATCAAAGAATTCCTGATAAGCGGACCTATTTCTATTGGTACAGCGTACAAATATGATATTATTTTTTTACCTCTTAAAACTGATTCTATCCAATATACCATATTTGAATCATTAGCTTTATTCCATTCCGAAAAAACAAATATTATTTTTTTTAAATCTTTTATATATCCGCTAAAATCAGCATATAAATTCTCATCTATACCAACACTGTTCATTTGTTGATTGATGTTTTCCATTTGATTTAACCATTCTGTTAATTTAATCTGTACGTTATTTGCAACACCCAATATTTTTTCCCATTCGTTTGTTTTAACAATTTTGTCTACTATTCTTAATGTTTTTCTGTTAATATCAGACTTTTTTACTGTTAAATTAACATAATCACTGATTAAATCAAAATAGCTCTGCGCTTCATCATTAATTTGAGTAATTAGCGGTATCATTTCATTTTTAATATTATTTGCTATATTAATTTGATCTGGATTTTTTGAACTTAATAATTCATTTACTACACTTATTAAAAAGCCGTTTTTAGCATCTTTATAATATTTTAATAGAAAATAATTAAATTGATTTTGGTTTAATTCATACCCTAAATGTTTTAATGCTACTCCTTCGAATTGATGTGCCTCATCTATTATCAAACGATTATAGGCAGGTAAAATTCGATGTTCCGTTTTATAGTTAGTTAGTAATAAAGAATGATTAGTAATAATAATATCTGCCATCTGGGCTTTTTGCTTAACACGATGATAATAACACAGCTTAAACCATGGACATAAACGATTTAGACATGAATCGGCATCGCTTCTCAATTCATTCCATAGATTGCGCCCGGACAAAGATAAGTTAATTTCTTCAACATCTCCTGTGTTTGTTAAAGTGAGCCATGTAAGAATTTGAGTTATATCAACTAAATTTTCATTGCTTAAATCAATACTATTAAATTGTAATAATTTAATTTCAAATTTTCTTAGACAGATATAGTTGTTTCTACCTTTTAAAATAGTTGCTGAAAAACCAAACGGTAATATTTCTTTAAGTAAAGGTATGTCCTTATTAAATAATTGTTCCTGTAAATTAATAGTATGTGTAGATATTACTACCTTTTCCCCTTGTTCCTTTGACCAATAAATCGCAGGAATTAAATAAGCTAAAGTTTTTCCAGTTCCTGTTCCTGCCTCAACCATAAGATGTATGTTATCTAGAAATGCATTCCATATCTCTTTTGACATTTCCTTTTGAGCTTGTCTTAATTCAAAATCTGGAAATTTTTCTGTCAATAGTCCGTTAATCTCAAACATTGATTCAACTTGTGTCTGATCTATAGCTATATCTTCAGTAATTGTCTCTTCTATTTCTTTCTTTAAAACGATTTGACTATGTGTAATAAAATTTATATCTTCATTTGTTTCATAATTATTTAATTTTTCTTTAATAAATTCTTCTAATACAAAAGATAAATCTTGATTATTTTTCTTAAATATTTCATTTAGTTTTTGGAGATATATTAAAGGCATATCTTTTAATATATCTAATAATTTAATAAATAAAATAGCCGTTGCTTTTGCATCGTCGATTGCATTATGAGGATTATCATGCATAATCTCCAATTCGTCTGTAATTATCTCCAACTTGTAGCTTTGTGACATAGGCAACAATATTTTTGATAATTGAAGAGTGTCAATTATCAAACCAGAAAAAGACATGTAGCCTGCCTCTTCTAATGCTAATTGAATAAATTCGTAATCAAATGAGGCATTATGAGCAACAAAAATTGAATTTTCTAATAAAGGCAATAATTGTAACATAACCTCATCAATTGTTGGTGCAGATTTTAACATTTGATTATTAATCCTAGTTAACTCTTGAATAAATTCAGGAATCAGATAATCTGTGTATACAAGTGAAGAATAAGTGTCTTTTATTTCATTATTTTCTATTAACACAGCTCCAACTTGAATAATTTTATCCTCATACGGTTTATTCCCTGTTGTTTCAACATCTATTACTACATATCTATACATAATATTCACACCTTAAGCTTCTTCTAAAAAAACAATCGTATTTATCTTACGTCACTCTTTAATACTAATCAAGTAAATAAATTATTTTTCAATTTTGCTTTAATATCAGTTAATGGTTTAAGTAATTGACTTAACTCGTAAATATTATATAATTTTATATATATTTACATAATCTAATTACTAATAGAGTATAAGAACTAGACTGTAGAGGAGGATATATATGGATAAAATTGATATTATTTTAAATATATTCCCTTACATAAATATGTTGCTTGCCATAGTCATTATATTTATTGAGAAAAAAAATGTAAGTACAACCCTAACATGGTTAATGGTATTATTCTTTATACCAATACTTGGCTTTATTTTATATTTCATATTTGGTCAAAATCTTAATAAACAAAAAATATTTGCACTAAAAAAAGAGGAAGATAATGTACTAAAACAATACATGTTAAAGAACAAAAAATTAGTAGAAAATAGTAAAACACTTTTGTTAGAAGATATGCATGAATTTAAGAAAATGATTAATATGTATATCAATCATAAACAAGCAGCATTTAGTGAAAATAATACTGTTGAAATTTATACAAATGGACATGACAAATATAATGCATTATTAGATGCAATAAATAATGCAAAAAAGCAAATTCATATTGATTATTTCACCATTAAAGGTGATGGAATAGGAACAAAAGTTCGTGATGCTTTAGTTATTAAGGCAAAAGAAGGAATAGAAGTTAAATTACTTTATGATAGACTGGGTTCCCGCATGCTTAGAAAGAGTTTTCTAAAACCTCTTATAGAAGCTGGAGGAGAATACGCAGTTTTTTTTCCATCAATATTAAAGATAATAAATTTTCGTTTAAATTATAGAAATCATAGAAAAATAGCAGTAATTGATAATGAAATTGGTTTTGTAGGTGGTATTAATATAGGAGATGAATACCTTGGAAAAAATAAAAAATTAGGTTTTTGGAGAGATACTCATATAAAAATCCAAGGCGAAGCGGTTTCTTTCTTACAACTAAGATTTTTATTAGATTGGCGTTATGCAACCAAACAAAAAATAGATTTAAATATAGATATTTTTAAAATGCCTAAACATAATGGAAATATTGGTATGCAAATAGTATCAAGTGGACCTGATTCAAAATGGGAGTATATTAAATATGGCTTCCTTAGCATGATTGAAAGTGCAAGAGAAAACATTTATATTCAAACTCCATATTTAATACTTGATGATAGTATAAGAGAATCATTAAAAATTGCTGCTTTATCAGGTATTGATATTAAAATAATGATTCCCAACAAACCTGATCACCCATTTGTTTATTGGGCAACATATCATAATGCTGGTATTCTAATTAATGCAGGAGTGAAAATATATACGTATGAAAAAGGTTTTCTTCATGCAAAAACTATTACAGTAGATAAAAAGGTCGCTTCTGTTGGGACAGCTAATATGGATATAAGATCCTTTAAATTAGACTTTGAAGTTAATGCTTTTATTTATAACAAAAAAACAGCAACTGAATTAACTGCTATTTTTGAAGATGATATGAATGATTGTCTAGAATTGACCTCCCAAAGATATCATAATAGAGGAATTGTAATAAAGATGAAAGAATCTATCTCAAGATTACTTTCCCCAATATTATAAAATAATTAATCGATCAATTTTGAGGTGATTTTGGGTTCATTTTTATTTTTATACAAATGGTAGTTCAATATAGAACTTGCTGCCCTCATTTTCCGTGCTTTCCACAAAAATCTCACCCTTGTGCTCATCAATAATATGTTTACATATGCCGAGTCCAAGACCAGATCCCTTATGATCCACATCCTTATGTGATCCTTGATAAAAATACTGAAATATATAAGGAAGATCCTTAGGTTTAATACCTTCCCCTTTATCAGCAACAAGTACGGTTAAATAAGATTCGTTTGCCCAAGCTTTAAGAACAATATTACTTTCACTTCTATTATGTTTAACAGCATTATCTAAAAGGTTTAGAATAACTTGCTCAAATCGAATTACATCTACATTAATTAGGCTTCGCGGTATATCATAACTGACCTCTATAGCTTGCTTTCCGGTATACTTTTCTTTGATTGGTTCAAATATATCTCTAATAACTACATTTGCATATTTTTCTTCAAATTTGAATTTGAACTGATTAAGTTCTTTTAGGGTGATCTTAAAAATCTCATCTGTTTGGTAAGCTAATTTATCAGATTTGTCAATAATAACCTTAATATACTTTTCTCTATCAGCTTCTGAGTTGCCAATATCATCTCTTAAAGCTTCACCATAAGCTTTTATTAAAGCAATAGGTGTTTTAAGTTCATGGGAAATCATTGCAATGAATTTTTGTTGCATATCCCGATACTTTTGTTCTTCATCTAAAAGATATGCCAATTCATCCGTCATAGATTTTAAAGCAGAAAATATTGTTTTATCTATTTTGCTCTTCGGATCTTGCTTAATATCAAAATCTGCAATAGCTATTTTGCGAATTAACTCTACTGTTTTTCTTCGCTGTTTTTTTTCTAAACTCTGTTTATATACATTTAAACCAAACCATAGGCCACATAGAATTATCACTGTAATAATATAAATTTTAACACGCTGACTTTTATTAGTATAATTTTCAGTTCTTAGAGTATCCAAACCTGTTTCTATAATGATATACCCTAGGGCACTCTCATTCGAAATAATTGGATATGCTGCTTTATATATATTTTTCTTTTGAGTTGTATAGTAATAATCAAAATATAATGCTTCTTGTAAAATAACTTTTTTGGCTTCTTCATCAGTATTTGTATATTGTACTTCACCCATCAAGTCAATCACCGTGATTGCATACTGTTTATCTAATTGTTCATAAATTAGAGAAGACAACTCAACTTCATTAAGATCTGTAAAATTTTCTTCAATATATACTACAATATCATTGATATCAACTCTTGTAGTCCCTAATTGATAAGGTTCTATCTTGTCAAGAGCTACAAAGTTGGCAAGTACAAATAATAGCAAAACCAATATGCATGGAATAAGTATCCACTGAATCGTTTTAATAAGCTTCAAATTTATAACCTACCCCCCACACAGTTGTAATATAGTTCGGAATATTTTTATCCTGCTCAAGTTTAGCTCTTATTCGTCTGATATGAACAGTTACAGTACTCGTATCACCAAAATCATCAAATCCCCACACAGCATTAAATATTTGTTCTTTTGAAAAAACCTGTCCTTTATTTCTGGCTAGATATTCTAAAACCTCAAATTCTTTGGCAGAAAAAATCATTTTGTTACTATTTAGTTCTACTTGGTATGACTTAGGATATATTTTTAACACTCCAAAGTCCAATATATCATCTCGTTCATTAACTAGACTTTTTTGATATCTTCTTAAATGTGCTTTGATTCTTGCAACAAGTTCAAGAGGACTTAAAGGTTTGGTCATATAATCGTCTGCTCCAAACCCAAGTGCAAGAACTTTATCAATGTCACCAACCTTAGCACTCATAATAATAATGGGCACATCTGATTTAAGTCTAATTAACCTGCAAAATTCCATACCGTCAATGTCTGGAAGCATAAGATCTAATACCAAAAGATTCGGCTTTTCTTTATCAAAAATCTCCATCGCACAACAACCGTTAGAAACTTTATACACTTTATAATTTTCCTTAAGTAAATAATCCCCTACTATGTCTGCTAATTCAATCTCATCATCTATAATCAATATCTTCTCATTCATTCATCCAACACTCCTCCATCAACTATATTCCTTATTAAAATTTAGCATTAAAACCATCAAATCGTCAAACGTTAATAAATTGTTAATAGTTTTATAAGCCTTAGTCAATTTCTATGGTGTTAAATAAATATAACAATACAGGAATTAGAAATTATGATTAACCTGTAAATTTTATTAGAAGGTGATTTATAAATGAAAACAACTATTATTAAAGCAAGTAAATTGTGCAAAACTTTTTATTCAAGTGAGGTTGAGACACCAGTTATTCGTAACTTAAATGCAGAAATATTCGCAGGTGATTTTACAGCTATCATGGGTCCTTCAGGTTCCGGCAAATCAACATTATTATATTTACTCTCCGGACTAGATCATTCAACTGGAGGAGAGATAGATTTTGATGGAATTCAGATTCAAGACTTTGCAGAGAATAAAATGGCTGGATTTAGACGTGATAAAATCGGCTTTATATTCCAAACACCTAATCTCATTGATAATTTAACTATTTTTGAAAACGTTACTATCCCAGCTTATACAAATTGGTCTTCTAAAAAAGAAGTTAATTCCTATGCATTATCACTCCTTGAGACATTAAATATTACTGACCATAAGAACAAATACCCTTCTCAACTATCTGGAGGAGAACAACAACGTGTAGCCATAGCAAGAAGTCTAATTAATAAGCCTCAAGTATTATTTGCAGACGAACCAACTGGTGCACTTAATTCATCGCAGACAGAAGCAGTACTTGAACTCTTAAATTCACTACATGAGAATGGGCAATCTATCGTAATGGTAACACATGATATTAGATCAGCATGTATGGCAAATCGAATTCTTTATATCCGTAATGGAAAAATAGAATGTGAACTTAATCTGGATACTTTTAATCCTGGTACTATTGAAGCACGAGAACAATTCATTTTTGAGTTCTTAAAAACAAAGGGGTGGTAACATGAATACTAATATACGCATAGCACTTCAATATTTTAGAAGAAAAAAAATGCAAACTGTTTTACTAGCATTGATGATTACAACCACAATGTTAATGGTATCAAGTTCATTTATATTAATTAATGCTTATCAAACAGGAGATAAAATTTTCGAATCTCTAAATGCCTCTGAAAGTATTATAATTAGTAATGCAGAAGATAAAAAAGTAAATTCATTTGTTGATTTTCTTAATAATCAAGATGAAGTAGAAAATTCATTTTCAGAAATTTGCTATACACCAGCAAGTACTATCATGCTCACTAGACTTGACCAACAAATCCTGGGTATATTTCAACCTTATAATCAAAATCTTGAGTATAATAGAATTCAAGTCGTTGAAGGTGTTAATACCTTAGCACCATCATCAAATCAAGTTTTTATCCCAACAGGTTTTGCTAAAACAAGTGGTATAGAACTTGGGGATACACTAAAATTTATAGTGGATGGTAAGAATATCGAACTAGAAGTTGCTGCTTTTGTTCTTGATGCTCATTACAGT
Organism: uncultured Bacillaceae bacterium; assembly: GCA_964538675.1. Classification (GTDB taxonomy): domain Bacteria; phylum Bacillota; class Bacilli; order Tepidibacillales; family Tepidibacillaceae; genus CAZIGM01. The sequence continues at coordinate 17,851 of CAZIGM010000006.1, read as the reverse complement.
AGTGGGATGCTTCAGCCAAGTATATTATATATCTCTGAATCTTTATTTAATACTTTCGAAGGAAATGCACACAAAATTTCTATAAAATACAAAGTTTATACTGCTGAAACAGAGCTAGATTTAATGAATAAAATGGATACCTACACTGATAATACACCAATAGGACTTAATATTGATCACGAGACCTTCTTATCAAGTTATTTGGGGATGTCATCAATTTTAAGCACCATTTTAGTGGCAGTTGGTACTATCCTCTTGATAATATCACTGTTAGTCATATCCAATGCTATAACTACTGCCATTGATGAAGAATACAAAACTATCGGTATTCTTAAAGCATTTGGATTTAAACGTTTACGTATATTAAAAATCTATTCCATAAGGTATTTGTTCATTTCTATCATTTGCATCCCTTTTGCACTCATAATTTCACTCTTTATTAGTAAGATAATCTCAAACAGCTTAACAGATATCTATGGACATATTAATGAATCAGTTTCTGGTTTAATGCCAACCCTAGTTGCTTCAATTATTATTGTAGTTATAATTTTTATTGCTACTGTACTACTTAGTTACAAAACAACGCGCATTAAGCCTGTGCAAGCTATAAAATATGGTTCATCAGAGAGAAAATTAACTAAGAGTCGATTTAATGTTTCAAGAAGTAAGTTACCTATAATAAGTTCACTTTCTATAAAAGATTTATTAATGAAAAAGAAATCTTCTTTATCTATGTTGATTACATTATGTCTTGCTACTTACATTATTGTTTTATGTGCTATTACAAATACAACCTTCCAAGATATAGGTGTTATAAAAGAACTCATGGGTATGGCGAAATCTGATATTCAAGTATCACAAGTTCAAACCTCAGAAAATATGAATCATTCTGATTTTTTAACAACACTTAATACCATTGAAGGCGTTAATGTTGCTTACTCTAGCATAACATTAACAGCTTCTTCAAGATATGACCCTACCTATGATCGTGAAGTTTATTTCATAGGAACTTCATACTCAACTTTTAAAGGTGTTGAATATCCATTTCTATGGGGTGAAGCTCCAACAACAAAAAATGAAATAGCCCTAAGCTATAAGGTGACTCAGATTTATCAGAAAGATGTAGGAGATTATATTGAAATCAATGTTGAAGGTTATAAAAAAAGTTTTCTCATCACTGGAATATATCAATCTTTAAATAATCGTGGTGAAAGTTTTTTAATTCTAGACAGCGCACTGCCATCTGAAAATTATAGTAGCATTGGATTCATCAGAAGTACGTTCGTTATTCAAGATGACAATGCCAATACTGAAATAGTCAAGAATAATATACAAAAGGCTTTTGGTGCTTCTGTAAAAATAGAAAATCAAAACATGATGTTTACAATGTTCCAAAATATAAGTAAGAGTGTTACAAGTACTATTTACGCATTAATTGTCATCCTTATTGGACTCATCTTTATAATTGTATTTAATCGAGTCATGATTCAAGTACGTAATGATTCCAAAAAGATAGGTATCTATAAAGCATTTGGTTTCTCAGTTAACAAGATTAAAATCATCTACGTTAATAAAAATTTAATTATTGCACTATTATCCTGTTTAATAGGCTCTATCACTAGTATATTAACTGCTTCAGAAGTCATTAGTAAGGTCACAAAAAGCTCATTGGGAATTTATAGAATACCTAGTACAATACCTATCAATGAACTTATTATTATTAATGTAGCTATCCTAGTTTGTATGATAATAGCTACATGGTTTTCAACTTCAAGAATTAAAAAGTTAAATCCACGATCTCTATTGGTCGAGTAAAATTATACACTAACGAATTTGTATAAATATAATTTCATAATAGAACTATCATAAGGAAAGCCAGTCTCCTTCATACTATGAATTACTCACTTAAGTAATCGATTATGAAGAATACTGGCTTTCCTGATCTAATGCAAACTTATTCTCTTGGATTTTTCAGTTGACAAATACATGTTCAGATTGAAATTTTGAGATTTTTCATTTCAACTAATTTATGTTCACTTTTTTTGTATTAAGCTAAAGTTTAAAATTCATCCATTATACCATGTTTATTTATGTTAAAATATTGGGGACGAGAGGATGAATTGTTTTATGCTAAAAATGATGAAGAATTTCTATTTATTATTATATTTTATAGTATCATTATTTTTTATGGAATCCTTATTAAGATTTTCTACGAATAAAGATTTTCTAGCAATAGGTTTTTTTATTTCTTTACTATTTGCACTTATTCTAGCAATCATCTTTTTCGTAATATGTAGTTCTTTTAAAAATAGAATTAATTACTTTTTATCCTCTTTTTTCCTTGCGTTAATAGGTTTTATTTTCTCTTCTCAGTTAATTTATTACTATATTTTCAAAACCTTTTATAGTTTCTATTCAGTTAGAAATGCCTCTCAGATTTTTGAATTCAAACAAGATATATGGATTATAGTCGTTCAAAACCTTATTTGGGTACTATTATTTTTCATGCCTACTCTAGTAGTTTTAGCATTAGGAAAAAAGATATTATCCTTTAATAAGATTAATAGACTATATAGAAATCTATTAATTTGTTCTACTTTAATAATATATGTAGTAGGTTTAACTACTATATATAGTGGTAATAAAGAGCAGAATTCAGCCTATGACTTATATTTCAAAAATAGTAACCCTGTTCTTTCAGTTGAAAAACTTGGTATGATTACTACCATGAGATTAGATCTGCAAAGGTTAGTTATTAAATGGTCACCTTCATTAAATACTCCAGAAGTCACTGCTTTTAATCCATACCAAGATGATGAAATAAATGAAAATACTAATGAGGAAAATATAGATGAGGAAATAGAATATAATGTTATAGATATTGATTTTAATAAACTTATCTCAAATGAAGATGACATAGCTATTAAGGAAATGCATAATTATTTTGCAAATGTGGAACCTACAGCGAAAAACGAGTACACTGGTAAATACGAAGGATACAACCTAATCCATATTGTGGCTGAGAGCTTTTCATCCTATGCTGTTGATGAGAATATAACTCCTACCCTATATAAGATGGTTAATGAAGGCTATAATTTTACAAATTTTTATGTTCCTTCTTGGGATGTAAGTACTTCTGATGGCGAATATGTTTCATTAACAAGCTTACTTCCGAAAAAAGGTGTTTGGAGTTTTACTGAATCTGCCAACATAGATTTACCTTTTGTTATGGGAAATCAGTTAAGTGAGCTGGATTACAAGACGGTAGCCTATCATAATCATACCTACACTTACTACAACAGGAATCTATCACATCCCAATTTAGGTTATGATTATAAAGGTATCGGAAATGGTCTTAAAATTACAGAGATATGGCCTGCATCTGACCTTGAGATGATAGAAGAAACAGTTCCAGAATACATTGATAATCAGCCATTCCATACCTATTACCTAACAGTAAGTGGTCATATGCAATACTCTTTTGACGGGAACAATATGGCTCGTAAAAATAAAGAATATGTTGAGGATTTACCCTATTCTGAACAAGCCCAAGCCTATCTAGCCACTCAAATTGAGCTTGATAAGGCTCTAGAGCATTTGCTAGCTCAACTTGAAAAAGAAGGTATTGCTGATAAAACTCTTATAGCTATAAGTGCCGACCATTATCCCTATGGAATTGATGAGGAAACAATAGAGGAATTTATTGGTCATAAAGCCGAAGAAAATTTCGAGTTTTATGAAAGTACTTTTATTCTATATACAAAAGATATGGAGCCAATTACTATAGATAAACCATGTTCAAGTCTTGATATTATACCTACACTTTCTAATCTTCTTGGACTCGAATATGATTCTAGGCTTCTTATGGGAAGAGATATATTCTCTGATTCTGAGCCACTTGTAATTTTTAACAATAAAAGTTTTATAACTGACAAAGGTAAATACAACTCACTAACCAAGGAGTTTATTTCAAATGAGGAAGAGAATATCATCGATTCTAATCTGCTTGAACTCGAATACGATTCAGGAATTCTTATGAAAAAGGATATATTTTCTGAAATAGGACCTATTGTAATAATTAATACTAAAACCAAAGAGTTTATTCAAAGTAATGAAGCAGATATTACAGAAGATTATATTAACTACATTTCATCGATAGTAGAAAGTAAATTCTATTATTCAACCAAGATACTTGAATCTAACTATTATAATAAAATAAAGGACAATTACATCTTTGAATAATGTATTGTACTTTATTTATTATTAAATTACCATTGTCAGTTTCTTAGTCTTCTATTGGTTCAAATTCATCTTTACTTACAAAACAAATAGGGCAAACCCAATCATTTGGAATTTCTTCAAATGGTGTTCCAGGTGCAATTCCACTATCAGGATCACCTTGTTCCGGATCATAAATATACCCACAAGCTAAACACACATATTTCTTCATCTTCTCACCTCTTTTTTTTTATTTAAAAGATTGTTTAAATTGCATATCGGAATTGGGGTCAGGCTTGAATTATTTACTTTCTTTCTTAGATTACATTTTATGAGCACAAAAGAAATTATTCGCTTGGCTCAGTATGACAGCATTGCTCGGGTCAGAATAACGTGCTAGATTCTATTTTGGTATTGATGGATAATTAGTTATTTTTTGAATTGATTTATATAATGGCTTTAAGCTTTTATACATTTTTAAATATACGTTTTTGTATAAATCATCATATGTTTTAACTGCCTCAGGCTTAGGATGAAAAACCTTTCCTACGTTAGTCATATTCTCAACAGCTGTTTCTATATCTTTATAAAGACCAACTCCAACAGCTGCTAATATAGCTGCTCCTAATCCAGAAGATTCATATATATATGGTCTGTTTACAGATATACCTAATATATCAGCAGTGATTTGCATAACTTCATCACTCTTTGAACCCCCACCATTAATATAAATCTCAGTAATTGGTACTTTACTTCTCTTTTCAATCAATTCTTTTCCTTCACGAATCGAATAGGCTAATCCCTCAATGATTGATCTATAAATATGCTCCTTCTTGTGTACATCACCAAACCCAATAATACTCCCTTTTGCTTCAGGACTTGGAAAGATTATTCCTGGTGACCAGTAAGGCTGTAAGGTTAAACCCATTGAACCTGGTGGAACTTTTTTTATCATTTCTTCTAACACCACTTCAGTAGGTACACCTAATCTTTTTGCCTCATCACGTTCCTTATCAGTAAACTGTTCTATAAACCATGTAACCATCCAGAAACCTCTATATATCTGAACCTCAAGGTTATATGTACCATCTTTCCCACTAGGATAAGCAGGTAATAATGATATAGGTTCAACATATTTATCTGAATTAATATTTATAGTGGCAGTTGTTCCATAGCCAATACAGCCTTGATCTGGACGTAAACATCCAGAACCAATAACCTCCATAGCCTTATCGGAGCCTGCAGATATAATTGGTGTCCCTTCAGGTAATCCGAGTTTGTCAGCAATGTCCTTGCTTAAAGTATCAATTATATCGCCTGGAGGAATAAGCTTTGGTAATTTATCTCTATCAATAGGTAGAGCTTTCCACTTCCAATGATTCTGTTTTGCCCAAGTTAGCTTTTTATAATCAAATGGTATATATCCTACTTGGCTACTTACTGAATCGACAATCTTTCCAGTTAGTTTGTATAATAAGTATCCTGATAAAAATACATAATGTTCTGTTTTCTCCCATAAATCTGGTTCATTCTCCCTTAGCCAATTCACCTCAGCTTCTGTTTGAAGAGAATGTAATGTTTTCCTTAATCCTGCTACTTTAAAAATAGTATCCCAAACATATCCCAGACTAGGTAATTCTTTTGCTCTTCGCTGATCTAACCATACAATTGCTTTTCTTAATGGCTCTCCATTTTTATCTAAATTAATTACAGTTCCTCTTTGAGTAGTAATAGACACTGCAGCAATAGTTTCTGAAGATACTTTTTTTTGTGCCCATAGGTTATTACATGCTTCACATAACTTTTCCCAGAAATATTCAGGGTCTTGCTCTGTTACCCCTGGACTAGGTGAAAGATAAGGACATTCATAGATAACTTGTGAGTAGTCAACTATTTCTCCTTTTAAGTTGAATGCAATAGCTCGTACGCTTTGAGTTCCAACGTCAATAGCAAGTAAATTTTTTTTAATCATACATACCTCCCCAGAATTTTATTATAATAAATCCGGACTATAGAAATCTTGCCACAACTTTAAATACTTAGTTTTTTCCTCTTCAAATTTTATTTTGTCATAATTCAAATCTTTTGCAACATATTTCTCTATTTTATCAAAAAGATGAATTCCGCCATTTTCTGTAGTTAATCCTAATCTAGTTCTTCTGAGCATTAAATCTTCTAAATGAACTACTTGCTCACTTCTTGCAGACCAAATCAATTCAGCCCACATCACATCTGTATTCTCGATATATCCTAAAGATAATAATTCCTCATTACTAATAATCTCTTTAGCTTGATTTCCAAAGGTTCTATATAATCTATTAAATGTTTCAGAATTTTGATTATTCTCATTAATTTTTTTAAATAACTTGTTAGATTTTTCCTTCTTTGGATTAGGAATGTATCTATTTATTTCACGTATTACATCTAAAGCAATTAGTCTAAATGTAGTTAATTTACCCCCCATAACAGATATTAAACCGCTTTCAGAAGAAATATTATATTCCCTTGATTCCTTGGATGGATCTTCTTTACCTGTGTTTATTACTGATCTAACTCCAGAAAATGTTGATATAGCATCAGCTTTTGTTAAGTTTAATGAAGGGAAAAAATCCTCTAAAGCTGCAAATAAATATTCACTTTCTTTTTTATTTATTCTAGGTTCATTATAGATATCTTCACTATGTTCTAAATCTGTAGTACCATACAAAGTCATACCTTGCCATGGTATCACATATAAAGGTCTTCCATCGATTGGATGAGTAAAGCTTATCGCTTGATATAATGGAAATCGCCAATGTGGAAATATAATATGACTACCTCGTAATTTTCGTAAAATGGGTTTTTTACCTACTTTCGAGGTTAGTATATCCGAAAATATTCCCGCTGCATTAATTACTACCTTAGCCTTAATTTCATATTTATTTCCATTCTCTTTATCTATCGCATTAATTCCTTTAATCTGTCCGTTATTATTTTTTATAAAGTCATTAACATATAAATAATTTATCGCTGCTCCACCATTATTTTCTCCATCACTAATTACACGTAGAACTAATCTCGCATCATCAGTCGTAGCATCGGTAAAGCTATAACCTCCTCTGAGGTCTTTTTCTTTTAATGATGGTGCTTGCATCAAGAAATCAATTTTTTCGTGATATAAATGATCTTTTCTACCAGCCATTAAATCATAAAATGTTAAACCTAAACCTAGAAGGTGAGATGTTATATCTTTTTTATATGCTGGATATAAAAATCTTAATGGTTGTATTAAATTTTTATATTCAGCTAATAATTTTTCCCGCTCAGTAACACAATGCCATGTCGTTTTTATTTGTCCTTGACCTAAATACCTTAAACCTCCATGAACTAGTTTTGCTGAACGACTGGATGTTCCCCAGCCAAAATCATGCTGTTCAACTAATAATGTTTTATATCCTTGTTTGCTTGTTTCATTAAATATCCCAGCCCCTGTTATGCCTCCACCAATAATTATAATATCCCATTCATTTGACAATTTATTAATAATCTCATTGCGTTTCATTATCAATCATCCCTTTTATACTAATTTTCCAGGATTCATAATGCTTTCTGAATCTAAAGTACTGCCAATATTTTTTATTATATCTATTCCTAATTGACCTTTTTCCTCTACTAAATATGGCTTATGATCAATACCGACACCGTGTTGATGACTTATAGTTCCTCCTGATTTTACTACTGCCTCACTTGCTGTCTTTTTAATTTTTCCCCAACGAGCGAAGGTCTCTTCTGGATTATCAGAAATTCTAAATATATATGATGTATAGATGCTTGAACCATGAGGATATATATGTGATAAATGAGTAATCACATAAACTTTTTCATCAATATCTTTTAGTGCATGACGAATGCTATTTTCAATATTAGAGACTGTTTCAGGAATCTTACTCCATATATTTGCCGTTTCTAAGGTGTCAGATGCATACCCTATCTCCCATAAAGTATTACGAATATATGGGTAATGAAAACGATCCTTGTACCAATGCTTTCCTATTGTTGACCCTACATAAATTCCATTATTCTGTTTAATTACTTTTAAAGCTTGCTTTAAGTTAAAAGCAACACTTTTATTATCTCCGATTGCTCCATATATTAATAAGCACTTCTCTTCTTTAGCACCATTTAAGGATAAGTATTTATGCAATGAATTGATAATAAAACTTGGATCAAGTTGATTAAGTGTTGATTCAGTCTCATTGGCTAAACTAAGTCTCATCATTGCTAAAGGGATAGATGCTTGTGAAATTTGACGTACTGCATTTATTGCATCTTTCTCGTTTTTAAAAAAAGCAGCATTAAAACTTTCAGTCTCTGGTAAAGGAGATATTTTAACCTTTGCATCTGTAATAATTCCATATCTTCCTTCCGAGCCAAGCATTATCTCCTTTATATCTGGTCCAGCAGCGGAACCTGGAAACGAAGGTATTTCAATTCTTCCATTCGGTGTTTCTACATTCCCGCCAACAAAAACTCTTTCTATTCTTCCATATTTCATAGAAAAATGTCCAGATGATCTTGATGCTATCCAACCACCTAGAGAAGATAATTCAAAGGATTGAGGATAATGACCTAACGTAAAACCCTCCGCTCTTAAGCTTGCTTCAAGCTCTTGCCCATTTATTCCAGCTTCAAAGTTAGCAATACAGCCTTTTTTATCTATATCTATGAGCTTATTCATTCGTCTCATATCAACAGAAATTACTGGTTTATCCGTAATTGGTACTTTTAAATGACCAACAACACTAGTGCCTCCACCATAAGGAATAATTATTGCATCTATTGATTTTGCATATTCCAATATCTCTCTAATATCATCTTTGTTTTGTGGAAAAACTACACCATCTGGAAAAACTAGATTTTCTCCTGTCCTTATCGCTACCCAATCTGAAAAAGATTGCCCCACACTATGTTTTATTCTTTCTTCAACATCCGTATTAATAAGATTACTATCCTTCAATCTCGAATCTGGCACTCTTAATTTCAACTCATCTAATGATAAATCTTTTGGTGCTTTAGGCTTTCCTACCCATTCTTCTAATAAATTCTTTACATGATCTGTAATAACATAATCAACCGTCTCATCGCCCCAACCATTCCACCTGCGCATTATTTATCCTCCTCACTTTTTTTCCATAAATCTATACTTTTTTTCATTGCTTCAATTGTAATTTTTTTTGATAAGGAAACATCCTCTTTCATTGCACTCTTTAAAAGAGTTTTATAAAAGGATAAGGAACTATTACGATTCTCTTCTTTCGAAAAATATTTATTGGCTAAATTTACGTATATGTCATCAAAACTGTTCAAAATAAGTAAATATATTGGATTTGAAGATAATTCAGCAATTTTCTTTTGTAATTTCCAATCAAACCTTGCATATTCATGAGAATTATCCTCTAATGAATCTGTATTTGATAAAAGCGCAACAACCTTTTCTGGATATTTACCTACAGCCTCTTTAACAAATGTAGGAACTAATGCTAATCTTAATTCCAATAAATAAATTGTAAAATCATTAGTTATTTGTTTATTATTTTGAATAATATTTGCTAAAGTATTCAAGTTCCCATTCTTCCAATAATCATTTACAACCGAAGTTTGTCCTTTTTTTACTGTAATCCAACCGTCTCTTTTTAATCTTTGAATAGCTTCTCTCAATGTTGGACGACTAACCTCAAGTTTTATTGCTAATTCTCGTTCTGAAGGTAGTGTATTTCCTGGAGAATACTCGCCGTTTAAGATTAATCTTATAAGTTTGTTCTCAACAATCTCTGAAGAACTTTTATTTATATTTAACATATGTATACCTGCTTTCTATTATGGTATTACCTTTATATTTGTGTGGTATTACCACGATTGTAAAATTTTTTTAACCTATTGTCAAATAGATTAAAAAAATAATTACTATTTAAATTATTAAAATAAAGCTATAACATCAAGATACTGACTTAATGTTGTAATTACTGCTGGTAATACAGCATACATAAAAGGAAAGGTTAGACTTTCTTTGTTCTTTATAGATTTGATACTTCCTGCTTGACGAAATAAAACCAAATTAATAAGATATTTAAGCACATTAACGATTCTGGTCATAAACTCCTTTTTACAAACAAGAATAATTATTCCTATAACTCCAGCATAGATAATAGAATACATGCTGCAATATAATACAAATTCAATTCCTGCTAAAGATCCTATTGCCGCAAATAATTTAACATCCCCAGCACCTATAGCACCGAATATATATAATAATATAAATATACTAAAACCGATTAACATACCTAGTAGAGAAAATAATAAACCACTTAATCCACCTACAATTAGATGATAGATTAAACCAATTAGAATAGTTGAATAAGTTAATATATTTGGTATTTTCCCCTTGGTTATATCTATATAGAAAGCAATTACTATAAAAAACATTAGTAAAACATATTGTATTCCCATATCTATTAGCCTCTCAATCTAAACTTTATTTAAACCGTATAATATATTTCAACTCATTTACCAGCTTTATCTTTTCTGTTTAATAAATAAGAATCCATATTGTCCTTAGACAAAACTTCAAATTCTATACTATCTTTCAAATTATCTACAGTAATAATAGCTTGATATATTCCTTCATTTGAATGACCACCAATGATAATATCGGAGATGAGTATACCCTTATTATTAAAAGAAGCTTTAACCTCTTTTACAAATCCACTTTTATACATTATGTTAATAGAAGCAGTTCTATTTTTAGGCCCTTCTGCAATAATTCTAGTCTTATGTCCCCGTTGAACTGGTGAAGTAATCGAGTCGATTTTTAAATACATATCCTTGTCATCATCTGAAATCTCATCATCTGCTTCTTCATTTTCCTGTTCATCAACTACGTTCTCATCTTCTGAATTATTAATAGTTTTGTCAGAAACGATATTATCGCCTAACCAAACTCTCTCATAAGCTTGTTTTTTAAAAGTAATTAATTTATCAAAAAAAGGTACATTTAATGGCATATCATAGCGAACTTCAATTCCAAAATAGGGCTGGTCACCATTTATTAAATCTGGTAAAACTACTTTTGTTATTTGAAAATGTTCAAGTCTAATTATAGAATCATCAACATAATGATCCACAATTGGCTGAAAAAACGAACTTAACGTCTTATCATAGACTTCATTAACATCTGTCCTAAATTTATCACTTATATCTATTAAATTATTGATTTCATCAGGTAATAAATGAGAATACTGATTAATAAATTCTTTAGCTCCCAATAATTTCTCATTGGAATCATTGAGTGTGTTAACAGCTTCTTCGACTACTTCTCCTGCCTCTGTTTCACTAAAATCATCATATAAAATACCAATTGGATACATATGAGTAGCTATTTGTTTTGTAGCCTCAGATATTGCACTTGTTAATTCCATTTCGACTATTGAAATTTTTATGAATGCAATTAGAATAAGAAGAAAGCTTAAAAAAATGGGTAGAATCAAAGTAGCTTCTACCACTATACTACCCTTATTTTTTTTAAATATTTTCACCTTATCACTCCAATAAATATAATAGAAGCTAACTCCCAATACTATTTCTTATTTTATTAACCATTTTTATATACTACTCAAACACGTTCAAAGGTACTGGATCACTATTCTTTTTATCGATATGCAGTTGACCCATTGTATCAAGTGACGCTAATAAAACTTCAGATGGTGAAGTTACTTTCGCCTTCTTTAATTCATTCATAAGCCATGTTTCATCTAATTCCACTAACTTTAAATTTTCATATCTTATTTCTCCATCTAAAATAAGATTGGCAGATAGTCCTTTGTATTGAGTAGGGATACTTAAGTCAGAAGGAGTTACTGGTTGTTTTTGTGATTTAAGCTGTACGCTAACTTTCCCATTTGTTTCAAGAATAGCAAACTCTACATCAGCTACATTAAATGCCCCTTTAACTCTTAATTCTTCAAATATATCATTCATATTTAATTTAGTTTTTCTAATATTATCCTCGATTATTTTACCGTTTTGAACAAGTATTGTTGAAGCCCCATCTAATATTTTTCTAGCTCCTAAACTTTTTAAGGAAACGTAAGAGATTAAGATAGGAACCATTGCCCATATAGTCAAACTTACAATACCATTTAAATACGGTATTGTATTACTAATTGCAAATTGTCCTGCAATTGAACCGATTGTAATTCCCACGATGTAATCAAAAAATGTTAACTGTGAAATTTGCTTCTTACCCATTAACCTTGTTAAGAGAAACAATACCAAAACAGCTACAATACTTTTTATTGCAAGTTGCCAAATATCATTATATTCAAACATAATATACCTCTTTTCCTATTATTTGAGATTTATTATGTGCCAAATAAAGTATTTTTATTATTTTATTTTACTAATAAGATATAGCCGCAATCTTATTCATGAAATACCTGTTTTTATCTACTTGTCCATCTAATATGGTAACATAGCTTAATGCTTTCATTACTCCTGGTAAAAACCACAAATCTATTGATACTTTCACACCTCCTACTATGTATGTTGGTATTAACGTTAAATCTCTCTCACTTTCAAAATCAATCAATGCTTGAATTCTAGATAACTTGTTCTCCTCATTACCTCTAACAAGATACAATATCCTAAGGTAATTCTCATAATCATAACTAACTTTGTTAAGCTTTTTGGCAAGTGGTACTTCTTTTCCCTGTAAAATATTAATTAAATCTGTGGTTGAAACAGATATAGAATATATTGTAGCTTCTAAAAGTATTATCAATGGATTAGTGGCAGCTAATACTCTAGGATTTGAAAAAGCTTCAATTAAATTAATTGCTAATCTAATCATAAATATATCTCTTAATGCACAAGAAAAATTCCCCCCCACATTATTAAAACCATAAATAACATACTCAATTTCTTGACTAGATACATCTAATAAATCTATTAACGCATCATCATCAAATTGAATATTATCAGTTGTTCCAGAAATAAGATTGTTATAGTTAGAAGGATTAATATGATTAAATCTTGCAAATGTGTATTCCTCAATATATATATCATTTCTAATATCATCAATAATGCTAGCTAATTCTAAAAATATATTATCCATTTCATTTGTTGCTTTACCTATTGCTTCATCAGGGATGTTATTAAAAGAATTGTTATTATTCTCTGATTCAATAGAATTATTAAAATTCTTGTATTTATTAAATTTTTGATTAAGCGTTATAAAATCATCATTTTGATTTTTTATAGTACTAACAAAATTGATTAATTCTAGTACCTTGTTTAAACTTGTCTCCCCTTGAATTTCTAAAGCTTCTTTTTCTGATTCAAGTTCTTGCGAAATATTAATTAATTCATTCTCTTTTTCTGATATCTTATTTTTAGGATTTGTATAATCCCCAAAAGAAGTATTGTATTTACTTAATATCCCACTAATTTCATTCTTTAATATTTCTAATTCGCTGATATTACTACTATTGTTAAATACATTAGGTACTTGTTTACTTAGCAATTCCAACTTTACAACAAGATCTTGATATAATTGCTTTTGTTCTAATATTTCATTACTAAAACTAGTAAAATATTCATCAGATAAAGGAAGGCCTTGATTTTTACTAATATTTTCATTAATAGTTTTTATATTGTTAATTGCTTGACTAGTGTCTTCCATAGTATTTACCGTATTTTTACTAACATTGTCATAATGTTCATTGTTAGCACTTGAATTTGCATTATTGATAATATTTTTCATTTCTTCGTTTGCATTTAACGCAATCTTTAGAATGGCTTCAGCATTACTTAAATAAGTAATATAATCGGTTAAATTTAGAAAATAATAATTGTATAACTGTACTGATAAATTTATTGCATTTTGTTTATATTCTGTAATATTTCTTTCCAACTCTTCCTTCTCTTTCTTAATCTGGTTTTTATCTTCTTCATCCACTTCATCAGGTAAATTTATTAATTCAGTCACACTATTTTGATAATTATAATAATTCATTATAATTTCTTCTAATTGGCTACTTGTATTATTACTAACCAATTCCGAGGCTTTTTTTCTATAACTAATTGCGTTACTTAATGAATTATTCCTTGTTTCATATTGTGTGTTTATATCAGTAAGAATTGATGTTGTATTCGATGCTTCTTTCATAGCTAAAGATAATGATGAAAATTGATTTAAAATATCTATCGTAAAATCTATTGGTGCTTTGTATTTCATTTCCTCTAATATTTGCTGTTTAAACACAGTATGATAAGCTAATTCATAATCTGTATCTATTGATGATTCACTATCATCTAATTTAATCGTTATAAAATTAAAGTCTCCAAACGGACTACCAATATTCTTTTCTAATGTATCATTATATATTTCTGTTTCATTGCCACTAATCCCGAATAAACCATAACTATCATATAAATCAGTATCATATGAGGAAAGAACAGATCTAACAGCAGCTTTAACAGCTCTTTCTGTCTGATAACTTGCTGTAATTATTCTTACATAATCTATTAAAATTGCATTAAAGAAAAAGATAACTGTTACGATAATTATTAGAAATATAGAGACTGAACCTCTTTCAGATTTATGTAGATGTTTCAAAAAATACACCTCTTCTAAAAATTATATTATACTCTTATTTTCTTGCCTTTTGTTTACTAAGAATATCTTTTACTTTATCTTTATTTTCCTCTAATATATGTGAATATCTCCGCACAAAATCTATAGTACGAATAAATTCTACAGGTTCAGTTATTGTCGATTCAGCTCTAGCATTAATCTTATCTCCCACAAGGTTAGCAATAAATATTGGTATTTTTATTTGACTCTCAAGTTCAACAATAATTTCTCTTTGAACATAGTTATGATAAATTATTTTCCCATTAACTCCATTTGGTAAATATCCAGCATTATTAATTAGTTTATTTTCTGGAAGTGAATCACCTATAGAGTTATTATCATTAATATTAACTTCAATTGGTTTATAGTCATTAGTTAAAACTAACAATGAATCTAATAATCTATCATCCGTTAAACGCCAATATAGACTATCTTCATACTTACCAAACGCTACTTCACCAGTAGAGAAATCTTTATAACTATTATTCCAATTAAATGCAATTCTATCAGCTGTACAAGATGCTATATAATATAGTGAAGCTTTTTGATAGATATACATACTTATGAAAATCATCGACAATACTAATAGAAATATTATCGGAAATACTAAGGAAGCTTCTATTGTGAAGCTCCCCTCTTTACTTTTCATAAACCCTTTTACCGAATTTGTCCTAATCATATTTAGAGCCCCTTATAAAGCCGAACTTTATTCAGATGGAGTTTTAACTACATCTGAATTCTAGTGAGACTTATCCTAAATTCATTTTCCCCCACTTGCACACTTTGTGTGTAAGTGGGGATCTAATCATATCTGGATGAAATTAAAGATTATTCGAACATATCATCTAAAATTGTTCAATCTGTGAATCAGATTTCTCTAGTAAAGTACTAACCCAATCTATTATCTTTTCCCTAAATAAAAGAGCAACAGCGACTAATACCGCAACTATTAGTAATACTTCTAAAGTGCCCATACCTTCTTCATTTTTTAAAAAATCCTTTACTTTTTGCTTATTTAACAACATATAATATCCCTCCTTAAAATAAAGTTAAACTTTAGAAAAGCATAATTGCTGGAGTTGCAATAATAATCATTACAACAATAAAAATTAATGTCATAGGAAAGACTAATTTAGACGAGGCTTGCTCTCCAAGAATTCTACATAGTGATATTCTTTTTCCCCATAGATCTTGAGATAATCTATTTAATGCAGTAACCAAATCATTTCCACCACGACGATAATTTAATAAAATAGTAGTTGTAAAGATGGATATTTCTTGCATAGAAAATCTTTTACTAAGATCTTCTAAAATTTGATTAAAAGGAATACTATTCCTCATCTGATTAATAGATATTTCTAATTCCTTATATAGATAGCTATTTTCTAAATTCTTTTTTTGTTCCACACTTCTTATTATTGCCTGTTGAATAGTCTCACCAGCATTAACTAATAATGTAACCTTATTAATAAACACGGGCAATTCTATAATAATTTGCTCTTGTTTTTTTCTAATTTTCTTATCTAATTCTTTGATTAATAAAAAAGTAATAACTATAACAAAGACGAATCCAAAATAGAACAAAAACAGATCCTTATTAATTAATGCTACAAGAGAAAATAATAATAAAAATATTAATATAGCAGATATTAATTGGGCTACAAATACCTTTGTATATATAGAGGCATTATTAGTTCCATATAATTTTATTATTTTAAGATGAATGCTAGCTATTAACTTTGGAAAACGTTCCACTAAACTTAATTTATCAATTAAATAAAGAGATGGTGCAATCAAAAAGACAAATTGAAGGCTTCCCTCATACTCCTTAATTAGTGCTTTATATCTACCCCGCACTAATATAGATAGAATTACAATAAACAGTATTTGTATAAATGTAATAATAGCTAATAAAATTAACAAACAATCACACCTTTATATTCATAATCCATCTAGACAATAAATAAGAAATAACTAAAATAACTA
Source organism: uncultured Bacillaceae bacterium (assembly GCA_964538675.1). Taxonomy (GTDB): domain Bacteria; phylum Bacillota; class Bacilli; order Tepidibacillales; family Tepidibacillaceae; genus CAZIGM01. The sequence continues at coordinate 978 of CAZIGM010000006.1, read as the reverse complement.
ATGAAATAGTCATAACTACTGTTCCTATTCCAAATTGGTATAAAGGTTCCATATAATCTTTTGAACTAAAACTTATTAAAGCAACAATAGCAAATGGTGCAATACTTAATATTCTAGCTTCCAGTTTTTTTTGCGAGATTAATACAGTTACCTCTTGTTGAGTTTCAATCTTATTACTTATTATATTTGAAGTTCTTCTAATAACCTCTACTAAGTCTCCACCGGTTCTTTTGCAAGTAATAAACACATCCGCAAAATTATTAATATCCTCCACATCTGCTCTTCTACTAAAATCCTGAATCGCATTTTCTATTGGCTCCCCATTTTCAAAACGTCTACTTATTATTTCAAATTCTTTAATTATGTAAGTATTTGGGTTGGGATAAAGTATCTTTAAATCTTCTATTACCTCTTTAAAAGCATTTTCTACAGATTTACCAGCAACTAAAGCCGATGAGAGTGAATATAATGATTGTTTGAATTGCAATGTCAGTTCTAGTTTTCTGCTAGCAATCAATTCTTTAACTTTTATTTTCTGATAAAAAAAACCAAGCAGTGCAAGAAAAAATGAAACTAGCAGATTATGATAAAATATAAAACCAATTATAAATAAAACTAAACCAGCCAAAGCAAAATAAAATATTCTTTCCTTAAAATTCATTTTATAAATAGAGTAATCTATTAATCTTTTTTCACTATTTGTTACTATTTTAATTTCCCTTTTACTAGAATTATTTAAAACATCAGTTGAAGATGCTTCTAAGGTAACTAACTCATTTCTTTTAACTACTCTTTCATAAATAATTAATCCTACGCCCGCAAAGATTCCTAAAATAATTGCTAATAAGATTACATCCATTATTATTCACCCACTCAATAGTTAATCGTTTATACCAAGTGAAATTAATAAACTATCTAATTTATTTATAAATAAATTATTATTAATAATTTGATTTTTATTCGTAATCATTTTCCATT
>CAZIGM010000005.1:0-64778 GCA_964538675.1 uncultured Bacillaceae bacterium | reverse complement strand
GAAAGGGTGTGTCGCTGATTAATCTATCAAACTTCTATGTATTACTTCTTTGTATTCTAGCTACTTGCGACCGAGGCGTACTTCCAATGAATCTACTTCTTTGCTACACCGAAGTGGGGATATTGTGTTAAGTGAAGTTGGCAGTTTAGACCTTCTTAATCATCATTTGTACTGTATCAAATGCTGTTTTTAATAGATCAGTAGCATCATCCGATAAATCCTCATTTTTAGAATCCATTTTGTTATCTTTTCCAAACAATCTTTCAGCCATCAATTCCTTTATTCTATATTTTTTGTCCTCTGGTAATCCTACTAAGTAAGGATCTATAGTAGCTAACTCAAGTTCAGTTTTTCTATTTATTCTTTCCAATTTCTTATGATCACTAGCTTGTTTTGATGAGTAAGCAAATAATCCACCGAAAGTAGCTGCAACGAAAATTCTTGCTGCAAACTGCGTCCATTCGAACTGAGATGATAGAGCCAAGTAGAAAGTTGCGACTGCAAATATAATCAAACCTACCAAGGATCCGACTGATATAGTACGCCAAAATGTTGCGGCTTTTCGTTCCTCGTCAGCGATTTTTTGATAACCACCTGCCATACCAGTATTAGCTATTACATTTATAAGATTTTCTGCATAAACTTTATATTCTTCCAACTTTTCAATATACTTCTGTAGTTTTTTATTAGATTCTCTTTCAATCTTTTGGTTATTTAACTCTAGATCTTTAACAAGTGATTCATAACTATTCTGTAATTCACTTATTTTTTGATCAAACTCCTCTTTTCTTTCTTCTGTTGCACTATTATAGTTTATCTGTCGTTTTTCTTCTTCTTGAAAAAACTGAGTCTTTCTGTTTTCTTCTGCAGTAGAAAATTGACTCTGAAACTCGGAAATTGCTGTGTCTAACCTATTCTTTTGAATGTCTACAGTTGATCCCAGTTCTCTAAAACCTTGCTCAAGTTCTTCTTTAATCGCTTCCGTTTTTTTATATTCTTCTTCAACATGTCTAAGATATTGACCTACTGATTTTCTAAAGGAAGAAATCGACTCCTTTGACCCTTCTAAATTGTTAAATATCAAGTTTTGAAATAGGTCACTTATAAATATTAATACAGAATCAATTTGATTATTTGCATTATTAAGATGTCCTATATTATTGTTACTGATAAACGCTTTGATTTCGTTATTAATATTATTAATAGTGTTATTTAAATTATCTAATGTCTTTATAGAAACCATTATTGGATCGCAATCTGCTAACACGTGATTTGCTTGATTTAGTACTTGCTTTATCCTATGACAATGTTCTATTACATCTGGATTATTTTGAACTGCCTCTAATGCTTCATTTGTTGAATCAAGAACATCACTTATTATTTGGTGCACAGGATGATCTTCGAATTGTATAACCCACCTTGACAATTTTCTCACTCCTTTATTTTTTTTCTTAGCCAATTTCACTTAACGTCTCCGCATCACCGACGCTCTTGAGCTTACAGGTAATGGTTGAGCCTTAGAAAGCTCTTTTCTTAGGCTCGGACTTTGCCGGCTCGGTTAGCGAAAGAGATGTGTTGCCTGTGTAATCTATCAAACTTCTTTAGCTTTTCTTCTATGTATTCTCGCTTCGGGCAACCTAGGAGCTTGTGACGACGCGGGGATGTTGTGTTATAGGATGGATAAGGCCCCCAGAGCCTAAGCGTGATAAATTATCATACCAAATTAATATGTTTAACTATATTATCAATTTCATATAATATAGTTAAAAGAGTTATCCTACTAATAAAATCCTTATTTTTAATAAAACGTAACTAAATTACTTAGTTCTGAATTTCTCTCGGATAATATTGCCTCAATATTTTTTTGAAACATATTTGCATTATTGTTATTTAATTTAACTATTATTAATTTGGTCTTAGCTCTTGTTACAGAAACATAGTGATTATAAATATTTTCCATATCTGATAATCTATAATCTTCTGCAAATATAATTACCTGGTCAAACTCCAATCCTTTTGATGAATGAAAGGTAATAGCTATATGATTAAACTTTTCAGGCTCAAATGCAACATGGAAAGAACTATCTGAAATTGTTTGAAACAATCTTTCAACATGATCTCTCCTTAGTGAATAGCCAAGATAATTCGCAAATATATTAACCTGTGTTTCAAAAACATCAATATCTTCTATTAATCCAACTTCAATATTTTTTATGTACACTTTAATTGTTGATACTGTTTTCTTTGACACATCACCCTCAACAGGAATCTCTGAAATAAAATCATAAACAGAATACTTTTCTAAAATTATATATTTTGCTATTGCAGAATATAACCATGCGGATTCAGTTGTAATATCTGCTATAGGTATTTTTGGAATATAAACACAATCCATTCCTTGACTTATTAACTTTGCTGCTCCACTTTTAGCATTATTATTTCTAAATCTCAATAGTGCAGACTTTTGTGAAGTATCTATATGTTTTATTATTTCAGCTGGCCAAGTAGCATTGGTAGGCGATAGCCAAATAATATTATCTACCGTCTCAGTTTGAACATACAAATTTCTAGTTTCTTCACATAACAAATTGGAATAATTTTGTATTTGCTGACAAGATCGGAAGTTATCAATCATGAAGATTTTTTTGAAATTATCTTTCTCCCAAATACCTCTGAAAGCATCTGGATATGCACCGCGCCATATATATATCGATTGCTTTTCATCACCAACCACGAATGTTTCTATATGTAGTTGATCACACAGATACATAAAAAAATTATGCATTTCTTTATCACAGTCTTGATATTCATCAATATATATCTTAAAGTATTTCGCCTGTAAATATAGCTGACAAGCGAATGATTTTTTAACGATAATTTGAGCTAATTCAAAAATAAAATTCTTTTTATTCTCCCTGTAAGAACACAATGTGGAATTTTCTTTAATATGCTTTATCCCATCTTCAAAAGTATTAACTTTTAATGAATAATCAGTGTCCATAACTAAATTGAAATCTTCTCCATAAACATCTTTCATAAATGGTTTAATTACTTCTTCAATTGCAAAGCTATTATTTGTACCGATGAAGTGCTGTGATAAATCAATTACTAACCTTTCCTTTATTTCTTGTGCTGCTTTAATTGTAAAGGTAATTGCGGTTACAACCTTATGACTTTTATTACTGTCAATTTCTTTTTCGATTTTTTTAACCATTGTAAGGGTTTTACCTGTTCCAGCACTTGCTCTAACAATTAAATTACCAGGAGTCAAAATAATTCTTTCTTGAATTGGTGATATTATCATAAAATCACCTTTTTTAAACATGCAAAATTATAATGTTCATATATTTTTCTACAATCAACTTCGGTTAGTTTCTCAACTAATTCAGCCATATGATAATGTTTTGCCTCTTGTAAATAGCCAATAACATCATCAGTGTTCAAATATTCCTCTAATTTATCCTTAAGAATCTCATCCAAATCATTTTCTAAATCACATTTTGATAAAAATATATAATATTTATCACGAATTTCATCCAGTTTAGTAAGATTATCTTTATACAGTTTTCTTTTAGCAGAAACTGTGTTTTGAGATATTTGATTAGATGGCAATAAATCTTCTCCAATAATCTTATTACAACGAGTAAATCCTAATACACTATAAGAGTCACTACTTTTAACATGACGAAGATCATTATCGGTTTTAATAACACAATGTATTTTTAACTCATCTAAAATAACAATATACTTTTTAAATGCTATTCCACCCACTGCTAATATATACGCACCTTCAGCCTCGTAAAATGGATTAATACAAGATAAAACTTTTTCAAACAATATCAATTCAGATGGACCTTCAACTAAAAGTACTCTATCTGAAAAAATAGCTTCAGATAAACTACGATTGAGTATTTTTCTGTTTTTTTCGTATTCATCAGGTACTTTATAAAATGAGCTGGCACTATTTATTTTAGTTTCATTATAAATACGAACAAGATTAACAGAATCCATTTCATACAACACAAATGGAGAATGTGTAGATACAAATAGATATTTATACTTTTCGTCTGTAAATAATATCTGCGACAATGCAATTTGCATTGATTTATGCAGGTGATTTTCAGGCTCTTCAACTAAAAATATATTTATTTTTTTTTCTGCACTTTCATCCGAGATAATATCAAAAATTGAATAAGCAAGTAGTTTTTTTCGCCCCTCCCCGGCGGTTGGGTATAAGTTAGAGTCACTGTCATACTTAATATAGGGAATGATATTTGAATACAATCCTTTAACAGCAATTTCGGATTTTACTGAAACTGAAACATCCTCATTTTTGAATTTTTTATATTCAGGAGTGACTTTCCTCTCAAACTCTTTGATTCCAGACAAAGAGGAAATATGAGAATTAAGAATATTTACCGTTTCATTAATATCCTCTAATATTCCTTTGTCAGCATCACTGTCATTTTTAATCAGTAAGTTTACATTGTTTTTGAATAGAGCATATAGATTAACGTAAGAATCGATGTACAATACATTAAATACATAATCTATTTCATACATGTATCCTCTTTGTTTCATTTCGTGTAAATCATTAAGATTGCCACCCCAATACAGCATTGCACATCCAACTAATTCCTTTAAATCAAATTCAGCAATCAGTTTTATGTACACCTTTTTTTCAGAACTTGATAGTGCTCCTTTTAATTGAGCACGCAACTTTTGGTTATCAATACAAGTACTGTCGCTTATATCTAGTGTAATAATTATTTCAATTGGATTATTAATATCCTTATTGTGATAATCAGAGTCTAATAAATTTAGCTTACGAATATCTTTGTCAAATACATATCTCAGTGCTTGCAGAAAGTTAGTCTTACCAACATCATTAAGACCAAAAAAAACATTTTTATTTGCTAAATTTACATTTATTTCCTTGAAATTTCTAAAATTCATTATTTTAATAGATTCAAAATTCATTACAGTCTCCTTTTTAATATATAATATTAGTTCTTATAATTTTCATTAAATTTCCTGAAAAACTATAAACTTTACCATTTAACTACATTTATTAATCTAAAAATCCCTACTAGATAAAAATGCATCTCATAAAACTGCTGAAAGACACTATTCTTTGCCTTATCTTTCATCTAACGTTTTCGCATCACCGACGCTCTTGAGCTTACAGGTAATGGCTGAGCCTTAGAAAGCTCTTTTCTTAGGCTCGGGCTTTACCGGCTCGGTTAGCGAAAGAGATGTGTTGCTTGTGTAATCTATCAAACTTCTTTAGCATTTCTTCTATGTATTCTCGCTTCGGGCAACCAAGGAGCTTGCGACGAAGCGGGGATGCTTTTGTTAGATGAAGTTATGCGATTTTTCTTGCTAATCTAATATATCAACTTGCCATTCATCTGATGTAAGTCCAATTGTTTCTATAGCTTGAAAACAAAACTTTTGAATTGCTTTTGCTGATAAGTTAACTTCAATATAAGCTCCATTATTAAGTTCTCGAATTGCTCTAAACTTTTTCTTATCGCGCCCAATTAATCTTGGAAACTTATTAATTAGTATTTCAAATTTTTCTGGTTCTAACTCTGAAACTGTATTCATAGTTTCCTCTAGTACATCTCGCCAAGAGTTCACATCAAAATTCTGCCCTAAAATCCACAAAACTCTTGGAGTTGTACCTGTTACATTTGAACATCCATTTTGTAAAGTATTCTCATCTCCAAAATAAGGCCATACCTCTATACCTTTGTCTGATAAAATATTAGCTCTTTCTATAATATCTTCTTTTTTCCAAGACAATTTGTTAGAAAAATACTTATTTAGCTCTAAATGACTTTGACTAAGACTTATTCTTTTAGTTTCATAATCATCATTTGATAGTTCAGAATTATATGCTGTTAATGTAAGATTGCCGAGTGTATGTAAAAATAGTTCATGGGTAATCTCCCATTCTTCACCTAAATGCTCTTGCCACCATTCGTTTAAAGTTTGTGGCATTATATGTTCTATTGTTAAATCATTAAATGGTACTTGTTCTTTATGATTATAAGATTCTTCCAAACTTTCTAATATAATTTTGGTTTTTCTAACACGATCTCCACTACCATAAAGATTTGTGTCCTGTAATCTTAATTTAAATTCATTATCTTTTGGATATCCTTTACTCTGAAGAATACTTTTTAAGCTTTCAACGAAACTATCATTTTCTTTATTAGTAATCTGACTATATAATGGAGGAAATATTTTGTTTAATTGGTTAGTAGGAACATTACATACAAATCTTCGTATCATGAAATTTTCAATTACTTTGAGTACATTAATAAAATCATCTTCAGTAATAATATTTCTGTCATAATCACTATAACAATTTAATAAAAATGGATAAGCAGTTGTAACTTCAATTTTTTTAATACGTTCTAAAGCTTTTCTTAGTTTAGGTTTACTTTCTTTTTCTGGAAATAATAATTTTGAGTAATACGCAGAAAATCTGAATAGTTCTTTAAGGTGACTTAATGCATCATCTTGCCCTACTAATTCTTTAAGCGAAAAATATACATCACTTTTTTTAACATTTGTTCCTGCTTTCATTAAATAATGACGTATAAACTCTGTTAAATTGTCAGCTAAGAGGTCATGCATTGGCTTCCAAAATTGCTTATATACTATCTCCTGTTCATTAATATGAATTCTCATAAAGAAAAAATTTCTAATAAGGTCAGCCTGAGTTAGTGGTCTACCCTTAGCATTTAAACTTTCGAAAACTAAATGGGGATTATCTTCTGGGTCTAAAACTATGCTAACTACAGATAAATTATTTGAGATAACTTTTTTTATCTCTTGATAATCAAAAGGAGACTGCTTAACTTTTCTTTCAAAAAATTTATATGCCTCAGTGATGTTGTCTTCAGCTAAAATAGGATCTTTATCCATTATTTTACTAAAAGATTTTCTATCAACCTGAGTGGGAAGTAATTTGTAAAAATCCTTATCACTTTTATAAGGATTTACTAGTAGTGTATTGTTTATTTCTTCTAAAATCCAGCTTTCATCTTTTTTATATAATTGATCTCGTAATAAAGCTAGGAATATAAAAATTGTAGTTAATCGTTGTTGTCCATCTATTAGTAAATATTTTGCTACCCCTTCAGGTAGTGAAACAGTTGGCATTGTTACTATTGAACCTATAAAATGTTCACGAGGCTTTTCCATTTCACATAACTCAATTATATCACTCCATAACACTTCCCATTCTTTATTACTCCAACTATAAGTTCTTTGGAAAAGTGGAACTACATACTGCTTAGTTCCTTCTAATATTTGCTGGAGTTTTGTCTCAGAGGCTTTCATTTCTTCACCTTCCTAAAAAAAATATTTTAATTCAATGTTAACTAGCATAATTTCATCTAACTACTGAATCTATGTATTCGTATATAATGCTATATGTTGTTATTGCGGAACCAAGTTCATGAATATGTCAGTATTTTTCTTTTATCCGAATCTATTATTCTATCAATATACCAATTATACCACTTATTTCTATGTTTTTCCTCTTTTTAATAGTTTTTTTTACATAATAATACATATAACTCTATGATAAATATCATAGAGTTATATTCTAAATACAAATAATTTTTTAATTTTAAATATTATTTTTCATATAAGGCCACAATATTTAAGGTAACTTATTCCATTTCAGTGATATAATGCAACCAAAATATAATTTATTACGTAATAAATATTGATAATGTATAAGGTTTTATTTCCTTTTACATATAAATAGATACATTAGAGGAGGAAATTTATATTATGAAAAGTGTTAAATCAGGGCGTGGACCTTCGGCTTTAGGAGCAGCAGGAAGTATTGCAGCAGTTATATTTGGAATCTTTTGGACTATTATAGCCTTTAGTATGACTAAGGGAATGGGTACCATGGGTCTGATATTTCCCTTATTCGGTATTATCTTTATTATTCTTGGGATTGCTAATACAGTTTTTCATTTCAAGAATGCTACTGGTAAAAATAGAATGTCTTTAGTTGATATTACGGATAGTACCGAAGATTTAAGCAGCAACGCAGAAATTGAAAATTTTATACCTAAATTACAGACTGTAGAAAATGTTCTAGTTCAAGGCGCGCTTATAATCGCAGGAACGGAACTTACTTAACGTAAGTGAGTACCGAAGATTTAAGCAGCAACGCAGAAATAGGGCATTTTATACAGTCTGTTTATATTACTTCTTCTTCTTTGAGTACATCAAAAAAACTATCGACTACCTTTTCATCATAAAAGATTCCCTTTAAAGATCTAAGTTCATCTATTGCTACAATTGGTGATAGCCCTTTTCTATATGGTCTATCAGTTGTCATTGCATCATAAACATCAGATACTGATATTATTTTAGCTTCTATTAATATCTCATCATCTTTAAGTCCATTGGGATATCCTGACCCATCTATTCTTTCATGATGCTGTTCTATAATTTTCCCTATATTTTCATAATAAGTTTTCTTAACCAAATTTGCTCCATCAGAAGAGTGTTTTTTTATAAACTCAAACTCCTCATCTGTTAATATTCCTGGTTTGTTTAATATTTGGTCAGGTATATGCACCTTCCCAAGATCATGGAATAAAGCTGCGAATGCTATGGTTTCAATTCTCTCTTTTGACAAATTTAATTTGTTTCCAATTTTAACTGCATAATCCTTTACTCTTTGATTATGATTATGTGTATACCTATCCTTTTGCTCAACTTTGTTAGCTAACTCTACTAATTCTCTTATAGATTCGCTAAGAAAATGAAATTGTGGGTGTGTTGAAAAATACAATAAAGTAACATCAGTTAGGGTGTTAAATTGAATAGTTTCCTTTAAATGATGTACATAAAGATAATCTCCAGGTTTTAATAAAGATTTTGTACTTTCTTTATCTACTTCTAATTCACCCTCTAAGATATAAAAAAATTCCATCGTTTCACTTACTTCGCCAGGTTCTATAAAAACAGTTTCATTAACCTTTATCTTTTGAAGCATTGCTTCAGCTCCATCACCTTTAGCTAATAAACTTAATTCCCCTGAACTCTGGACAAATTTTTCTATGTATTTGTCACTATTCCCTATAAAAAAGCCATTCCCCATTTTGTCCTCCACTACTTTGCATTATTAGTTACATAGTTCTATAAATATTTAGTAACTCCTTCTTTATTTAAAGATTAAATAATACCAATTCACAACAAAAAAGGGGTACTATAACGTATCCCTTACTTAATGTTGAAAAATACTAAAATGTATCCCTAACTTATATATATTTTTAATATCCAGCTATTCTTAATGGATCTATTAAAATAATTTGACCACCGATTTCTACTTCTACTAGCTCACAATATATCTCAATATCTTTTTTTGCAGCTTTATCTATCATTTTATCAGCTTCTTTGTTTGTCCAATCAATTAAATTGTCTATTACTTTATCGATTAACTTATCTTCGTTTTTTGTATCTTCGAATTTTTCGGCTTTTTCTATTGCTTTATCAATTTTTTTATCAATCTTTAAATTTGTTTTTTCTACCTGATCAATAACCTTCTCTAAATCACTGTCAGATGCAAAAGCTACTGGTGAAAATAATAAAAATACCAATGTCACTACTAAGGTAACTCGAGCTATTTTTTTCAATTTAAATCCTCCTCTCAATTTAATATTAATTATATGGTTAATAGATTCTAATTATGTTTCTATTAAAAAAGAATAATAAGGTTTGCCTATTATTCTTAAAAAATCTTTTGGCAACCCAGCTATCATATATAGAATTCCTATATTTAGACCTGTGGCTTTGCGTCTCCACCTTTCGATGGATTTGCTCTTTACATTTTTATATTTTATTAATTATATTTTATAGGTTGTCAGCAACTATGTCAAGAGAATATTTTATTCTGCTTTTACAGAATAATTTCTTATTTTGGATATATATTTTTAAAAAAAATTATTTTAATTTATCGCTTCATGTAAACCATGTACAAATCTAGACACTCTCTCATTTATATCTTTTTCATCAATACCCTCTTCAATTCTTTTAATAATGGCGCTTCCTACTATTAATCCATCAGCCATATCTTTTAATTCTCTTACCATCTTATCATCAGAAATACCGAAACCAATAGCTAATGGAATATTTGTGTGTTTCCTTACCTTCTTCATAAAGGTATCCAAATCTATTTCAAAATTATCTCTCATTCCTGTTACACCCTTTGAAGAGATACAATAAACAAATCCTTTAGCATCTTTTACAATCTCTTTAATCCTACCTTCTGAGGTAGGAGCAACTAAAGGGATTAAATCGATAGCATAATCTTTCATCTGTTCATTTAATTCTTTTCTCTCTTCTAACGGTAAATCTGGGATAATTAGTCCATCAATACCAGAACTCCGACAATTAGCTAAGAAATCGCTTATTCCATAACAAAATATTGAATTAAAATAGACTAGAAAAGCAATCGGTACATTCGTTCTTTCTCTAATCTTAGTTACCATATTAAAAATTGAATTAATATTTATACCATTATTAAGTGCTCTTATCGATGCCCTCTGAATAACTGGTCCATCAGCTAAAGGATCAGAATAAGGAATCCCTAATTCAATAATATCAACACCAGACTCTTCTAGAATCGTTACTAATTCAACAGTAGTGTCTAAATCAGGATCACCACTTGTTATATAACCAATCAAAGCTTTTTTCTTGTTTGCTCGTAATTCATCAAGCTTCTCTGTAATTTTACTCTTCATGGTTAACCCCCTCCAAAATCTTAACTATAGTATGCATATCCTTATCTCCCCTTCCCGAAAGATTAAGCACTATAATGTCATCATTATTTGTCTTTGGAGCTAATTTAAGCAAGTAGGCCACAGCATGGGCACTCTCTAAAGCGGGAATTATTCCTTCAATTGTTGCCAAATTTTGAAAAGCTTCAATCGCTTCATTATCATTAATAACTTCATACTTAACCCTGCCGATAGAATGAAAATAGGCATGTTCTGGACCAATCCCCGGATAATCCAATCCTGCTGAGATTGAATACACTGGCATAATTTGTCCATCTCTGTCCTGCAATAAATAGGTCATCATTCCATGGATGACTCCTAATGAACCTTTAGTTATTGATGCGGCATGTTGATCAGTATCTATACCATAACCACCAGCTTCAACTCCATACATCTTGACTTCATTATCTTGAATAAATGGATAGAACATACCCATAGCATTACTTCCCCCTCCAACGCAAGCTATTAAATAGTCTGGAATTCTGCCTTCCTTCTCAATGCATTGTTCTCTGACTTCATCGCCAATGATTCTTTGAAAATCTCTTACCATCGTTGGATATGGATGAGGACCTACGACCGAGCCTATTACATAAAAGGTATCCTCGGCATGTGCAACCCAATCTCTGATTGCTTCATTGGTTGCATCCTTTAATGTTCCTGTTCCTGATGATACAGGCACAACCTTAGCACCTAATAGTTTCATCTTGAAGACATTAAGTGCCTGCCTTTCAATATCTTCTTCTCCCATGAAAACTTCACATTGAAGGCTAAACATAGCACAGATTGTCGCTGTTGCTACCCCATGCTGTCCTGCTCCTGTTTCAGCAATAATCCTTTTCTTACCCATTTTCTTCGCTAATAAAACTTGACCGATTACATTGTTAATCTTATGTGCTCCTGTGTGGTTTAAATCTTCACGTTTTAAATAGATTTTCCCTCCACCTAATCTATCAGTCAGATTCTTGGCATAATATAAAGGTGTTGGTCTGCCTGAATATTCACGACAATAATACTTATATTCATCTAGAAACTTCTGATCATCTTTACACTTTATAAATTCTTTCTCTAGCTCTATTAAGGGATTCATTAATGTTTCAGGAACAAATTGTCCACCGAACTTACCAAATCTTTTAGGTATTTCTGTTCTATTCATTTAATCCCCTCACATTCTCAATTAGTTCCTTCATCTTGAAATAACTCTTTACTCCCTCAGTTTCTACACCACTACTCACATCAACTACTTGAGGATTCGTGGTCATGATGGCTTTTTTTATATTATCTGCTGTCAATCCCCCAGCCAATATAATAAATCTATCTTTGCTTAGATTGGTTACTATATTCCAATTAAAGCTCTCGCCCGTTCCTCCATAATCTCCTATTATATAAGTATCTAATAAATATCCATCAACATCATATTTTTCTAACTCATTTAAGCTGCTTTTTTCTTTAATTCGAAAAGCCTTCCAGACTTTTTGTCCGAATTGATTACAAAAATCAGGGTTTTCATCACCATGCAATTGAATAATATCAAGATTGCAAAACACCGTAATTTGTTTAATTTCTTCATAAGAATGGTTTAAAAATACTCCTACTTTTTTTATGTTTTTATCTAAATTTTCGATCAATTCTTTTGCTTGGTACATATCTACTTGTCTTTTACTCTTAGCAAAAACGAATCCTACATAATCAGGTTGAAGCTTGTTAGCATATTCGATGTCCTCTTCTCTTTTTAATCCGCAAATCTTAATTTTACTCAAGCTAACCACCTCTTAATTCCTTAAGTTTATCTATTATCGAATTGCATCGCATAAGACTCTCTCCGATAAGTACTCCGTTTACTCCTAAATTCTTAAGATATTCCATGTCTTCTCTCGTTTTTATTCCACTTTCACTGATTACGGTTTTGTCTGATGGAATCATTTCGATAAGTTTTTCTGTAATTTCTAATTTAGTTTCAAATGAATGAAGATTCCGATTATTGATTCCTATAATATCTGCTTGTGTCGATAAAATAACTTCTAACTCTTTCTTATTGTGGACCTCTACTAGACATTGCAGACCTATTTCCTGAGCAATATATTGAAACTTATTTAACTCTTTTTCTGATAGAATAGCTGCTATTAGTAAGATTGCGTCTGACCCAAGCAACTTAGATTGATATATTTGATAAGGATCGATTATAAAGTCTTTTCGCAATATCGGCACTTTAGTTTGTTTCTTAATGATAGACAGATATTCATCTCTACCCTGAAAAAATTTATCCTCTGTCAAAACAGATATTGCATTAACATTATTTCTATCATATATTTCTGCTATAGAAAGAACATCAAAATCCTCTCTTATTACTCCTTTTGAAGGTGATGCTTTTTTTATCTCTGCTATTATGCTTAATTCATCAGTGCTCATTAATGCTTCTTTAAAATTTCTTCCAATTAAAGAAGATTCAATCTTAGCAATAATCTTATTTAGTGAAGTCTGACTTTTCTCTTGTTCAAGTTTCCTTTTTTTGTATGCAACAATATCTTCTAGAATCATTGCTTCAACCTCTGACTTAGATATACGAATTGATTTAATTTAAATAAAGACAAGCCTTTATCTAATACTTCCCTTGCCTTTTCTATTCCTTCTGCTAAAGAATTAACCACTCCACCGACATAGATAGCAGCTCCAGCATTTAATATAACAATGTCTTTCATCGGTCCTGTTTTTTCACCACTTAAGATGCCTGTAATGATACTAGCGCTTTCAATTGGATTTCCACCAATAATATCTTCTACACTTCCTAGCGAAATACCATAATCAGATGGATCAATATAATATGTCGTTATTTGATTATTTTTTAATTCCGTAACCTTTGTTTTAGTTGTTATTGTTATTTCGTCTAAACCGTCCAATCCGTGAACGATCATCGCGTGTTTCACACCTAGATTCTTAAGTACTCCCGCAATGGGCTCTGTTAAACTCTCATCAAAGATTCCTAAAACCTGTCTTTTAACCATTGCAGGATTTGTCAACGGACCTAGAACATTAAAGACTGTTCTTATCCCTAATTCCTTTCTCTGATGAATCACATTTTTCATTGCCTTATGAAAATGTGGTGCAAACATAAAACCAATATTTATCTCTTCTACGCATCTTTTTACTTGATCTGGGTTTAGTTCAATATTGACCCCTAAGCTTTCTAATACATCTGCACTTCCGCACTTACTGGATACTGAGCGATTACCATGTTTTACAACCTTAACCCCTGCAGAGGCTGCCACAAAAGCAACTGCTGTTGAAATATTAAAGGTATTAGCCTGGTCTCCACCTGTCCCACATGTATCTATTGTTAATTCATCATCGATGTTCACTTTAGTAGATAGCTCACGCATAGCTTTGGCTCCACCTGTTATCTCTTCTATTGTTTCACCCTTCATTCTTAGTGCTGTCAAAAAACTGCCTATCTGGGAATCTTTTGCCTGCCCATCCATGATTATTTTCATTGCATTAATCATCTCTTCTTCAGTTAAGTGCTGTTTGTCTATAAGTTTGCTGATCATCGGTTTAAGCATTTTTATCCCTCCCAATCTATTTTTTAAAACTTATTTAATAACCTCTAACAGTGGTAAATAATATATTGTCCTAAGCAATCACTCAACAATTATTGACTCTATTTAATCTCAAGAAAGTTTCTAATTAGCTGTTTGCCACAATCTGTAGCTATAGATTCTGGATGAAATTGTACTCCGTAAATTGGATGCTTCTTGTGTTCTAATCCCATAATCTCTCCATCTAAGCTATAGGCTGTAATGATTAAATCGTTTGGTATCAACTCTTTATCAACAACTAATGAATGGTATCTTGTTGCCGTTAAGGGTTTACCAATTCCCTTAAATAAACCTTTTTCATCATGTTCTATTAATGATGTCTTACCATGTACCATCTCTTTAGCATGAATTATTCTGCCTCCAAAAGCTTCAGCAATTGCCTGATGACCAAGACATACACCAAGGATTGGTATATCCTTTCCTAATTCCTTAATAACTTCTATCGAAATACCAGCGTCCTTTGGAAAACCAGGTCCTGGAGATATTATTAAATGAGATATATTCATTGCTTTTAATTGATCAATCGATATCTTATCGTTTCGAAAGACTTGAACATCTGGGTTAATCTCTCCAATATATTGGTATAAGTTATATGTGAATGAATCATAGTTATCAATTATTACTATCATGATACTTCCCTTTCTACCTTATTTAGAGTCTCCATCAATGCCATTGCTTTTCTTAATGTCTCGTTATACTCACTTTCCGGATCAGAATCAGCCACTATTCCTGCACCTGCTTGAATGTACGCTGTGTTTTCCTGAAAAACAATTGTTCGGATAGTTATACAAGTATCCATATTACCGTTGAAGCCAAAATAACCAATAGCTCCAGCATATATTCCTCTTTTTCTATTCTCTAATTCATCAATTATCTCCATCGCCCTTACCTTGGGCGCCCCAGATAGTGTTCCTGCTGGTAAACATGATACAAAGCTGTCAAACATATCACATTCTTCTCTAACTTGACCGATAACATTTGATACAAGGTGCATTACATGTGAGAATTTTTGAATCTCCATATATTGATTAACTTTTACTGATCCAAATTTTGCTATCTTGCCAATATCATTTCTTGCCAAATCAACCAGCATCAGATGCTCTGCTTTTTCCTTTTCATTATTTATTAATTCTTGAGCATAATTCTCATCATCTTCTTTATTTTTTCCCCGCGGTCTAGTTCCAGCTATCGGACAGGTTTCTACTATTCCTTCTTTTTCTTTTACTAATAATTCTGGCGAAGATCCGACTATCTGGTATTCACCATAATCAATATAGTACATGTAAGGTGACGGATTGATGCTTCTTAATGCTCGATAAGCTTTAAAGGGATGCACGCCTGTTTGAGCTTGTATTCTTTGTGATAATACGACCTGAAATATATCCCCATCTCTTATATACTCTTTAGCTCTTAGCACTTTTTGCATAAACTCATTTTTTGAAATATTGCTTGAATAGATTAACTTCCTTAAATCACTTTTTTTCGATATTTCATTCATCAAGCTATTCTCTAATATTTCTTTTTTTATCTCCTCTAGACGTTTAATACCACCCTGATATAACTCTTCTATATTGTCACCTTCTATTATGACGTTTTTTATTATTAATATTTTTTGTTTTATATGATCATAAACAATTACTTCATCTGTAAATAGCAGATACATGTCTGGAAATTTTGTATCATCATAATTGATATCTGGTAAGTTTTCATAATTTCTAACCATATCATAACCAATAAACCCAACTGCTCCTCCAATAAAATCTGGCAAGTTATCTAGTTTAGGAGTTCGATATTCTTCCAAAATATCTTTGATTATATTTAGAGCATTGCCATATTTCGTAATTGTCTCATCTCCTTTATTAATAATTACGTTATTGCCAAAGCTTTTGGTAGTCATAATTGGATTCCTTCCAATAAAGGAGTATCTGCCCCATTTCTCTCCACCTTCTACGCTTTCCAATAAAAAGCTGTATTTATCTCCTGCTAATTTTTTGAATAGGCTTATTGGCGTTTCTAAATCTCCTTCAACTTCTAGCGTTATTGGAATCATATTATTTTCTTGACATAATTTATAAAATTTTTCAAAATCCAAATTTACCATCATCTCAACTCCTCAATAATTAAATAAAAAAAGCATACCATCCCTATATTGGGACGAATGCTTTGCTCCGCGGTACCACCCTTGTTAGATATGAAACTATCCAAAAATCTTAAATGTAGGCTGTAATAAAATAAAAAAGCACTTCGTCCTTTTTTAGGACGAAATACTTAATATTCCGCGTTACCACCTACATTAGATAGTTTCCTATCTCTCTTTACCAGGTACGGAAACAGTAAATTTCTATTTCGATACCCTGTCCTTGTAACGTAAGACTTACGGCAAATGATACTCTCTTTATGATTTCTAAATAAAGATTTCCCATTGCTTCTCATGGAACCATTCAATAATAAATCCACATCAGGTTCCCACCAACCCCTGACTCTCTATAGCTTCATTTATTACCTACTCTTCCCACTCACAGAATTTAATAAGTGAAATATATAATTTTCATAAGTATAATAATATCATGTGCAATTGTCAAGAAATTATTTATTAACCTCTTAATAATTCATAAATAATCTCTTGAAATTGCATTGGAACTATTATATAAGTTGTTTCCTCACTTTCAAGAAGATGTTTTAATAAAATATCTTCATAATCCTCATACATATCAATAATTGTATAGGAAACACCATATTCCTCTGCTAATTCACTTTGGCTTTCAACTATTTCTCTAGAATATAAACTCGGAACATTTATAGCTATTACCTCTTCTATTCCATTAGCAATAATAACCTGTTCCCATTCTTCATTTTCCAAATATGGACCAATAAGTATGTCATCTCGTCTTCGAGCAAATTTAATGTTACCATTCTCTAATATAATGCTTTCTAAAGATTTATCTATACCGTAAATACTACCTTGAAGCATATTATATAGCGGTAAAACTACACTACTATTATTGCTGAATATATAAATAGTGCTTCTAATTGTTTTAATCTCTTGTGACATAATATATAAATTCTTTAGGCTATAATTATTCAAATAAAATTCTTGATAATTAAGCCCTGAATAATTTACTAATTCATAAATCCCTGAATTATCTTGATTATTAGTTAAATAGATAATGGTATCTACTCCAGCATCTTTTAAATTATTTAGTTCGGTCAATGATGGTTTTGGACCTAATATCATCTGCTTCCCTATATTATATGTTACTCCACCAGCAAAATCACTAGGTAAAACATCGGTCTGAATAGGTTCTAAATTTTCCTTCAAAAGCAACTCAAGAGATGAAACTATACCCTTACTGTAAAATCCATGTAAGTATACTTTGTGATCCAAACTATTAATATATTCTTTTATTTGATTAAGAGTATCTAAAGTAATTTTTTCTGTTTCGCTATCATACGGCATATTTGTAAAGATTAAGCTATATTCATCAGCTACCATTCTTTCCTTTTCAAGAAAAGATGATTCACCAGGCAGAAAAGAAATAATTTCTTTTACTCCATTTCTTATAAGAAATAACCATTCTTCATCCGTTGGATAAGGTCCTAATATTATGTTTTTGTCTTCAAAAGTGAAAAGCTCTCCACGTTCAAAATATGTTGGATATAAATATTTTCTAGTTTCTAACTTTTGTCCAAGTTCTGTTAATATAACCTGTTTTATTATATCTGCTCTATGTTTTCCTAAATAACAATGTACGTAATATCTTTTATAATCATCACTATTAATTAAGTTTTTAACCCCTTGAATTGCCTCTTTATTATCTCCTATCCATGGGAGCATAGGAAACGAATAAACATCAATACCGACTAATTCTCCATTAGTTAACTCAGTATCTAACAATTCTTTTTCAAGTGTTGTGCTTAAAAGAGTAACTATCCCGTCGTACCCTTCTTCCTTTAATGACTGCATCCGCTCAATATCTGGATAAGGTCCGAAGGTAAATCGTTCATTTACTTCTTGCTCCTCTGCTCTTACACCTGAAACAAGTGCTGTATCAGTATTTAAAAACATGTAAAGGGCTAATATAGCGCCTATTACTGTTACGATAACTAAGAAATAAGCAATAAAAGCTCTATTTTTATTTAAAATTTTACCAAAATAAATAAAGGAAATAATAAAACCGAATACTACCCAACCATAAACTACATAAGAAATTATATTATCTATTTCCATTTGTGATAATTCCTTGTTTACAAGAATTTCTTCAAATGGAACAATTAAAAAAAGTAAAAAATAAATTCCTCCTGCAAAACCAAAGGATGATAAAAAAGTAAACCATAAAATTAATTTTTTTCCTAAACCCATATCGATTACTCCCAATCTAGGATTATTATTTATTAGTGCTAATATCCTTTAATATTTGTGTAATTATAGGATCATAGCTTTTCATAAAAAATTCTTCGCGATTTTTAAAATATCCTACCGCATTCTTCATAGTGATCGGTAGAACCCACTTTGCCCAATAATTACTATTAACATCAGCAAAATCACCTGCAAAATAATACGTCTTATTATTTTCATTATGAACAATAGCAGGGAATTGTAGCGGAATGTTTTCAACATTAAGCTTTTCCTTACCACTATCATTAAGATTTAAAATAAATTCGGCTTCCATAGATACATCTTTATAAGGAACAACAATATTAAACCAATAGTTATAATAGCTATTTTCTGCAAGTGAATATCGACTTTTTCCTTCTTCAGTCAAACTAAACCTTACTTTCTCAACAAAATCTTCACTATCTAATATTACAACATAATCATCAAAGTTAACAAAGGCAATCCCTTCACCAACGAAATCCCATGTCTTCCCCGTATATAATTCATAATTATCTACTAACCATTCAGGTACTTCTCTATCTTCTAAATCAGGAAAGTATCTACCATACCAACCAGTCCAGTCAATAGATAAATTATTTTCCATTATTTCTCTAACATATGAACTAGTAGGAGTAGCTAAAGAGTTAAACTCTACAATTAACGTAGTCATTTTTGTTTTAGAAGCCATAATTCGATTCCATTCATAAATAGTCATACCACCATAAATTAAGGTAGACCTGTTTCCACTTAAATTCTCTTCCAAATCAGCAGTATAAACTCCATAAGTATCAGTTACGTAAATCAAATCAAAATCATCTCTGATTTCAAATACGGTATCTCCACTCTGTTCGTAAGGATCGTATCCGTAGTAATCCTCTTCTAGTTTGTATAAATCGCCTTCACTATTTACAATCTTTAAATTATTTAATAGCCAAAATAAACCTAAATGCTCTCTATATTTTTCATCAGGTACGGTCTTATCTATTACTCCTATATTTAGTTGTACTGGCTCCATAACATACCATTGTATTACTGGAAAAATGATTAATAGAATAAAAACAATTAGAAGTAACCAGATAAAAATTGGAGTTCTCATATTATAATCCTCGCTTTACGCTAATACTTTCTTTTGCTTTATTATCCGTTGAAAACCCTTTTCTTTGCATATGACCCCATGATTTATCCTTCTTGAAGCTTTTGAAGAAGCTTAAGGTTTTCCAAAATGAATTTAGTTGTCTATACCAAAAATTATCTAATATACTGAAAAACGTTAATTTTAGCAAATGTTTTACTTTTGGATATCTCTTTAAACTCCACTCTTCCAAAAATACTGATCCAATTGAGAGAAAAATTCCAAAAAGAATAGTTGCACAAGCAAATAAAATAGCAAATGGTATGTTTATTATCCCAAAGTAAACACTTAATCCAACAACAATATATCCTAAAAATTCAATAGGTGGACCCAGAAGCTCTACAATTAAGTAATAAGGCATAGCAACTAATCCCATAAGCTTATATTTTGGATTAAAGATTGTTTTTTTATTAAGGGATAAGCTTTCAAATAAGCCACGGTTCCATCTATCTCGTTGCCTGTGAAGTATCTTAAATGTTTCGGGTGCTTCTGTCCAACATACTGGATTAGGTACAAAGATGACTTTACCATTAATTTTATTATCATATAAATATTTTTGTAATCTTATTACTAACTCCATATCCTCGCCAACAACATTATTATTGTATCCGCCTATTTCAATAATTTCTTTTTTTCTAAACACGCCAAATGCTCCTGAAATAATAAGTAAATTATTAATACTACTTAATCCTAATCTCCCCATCAAGAACGATCGCAAATATTCGATAACTTGATGAATTGCTAATACGTTTTTAGGTAACCCTACTTCAATAACTCTTCCATTTCTTATAATACATCCATTAGCTAATCTCACTATACCACTACATGCGACAACATTTTCTGCTCCTTCAAAAAAGGGACTCATTGTTTTTAACAAGGCATCATGTTCCAAAATAGAATCAGCATCTATAGCACAGTAATAAGGATAATTTGAAACATTTATACCTGCGTTTAAAGCATCACCTTTACCACCATTCTCTTTATCTATTACTATTAAATTTGGAAATTTAATAGATCTATATATACCTCTAATAGGTTTCACTTGAATCTGTTGTCTAACTGCTTGATTTATCTTAATCATATCAAATGATTCTATTAAGATAGATAATGTACTATCAACACTTCCATCATTCACGACGATAACTTCATGCTCGGGATAACTTAAATATAAAATAGCAGAAACACTATCTTTAACCGTTAATTCCTCATTATAAGCGGGGATAATTACTGAAACAGGTGGTGTTATTTGCGACTTACTCATCTCATCAATTTCTATATATACAAATCTATTCATATAATCTTTTATCTGTCTAACAGATAATACAAATAATATTAGGTAAAAACTATCAACTAACAAAACATAGAATAATATTAATACATTAAATATATATATAGCTTGAATTATATAGTCCGTCAAGATATCACCCCTATTTTTTTGTCTTGAAGAACTTTTGCTGCCATATCTCTTGCATATTTATCATCGTGATACAGACTTGTCCATTTCAATTTTTCTAGACCAATTTGACCAAAATTAAATAAAGCTTCAGCAGATCGCAATCTAATCCACCAATTATTATCCGATATCAAATCAATCAATAACGGAACAGCTTTTCTGATATAACAACTTTGAATAGCATATATAGCCATCAATTTTTCTGTCCAATTACCATTTTCCAGTATATCTATTATTCTATCGCCTCTTGTTGTAATTCCAATATCGCCTATTGCTTTTAAAGCCTTTATTCTTTCTTCAATATTATTTGAATATATGTATTCTTCAATAATTGGTAATGAAACTACTATTTTTCTCTTCCCAAAGGTTTCTATAAAGATATTTCTTAAAAGAGGTGATACTTTATCAACATTTTCAAGCATGATATCAATATGCTCGTTCTCTCCAGTATTTAGAAAATCGTTTATTCTAATAACCGACCATTTTGTAAGTTTATTTTCATTATTGATTAAAAATTTTACTAATAAATCCTTTTTACCCATAACGCTTAATGCACGAGCAGAAGCTGTCCATAAATCGTATTCTGTAGAAGATAGATTACTATAGATTATTGGTGCTAATTCTTGAATTCTTAATCTTCCTATCTTTCGCGTTGCATCCGTAACAATCCATACCTTATTGCTAAGTAATTCTATCTTTAATTTATTTGTTAGCCCGATAATTTTACTTAAATAATTTACACGCAATTTTTCTTCATTACTTTTAATATTTAATGTCTTATTAATTAGTAGATCAATGATTATATCTTGTTTCCATTTTTCTTTAGTAAGCAATACTCTAGGTATCTTCGGTTCCTGCCCAGATATATACATATTTATATAAGGATAGATATCATTACTATATTTTGATATTAAATAATTCTTGATTATAATAATAGATTTATTAATTACCAAATAAATAAAAAGAAATATTAAAATAGAGGCTATAAAAACAATAAAAACCATTAATAAATAAATAATCATAGCTTATCACCCATTAGAAAGTCTTTGTATACACCTTTTAATTCTAATCTCAATCTCATCAGCAGAAAAAGGTTTTACTAAATAATCATCAGCCCCAACTTGGAATCCACGAATAATTGAATTTGTTAAAGTTTGTTTAGATAAAAAGATAAAAACTAAGTTCTTAAGATTTGGAAATTGCCTTAGTTGATAACAAAAAGAATATCCATCAAGTTCTTCAAGTCTTGTCTCGCAAATGACAATATCTGGTTTAAGTTCTAATACCTTTTCCATTGCCAAGGCACCATTTGAACAGATTTCTATTTCCCATTCCTCAGATTTAAAATGATTTGTTAAGATAGTTGGGGGTACTGGGTCTTCATCAATTATTAAAATACGATAATGCTTTTTATCACTTAACAATTTATTCTTATCATCAATATACCCAACTGCATGTACCACATTTGAAGTAGCGAAATTTATATCTTTCTCTAAACGCCTAATCATATCTTCAGATGTTTTATAATCTATTTCGCTTTCTATTACTCCAACCAAAATATTTGAAGTTAAAATTCTATTACTGTGGTCCTTTAAGATATTAAGAATTCTCTTCCCAACTAAGGCTGCACCTTCTAGCTTAGTAGCTGGCAATAAAAGCATGTACGAATTTGCTGACCACATTCTAATCTCATCATAAGTTCTAATAGAATCACTTATTCTTTGATATAAATCATTCATAAAACTTAAAACAATTTCATCACCAAAGTTACTTAAATGTTTATCATATACATCTAATTTCACAATAAGTACAGAGAAGTAGGATTGGAATCTTTGAAATCTTATCCATTCCTTTTTAATTAAATTATCCATTGCTTCATGTTGACTGATATAAAAAGAAGGAGAATATGTTTTGTTTACTAAATTCTTTCGATAATATATACTTTTTAATTTAGCCAATAGATATCTACCGTAAAATGGTTTCACTATTAATTCATCAACATTAGTATTTATAATATCAATTATTTGTTTTTCCTGATGCGATTGCGTTGTTGCAATTATTGGAATACTAGAAATCCACTCATTATTTCTAATTCTTTCAACAATCTCAAATCCTAAATTATCAGGTAGCATCATGTCAATAATTAACACAAATATATTATGTTTCAGAATTGTAGGAATAACCTCGTGCATGTTAGCAACAATTATTATATTAAACTCTGTATCTGTTAATTCTTCTATAATCCAATCAGTAAAATAGACATCGTTATCTATTACTAATACATTTACCTTTTGTTTAGTAATATTTACACTACTACTAACACTTTTCTGAGAACCATCATTCAGTAACTGCTTTAAAAGTGCATCTATACCCTCAAATATAATACGTGCTTTATCTTGGTCAATTGCATATTTAATACCTGTTATTTTATATTCTTTCAACAACAAACTAACAGATTTATAAACATTGATATCGTTGAATATTGCACTACTATCTCTAAGTTGTTTTAGTATATGATATGATTCCTCTACTGTATCTGAATCATTATAAAAGTTAGGATTATTTTTTATAATATTGTATACAGAAGATAGCTTTGCTACACTTCTTTCAATATATTCCTTTTTACCCTTTTCATAAGGCGATTGCATAATGAACACCCTTACCTAAATAAATAATATTTTTTCTATAAAGTATTTAATCTTAGTGATATTTTACCTATAATGTCGTTTTATTACATTACTTTTTGCTTATAATCATTATAATAACCTATCAATCAATATATTTCTACATATTTCGACATACAAAATTGATTTTTATAGTTTTTTTTTCAGAAAAATTACCAAAAAAAACATGGAACGTTTCATTATCTTCAAAAGAAGACGATGAAACCATTCCATGTTTAATACTACTTGTATCTTTAAATTTTAATTACTTTAAGTTCTTAAATGCATCTTTGTATAGGTACAATGTTTTCTCTATATCTTCATCGCTATGTGCAGTTGACATAAATAATGCTTCAAATTGGGATGGAGGTACATGTACTCCATTATCAAGCAAATATCCATGTACTTGTTTAAAATACTCTAAATTAGAGGTTTTTGCTGTTTCGTAATTTATTACTTCTTCATCAGTATAAAATAAGCAAATCATTGCTCCAACTCGATTCATATGATGTGCAATACCCATTTCTTTTGCAATACTATCTAGTCCATTAGCAAGTAATTCTGATTTGCGATTTAATTCCTCATATACTCCCTCTTGTCTTAATAGCTTTAAGGTGGCTATACCAGCTGCCATTGCTATAGGGTTTCCTGACATTGTTCCAGCTTGATATATGTTCCCAATCGGCGCTATGTGCTCCATAATTTCTTTTTTACCACCAAACGCTCCAACAGGTAAGCCTCCGCCTATAACTTTGCCAAATGCAGTTAAATCCGGAGTAATACCGTATAATCCCTGCGCACTTTGAGGACCGACCCTAAACCCAGTCATAACTTCATCAAATAGCAATAAAGAACCATTTCTTTCAGTTAATTCCCTCAAACTCTGAAGATATCCCTCTTTAGGCGGAACTACTCCCATATTACCAGCCACTGGTTCTATAATTACAGCAGCTATATCATCATTGTATTTCTCAAGTGCAAATTGTAAGCTTTCAATATCATTATATGGTACTGTAATAGTTTGAGTAGCAATCTCTTTTGGAACACCTGGGCTATCTGGTAAGCCTAGAGTAGCAATACCTGAACCCGCTTTAATTAATAAGCTATCAGTATGTCCATGATAACAACCTTCAAATTTAATAATCTTACTTCTACCTGTATAGCCTCTAGCTAAACGAATTGCACTCATAGTTGCTTCTGTACCAGAGTTAACCATTCTAACCATCTCAACAGAAGGTATCATATCAATTACAAGCTTTGCTAATTCAGACTCTAATTCTGTAGGAGTCCCAAAACTAAATCCTTTAGTTAAATACTTTTGCACATTTGCAATAACCTCTTGATGAGCATGTCCTACTATTAAAGGACCCCAAGAACATACATAATCTATGTATTCATTTCCATCTATATCATATAGCTTTGAACCATTCCCATGATCCATAAACACGGGATTTCTATCAACAGAATTAAAAGCTCTTACTGGACTATTAACACCACCAGGCATTAATTCTTTAGCTTCTGCAAATCTTTCAATAGATTTAGTATAGCGATTCATTGAATTCCCTCCTTACTATCAGTCAATAATATTTTAAATCTAATTAATCTTATGTAACAATATTCAAGTTATCTATTATATGCTTTTCCCATTTATGTATGTTTGAATCAAAATATTGAAGTCTAGTTTTTTTGTATTCTTTTGTAGAATATAAAATAAATCTATCTTTTATTCCTGTATCATTTTCTATAATCTTAAAAATCTCTTCAACTTGCTTTTCATCTTTTCCATGTACCATTGTAAAAATGTTATATGGCCAATCCTCATAAGTTGGACGTAAATAACAGTGACTCACAGCACTGTAAGAAGCCATCTTGGTTCCAATTTCATCGAGTACGTCTTCAGGTACATTCCAAGCTCCCATACCATTTGAACTAAAACCTGCCCGACGGTGGTATAAAACGGCTGCAAATCTTCTCATTACTCCGTCTTCTTTTAAGGATATTGATTTCTCAAGTAAATCTCCAACACTTATGCCTATTTCCGTAGCTATACTATCAAAAGGATTTGGGACTATTGGTAGATCCATCTGTAACTTTTTAATTATTTCAATGTAATCCTCTGACAATGATGCAGAAGTGTTTCTTCTGCTTTCTTCGTTATAGTATTGTCTACTCATCTTCTCTTTAATATTTTTTCCTGTCATATCTAGTTGAACACCAATTTTATAAACTTTTAATGTCGGTAATGCACGAATTGAATTAACACCAGCTATTCGTCCTAGTACTTCAATAGTTCTTTCTAGACCTAATCGACTATCAGATGGTACAGCAATAGTAAACCAGAGGTTAAATTCATGATTCCTTTGGTAATTATGGGTAACACCAGGATGTTTATTAATTATATCTGCTGCCTCATCAATTAAATCTACATCAACCTTAGCCGCTACTAAGCTAGAACTATATCCTAAGCTCTTTGTATCAAAAATAGCTGATATTTGACGAATTACATTTCCTTTCAATTTCTTTGTTCGAGTAATAACTTCATTTTCGGAAATATTTAATAAATTAGCAATAGCACAAAAAGGACGTTCTTCTAAAGGAAAATCCTTCTGTAAAATATTTAATAATTCCCGATCAATCTTATCAAAGGGCTGATTTGTCATTTCTAGTTCCTCTCCTGTAACCACCGAGCTACATCTTTTGCAAAATAAGTTATTATAATATCTGCCCCAGAACGTTTCATTCCAGTTAGCATTTCCATAACGATTGCTTTTTCATTAATCCAACCTTGTTTCGCCGCAGCTTTTATCATCGAATATTCCCCACTTACATTGTATGCAGCAATCGGCTTATTAAAATTTTCTCTTAACAATTGGATAATATCCATATATGCTAGTGCAGGCTTAACCATCAAGATATCCGCACCCTCTTCATAATCTGAATAAGCTTCCCTTAATGCTTCTCTACTATTTGAGGGATCCATCTGATATGTTTTTCGATCACCGAATTTCGGTGTTGATTCTGCAGCTTCTCTAAATGGCCCATAAAACGCAGATGAGTATTTAACTGCGTATGACATGATTGGAATTTCAGTATATCCAGCCCCATCTAATCCTTTACGAATCGCTGCAACAAATCCATCCATCATATTTGATGGTGCTATTATATCTGCACCTGCTTTTGCTTGGGATACTGCTGTTTTTGTTAACAAATCTAAAGATGGATCATTTAAAATTCTACCTTCATTTACAACTCCACAATGTCCGTGATCTGTAAATTCACATAGACATGTATCTGCAACAACAATTAATTCTGGTGCTAGTTTTTTAATTTGTCTAATTGCTTCCTGAACAATTCCATGATCATGATAGGCACCTTTACCTTCAGGATCCTTTACTTCAGGAATACCAAAAAGAATAACAGACTGCAATCCTAACTCTAATACTTCTTCTATCTCTTTATCTAATTGATCAAGAGATAGTTGGTAAACAT
This sequence comes from uncultured Bacillaceae bacterium, assembly GCA_964538675.1. GTDB lineage: Bacteria > Bacillota > Bacilli > Tepidibacillales > Tepidibacillaceae > CAZIGM01. The sequence goes on along the minus strand of CAZIGM010000005.1, from coordinate 37,253 downwards.
TAGGCATTGAACTAACTTCTTTTTTAATCCCTTTACCAGCCGTAACAAAAATAGGATATATTAAATCATTAACACTAAGACTATGCTCTCTTACCAGATTACGTATTCCTTGATTTTGTCGTAGTCTACGATGTCGTGAAAAAAAGGTTATATCCATAGTTAGTTCTCTCCATTTCTGCGTTACGCTTCAATCTCAAATTATATCTAAAAGTTTTGTAGCTTTACAAACACCCATTTTCTAAAGCCTTTTATTAAGCTATAAAGCCGAACTTTATTCAGATGGAGTTTTTCACCAAAAGGTATAAGGGCAACTAAGACTTACGCTACGTTTAAACTTGCGTAAATCAAGTTTTCTTTAACTCCACCTGAATTCTAGGAGACTTATCCTAAATTCATTTTTCCCCATTTATAGAAGTGGGGGTCTTATCATATCTGGATAAAATGTTCGATTTCTTCGTTACTACTTAATACAGTTTATTTGTAATAGCATCTACTAAGCCAGGAATAGTATACTCAGTAGCAGTCACCGCTACTTCTAGCCCTAGTTCCTTAGCAGTATTTGTTGTTATTGGTCCTATACTTGCTAAAGTTACACCTTGGAGAAGTTCTTCTAATGGTTCTCCTTTAACAGATTCTACAAAATTCCTTGCGGTTGATGAACTTGTAAAGGTTATAATATGAATGCTTCCCTCTTTTAACAATTCAATTATCTCATTTTTATTTTCCGCATCAACTTTTGTCTCATACGCATCTATTTCAACAACATCTACGCCAAATTCCCGTAATTCCTTTGGTAAAATTTCTCGGGCAATATCTGCTCTTGGTAATAATACCTTTTGCCCCTCTTTCAAATAACCTTTAAGCGAATCAAGTAAGCCCTCTGCTCTAAATTCTTGAGGTAAAACATCAACAATTAAACCCTTTTCTTCTAAAAGTTCAGCAGTCTTTGGACCAATCGCTGCAATTCTTGCTTTGCTCATCTTACGAATATCTATGTTTTTCTCTTTAAGTTTTTCAAAAAAGGAATTAACTCCATTAACGCTTGTGAAGATAACCCAATCAAACACATCTAATTGTTGAATAGCATTGTTATATTCCGTTGAATCACTTGGTGGAACAATCTTTATTACAGGAAATTCGATTGCCTCTCCACCTAATTCTTCTATCATCTCTGATAAGACACTAGCTTGATTTCTTGCTCTAGTCACTAAAACTCGTTTGCCGAATAAAGGTTTTTTCTCAAACCATTTTAACTCTTCTCTTAAATTTACAACCTCTCCAACTAAAATTATAGCAGGTGAAGTAATACCAGCCTCTTTAACTTTTTGTACAATATTTTTTAAAGTCCCTGTAACTGTTTGTTGTTCAATTCTTGTTCCCATCTTTATAACTGCTGCAGGAGTTTCTTTTTCCCTACCATTTTCGATTAATTTATTTTTTATAAGTTCAATATTAGCTATGCCCATTAAAAAAACAATTGTACCAGTAGCAGTTGCAAGCTTATCCCAATTTATGTTGGATTCATTCTTTGTTGGATCTTCATGTCCTGTTACAATTGCAAAAGACGATGTGAAATCCCTATGTGTCACAGGAATACCTGCATAAGCTGGTACAGCAATAGCTGAAGTAATACCAGGAACAATTTCAAAAAGAATGTTATTCTTTGCTAGTTCCTGCGCCTCTTCTCCTACACGTCCAAAAATATTAGGATCTCCACCTTTTAATCTGGTTACAACTTTTCCTTCTAATCCTTTATCAACTAGTAGTTGGTTTATCTCTTCTTGTTTTAAAGTATGACGATCAGGTAATTTCCCAACATATATTTTTTCTGCATCTTCTCTAGCATGCTTTAATAATGATGGATGAGCTAAACGATCGTATACGATAACGTCAGCTTTCTGTATTGCTTCATATCCTTTTAGTGTAATTAGTTTAGGATCACCTGGTCCAGCACCTACTAAATATACTTTCCCTGTTTTCACTCTGAAGTTTCTCCTCTCACCTCTGCTAAGATCTTATCTGCACCATTCTTTAACAAATCATTAGCAACTTTAATTCCTAATTCAACAGCATTGTCACTAGTAGCTACCCCTTGTTGTTTTAGCAATTCTTTACCATCAATTGATCCGACAATGCCCACTAAATTAATTTGGTCGTCAACCCATTTGGCATATGCCCCAATTGGAATTTGACAACCACCTTCCAAACGATATAATAATGCTCTTTCAGCTGAAATTAATATTTTTGTAGATGGATCATCTATCTTAGATAATAGTTCTAGAATTTCTCGATCTCCTGAACGGGCTTGAATTCCTAAAGCTCCTTGCCCAACTGCCGGAATACAAATAGACGTATCGATATAATCAGTTATTTTATCTTCCCAACCCATTCTTCGTATCCCTGCCGCTGCTAATAATATAGCATCAAAGTCTTCGACCTCTAATTTTTTTAATCTAGTATTTAAATTCCCTCTAATCGAACGGATCTGAAGATCCTCACGATAAGAAAGTATTTGTGCCATTCTTCTTAAACTGCTTGTACCAACTATTGCTCCATTAGGCAATGTATCAATAGTGTATCCTTCATTTGAAATTATACAATCTCTAGGATCTTCCCTTTTTGGTATAGATGCTAATGTTAATCCATCGGGCATCTCATAAGGCATATCCTTTAAACTATGGACAGCAAAATCAATTTCCCCATCTAGTAATGCTTGTTCAATTTCTTTTACAAATAAGCCTTTTCCTCCAACCTTAGACAAGGTTACGTCTAATATTTTATCACCTGTAGTTACTATTTCCTTTACTTCATATTCATATGGAAGACTTAAAGATTGTAATTGCTTTATTACCCAATACGTTTGAGTTAGTGCTAACTCACTTTTTCTTGATCCAACAATGATTTTTCTCATTCTATATGATTAATCTCCTTTTTAAAAATTGCTTTAAAATCTGCTTTAGCTTTTTCTATTCCCTTGCTATGAATCTCATCAAACCATTTCTCTTCTAATAAACAATTAAAAAATCGTCTGCGTTTTTTTTCATCTATATTTTGCTCAAAAACCCACTTTCTCATTTCTGCCAAAAAAAACGTATAATCAATATATTCTTCACCATATTTTATTTCTAAATCTTGTCTTATTTTTTTCGAAAGTCCTGGACTTGCTCCATGAGTAGATATTGCTATCTGTAAATGTCCTCTATTAAAAGATGATGGAACAATAAACGTGCATAAATTTGGAGAATCGACAATATTTACCATTTGAATTGAAGGATCTATTTCTTTATATATTTCCATATTTAATTTACAATTATTAGTAGCAATAATTACTAAGAAATATCCTTCTATATCACCAATTTGGTACGTTCTTCTTTTCCATTCAATTAATTGTTTTTTTTCTAATTCCTCTAAATAATCCCCTTCAGGACTTATAACAGTAATATTAGCCTTAGCTTTTATTAAAGAATTTATTTTTCGTATTGCTACTTTTCCGCCACCTATAACCACACATGATTTTTTTCTTAAATCAATAAATGCAGGATAATAGGGATTCATCTTACAATTCCCTCCTGTTACGACCTGTTACAAACATTTCTTTTTCTCATATACTAAGTTCGGATTTATTTCATCTTCTTTAATATCAAATATTTTCATAAAATAATCCATTAAAAGGTCTGCATCAGGCTCAGCTGATAATTCCTTAACTCTAACAATAGGATTCTTTAACATTTGATTTACTATGCTTCTAGTATGCTTGTGAATTATTTTTAATTCCCTTTCATCTAAATCAGGAAGTTTGTTTTTAATTGAATTCATCGTTTCTTCTTGAATTTTTAAACTCTTGTCTCTTAACGAAGTTATTAATGGAACAACACCTAAAGTATCAACCCATTGATAAAATTTATCAATTTCTTTAACAATTAATATATCTATCTTAGAAGCAACATTTTCTCTTTCTTCCATATTTAAACTAACAATATTCCTAAGATCATCTATATCATATAGATTAACGTTGTCCATTTCTTTTATAGATGAGTCAATATCTCTTGGAACAGCAATATCTATCAAAAGTAACGGTCTATTTCCTCTTTTACTATTAGCTTTTTCAATAAGTTCTCTATTTATTACAATAGAATTTGAACCTGTAGAACTTATAACTATATCTGCTTTTTCAATAGCTTTAAGGAGCTCGTCCATTGTATACGCTTCGCCTCTAAATGAGTTAGCTAGTCTTTGAGCTTTCTCAAATGTTCTATTCGCAACCATAATGTGTTTTATGCCATTTGAATGAAGATGAATAGCTGTTAATTCACCCATCTTTCCAGCACCAACAATTAATACATTTTTATCTCCTAATTTACAATAGTTGTTTTTTGCTAATTCCACTGCAGCATAACTTACTGATACCGTTCTCTCATTTATTCTTGTTTCTGAATGAGCTTTCTTTGCAAATGTAATAGCTTGCTTAAAGAGAGTATTTAATATTGTACCTGTAGCTCCATTTTGTTGTGCAACAAAGAAGGCTTTACGAATTTGTCCAAGAATTTGAGTTTCTCCAACAATCATTGAGTCCAAACCAGTAATTACCCTAAATAAATGTTCAGTTGCTTCACTATCTTTTTTTACATACAAAAAGGAAACACATTCCTCTTTAGGTATTGAAAACCATTTAGATAGAAATCCCTTAATAAAATGTTCACCAGTATGAAGCTGATCAACAACAGCATAAATTTCTGTGCGATTACAAGTTCCTAATATAACTGCTTCTAAAACGCTTTTGGTTTGTTTTAACTCTGTTAAAGCTTGATTCAATATTTCATCATTCGCAAATGAAAATTTTTCGCGTGCTTCAACAGATGCAGTCTTATAATTTAATCCTACAACAATTACATACATGCCACATCACCCTAGCTATTTTATAATTTTTATTATTTTTATAAGTCCAAAACAAATAATTAATCATATGGAAATATGAAAAACTACCAAACTATATTATAACATTGTAAGTTTATTGATTCCATATCTTTTTTGCACTTCCATTGCTATATATGAAATATTATCCTTTTTTTTTCCCTTCCCAACGTTTTTTCATTCCAGTTAAAAACAATAATAATTTTTCTATTCTTATAAAAAATTCATTTTTTCTTCACATTTTAGATGTATTTTTATAGTAAATATATAATATTTTTTTTAAAACATATATAATAATTATTATAATATATAAAGTTTATATAATGATAGGAGCAAATCATGAGTAATGAAAAAAACTATGAGTTGGCGATTCTAAAGTTATTAGAAATTATTGCTTTATTGAGAAAGAAACAACACAATGGTGAAACAATCTTTAATGAAATTGGTTTAACACAATCATATTTCAATATATTATTCATTATTGAAAACTTTGATGGAATTTCAATCTCTGAATTAAGCCAAAAAACTGGTATCTCTATTCCAAATTGCAGTAAAGCTGTGGAAAATTTAGTTAGTATTGGCTTGCTAGAGCGAGAAAATGATACAGTTGATAAAAGAGTTTATAAAGTTCATTTAAGTAATGAAGGTCTTGTCACTATTGTACAATATAAAAATAGTCTTAAAGAAAGGCTGAAGGAAATTACTGAGAAATTAGATGAAGAAGATCTTAATACTTTAGTCAATGCTTCCAATGATTTAGCAAAAATACTTCTTAAATTATATTAATAATAAGCATCTGGATAAAACTTCAGTTCAGAATTTTGAACTGAAGTTTTATTTTACTTATTCTGGCTCCAATTTAATGTACTATTAACCGCTCTTTTCCACCCATAATATAGTTTATCCCTTTTTGTATCCTCCATATCAGGTATGAAAGTATTTTCAATAATTAAGTTTTCAGATATCATATTTTTGTTTTGCCAAAATCCTACAGCAAGTCCTGCCAGATATGCTGCTCCAAGTGCCGTGCTTTCATTTATTTTTGTACGTTCAACTGGGACATTTAAAATATCCGATTGAAATTGCATCAAAAAATTATTTTTTACAGCTCCCCCATCTACACGTAATTTATTTAAAATAACACCCGAATCAGCCTCCATACAGGATAGGACATCCTTTGTTTGGTAAGCTAAAGATTCCAATGTGGCTCTAACAATATGCTCATACGTTGTTCCACGAGTCAATCCAAATATAGCTCCTCTTGCATCCATATCCCAATAAGGTGCTCCCAAACCAGTAAACGCAGGCACAACAAATACTCCATCATTAGTAGTAACTCTCGTTGCTATTTCCTCAGATTGTGATGAGTTTTTTATAACTTTCAAACCATCTCGTAACCATTGAATCGCAGCTCCAGCTATAAAAATGCTACCTTCTAATGCATATTCAATTTTCCCATTTAAACCCCATGCAATAGTTGTTACTAATCCATTTTGGGACAAAATAGGCTTATTACCAATATTCATTAGCATAAAGCATCCTGTACCATAAGTGTTTTTTGCCATGCCTTTTTGAAAACAGGCTTGCCCAAATAAGGCAGCTTGCTGATCACCAGCTGCACCAGCAATAGGTATTGCCCTACCATCAAAAAAGTTTGAATCAGTATATGTATACACTTCAGAAGAGGGTTTAGGCTCAGGAAGCATTGAACTTGGTATATTTAATATCTCTAACAATTCATCATCCCAAGAAATAGTATGAATATTAAATAACATTGTTCTAGACGCATTAGTATAATCTGTTATATGTGCTTTACCCCCAGATAATTTCCATATTAACCAAGTATCAATTGTGCCAAATAGAAGATTACCTTTTTCTGCTCTTTCTCTAGCTTTAGGAACATTATCTAGAATCCATTTAATTTTTGTTCCGGAAAAGTATGGATCAACCAATAGACCAGTTTTTTGACGTATTTTTTCATCAAAACCTTTTTGTTTTAAGTTATCGCATATTTCTTTAGTTTGTCTGCTTTGCCACACTATTGCATTATAGATTGGTTCGCCTGTATTTTTGTCCCATACTACTGTTGTTTCTCGTTGATTAGTTATCCCAATACCAACTATTTTTTCCGAAAGAAATGGGTATTTTTGTAGTAACTGATTAATGACATCTAATACTGATTTCCATATTTCGTTTGCATCATGTTCAACCCAGCCAGCATTAGGATAATATTGAGGAAATTCTTTCTGTGTAACATCAATTATTTCCGCTTTTTTGTTAAATAATATAGCACGTGAACTTGTTGTCCCCTGATCTAAAGACAGTATATATTGTTCTTCAACCAAAACTATCCCCTCCTTAATGACAAGAATAAATTATTTAAATAGTGGGTAAAAAAAAACTATAACAAATCTAATAAAAGAATCTTGTTATAGTATTAATTATAGCAAAAGATAATATTTTTTTATTTGATTTTTTAATTTAAATATTCCTATACTATATTTGCATACTTATTAGTAGATTGGTTAACCTTCTCAGCCCATTTACCACAACGATCTCCCCAAGCTGCGATTACTTGCCCATTAACCTTAACTTGAATTACCTCACAGTTATTAGAACAGCCTGAACATATAAAACTAGTTGGTTCAAAGTCTGTTTGTAAGGAGTCAAATCCTCTAAAATTAGTATGTTTTCCAGTTCTGGCTATTTCATCACGTGCTAATATAGCTGCACCAAAAGCACCCATAACATTATAATTCTTTGGAATTATTACTTCATGCCCGACTTCCTTTTCAAAAGCTGCTTTAATTCCCGAATTAGCTGCTACACCGCCTTGAAATACGAAAGGAGGTTCTAGTTTTTTACCTCTACCTAAATTATTAATATAATTTCGAACTAATGCTACGCAAAGTCCATTAATAATATCTGGCTTTGAAAAACCAAATTGCTGCTTAGAAATCATATCTGATTCAGCAAATACTGTGCATCTTCCAGCAATTCTAACATCTTTTCTCGAAGTAAGCGCTAATTTACCAAATTCCTCAATTGGTATCATCAACCTTTCAGCTTGATGATCTAAAAAGGATCCTGTCCCTGCAGCACACACAGTATTCATTGCAAAATCAACAACCATTTGATCTTTAATAAATATTATTTTTGAATCCTGTCCACCAATTTCAAAAATAGTTCTAACTTCTGGAACTTCATTTACTGTTGCCGTTGCATGAGCTGTTATTTCATTCTTAATAATATCAGCACCAACAATAACACCTGCTAGTTGTCTTCCACTACCTGTTGAACCTACACCACAAATAGTAAGCTTTGGATCTAATTTTTCCTTTAAATCTTGAAGTCCTCTTTTTAGTGCCTCAACAGGTTGGCCATTTGTACGTTCATAGTTACTAAACAAAATTTCATTATTATCCGTTATAGCTACGATATTTATACTTACAGAACCTACGTCGATTCCCAGATAAACATTTTCCAACTTTTTCTCCTCCTCACGCAGAATGATTATTTATTTTTCTATTTTTTATCAAATCAACAAATGCTTCAACTCTAGTTTTACTATTTGCCTGCCCAGTTTGTTCATCAAGAGATAAACTAAGAACAGGTATATCATATTGTTTTGAAATTTTAGGTGTAACGCTTTGTGTTATCAATTCTGGCAAACATCCGAATGGCATTAAATGTATTATACCGTCATATCCCTTTTCTTTATAATCTATTATATGTCCAACTGATTGCTTAGCATGACCACCAATTGGAATTTCAATAAATGGTTCCCCTTTTTTCAGAATCTCTTCTTCATGGGACTTTGTTTTTGTCCCTTTCATTATATTAGGTAGTTTAAAATTATAATTCAACCAATCAAATAAGTATTGTGATCTATTTGTTTCACATCCAAGTTCTCCAAGAAGCTTTTCTATTTCAAAATTCACCGACGGCTCCATTACCACATATATTTCGCCAATAATTCCTATTCTAATTCTATTTTCTTCCTTGACAGGATACAACTCAACAGAATCTATTATTTTATTTCCTTCTTTAATAGCTTTGTTTAATTCCTTTTTATTTGTTACCTTGTCAAATAATTCTTTAATTTCATCCCATGCTTTTTCTGTTTGTCCAGTCTTAACCTCGTAAGGCCATATTTCGTGAATTTTTTTATCAAATTTATCTAATTCTTCAACCAATTGAAAAGTAAATCTGATAGTGCTAACTATTTTAAGCCATGAGTTATCCTCTTTTAGCTTTCTAAGAATTCCCATAAATTTTTCTTTATTTCTATAATATGAATCAAAAACCAATAGTTCAACATTATACCCTAGCTCATTAAGATCTTCTTGGTGTATTTCGGAATAAAATCCTGCTCTACATGGTCCATGCCCACCACTAGTTACTATTGTTTCAACTCCCATTTCACACAATTCAATATATGTTCCCGTTAATGCTTTATATGGAAAACACGCGTGTTCAGGACTATATTTCACACCTAAATCAAATGTCTTTTTTGATGGACGGGGAGGAACTATCACTTCGTGACCTAATAGCTCTAATATTTTTTTATACACTACTACACTACCCATATGTGGAAAAGATAACTTCATATATATTTCCCCCTAATTAAGTACCTTTGACTTTTTTCTTTTTATCATATCGACAAATGCTTCTATTCTAGTTAATAGATGATTCTCTCCAGTATGTTCATCTATTCTCACAACCATAAATGGTTTTTCGTATTTATTTGATTTTAGTTCAAATAACCTTGTTAAAAATGAATCAGGACCACACCCAAAGGCTGTAATATTAATTGTTCCGTCAACACTATCATCAGATATTAAATTATATCCTGCACCTAATAATATATTTGAAAAGGTCCAAAACATTCTTTTTTCCATGTCCTCTATTTCTTTCATTATTTCATTTTCTTCTAACATATCGAAAGTGACAAACTCTACATTTAAATCATGTAATTTGTCAATAACACCCATGTTAACAAAGTTATCATATATATTATACACATACCCCAAGACACCAATTTTTATCGTTTCTTCATTTCTTTCAAATTTTTTAACCTCTTTGTTTGATTTAAGAATATCAATTGAGTCAGGTATAGTATATCCCATTTTATTATACATTCTGAACTGTCTCCAGTATTCACCTGCAACCTTTGAAGCATTTATTATTTGCTCTTCCGAAACTTCTAATTTTTCGGCTAAGGATAGATAATTTGTATAATTAGAAATATCATCATCTTTAGAATTTATATGACAAGTTAGTATCTTATCTTCCATATCTTTAACACCGTGTATCAATAAATCAGGCAATCCTGTAAACTTTGGGCAAAAGTATTCTCCCTCATATATGGATACCATTCGAGGAACAAAAATAAAATCTACTTCTTTTTTTAGTAGATTTAATGCATGACCTACAAAAATCTTGATAGGTACGCATATTTCAGGAACAGATTCTTTAATACCTTCATCAATAAGCTCTTTACTTGTTTCATCTGAAACGATTACATCAATATTTAATTCCTCAAAAAACTTCTCCCAAAAAGGACCATAATAAAAATAAAGTAAAGCATTCGGAATACCGATTTTCATAAGAATAATTTCCTCCATTCATGACAGTACAATAGATATAATATTCTAGTAATTAGTTCTTTAAAAAAGATTACTAAATTATAATAGCTTATGATTATACGATTATCAATTCAAAAACTTATTCAGCTTTAATATCATTCCATATTAAACGAAAAATTTCCTCTTTTCTACTTTCTATCATTACTTCGAGTTGTTCTTCCGAAATTTCAAATGTTGTTTTTATTATTGGTAATGCCAAAAAGAAAGAGATTATCAGACTTAATAAATTAACCATTAAATTATATGGCTCAACATCTTTTATTTCCCCATTCTTTTTTGCTTCTTCTATCCTTGGTACGAATATATCATAAGGGCAATATCCAAGAATATTGCATGTATTTTTTGCAATGTCAGTAACCGCATAATTTTCTGTTTTGGCTTCCCAGAAAAAGAAAAGTAAAAAATTTTCGTTTTTTAGTTGAAAAGCAAAAGTTCTATCGATTATTATTCGCAATAATTCCTTAGCACTGCTAGTCTTTAAGCTAATACTATATACTGATTCACCCAAATCCTTTACCGCATCTTCATAGACTTTTTGAAACAAATTATCTTTACTGCGAAAATAATAATGCAATAAGGCTTTATTGACACCTGCTTCATCAGCAATATCTTGCATCCTCGCTCCACTTTTGCCCTTTCTAATAAAGGCTTTTCTCGCTGCATTTAATATTTCTTTCTCAATAACTGTTTCGTTCATGGCAAAACCCTTTCTTGAAGAAAATTAACTATCGAGATTAACCAAACGGTTAACCTCAGGCTGTATAAAATGTCCTATTTCTGCGTTACTGCTCAATCTTCGGTGCTCACTTACATCTATGTAAGCTCTGCTCCTACGATTTTCGCGTGCCTTGAACTAGAACATTTTTTTCAGCAAAGAAACCATATTAACCAAATGGTTAATTTACATATAAAGTATTATAAAAAATCTCTTTTGTCAATAACAATTTAGATATTAAACAATCTCATCTTATAATTATCAATTAAATCATGTAATTTTTCAAAAGCTAAACCTACTACAAACCATATTGGTAAAAAATCCAATCTAATATAACCATAAAGAGAATACTTTGTATCTCTTCCGTAATTCCATGGACAACTACCTATTAATAATTCTAATAAATATCCAGTTGTAAATTCAACTGCAAAAATCAAAAAAGCCCAAATTAACCCCCTTATTAGAAAATTTTTATTTCTAATTCTGTCATGTATAGGTTCAAATATAATACCTAGTCCATAAATAAAAAACATCCATAGATAAGTATAACCAGTTAGTTTATAGTTACCTGAGAGTAACGAACCTAAGCCTGTCCATATTGTTTCTAATAAAAGTCCTAGCAAACCATATATAATATAATTTATCAGCATAATGCTATTATGTGAATAATTTAACTATATATACTTATTTTTACATTATTTATTTTACTTAGCTAGTTCATAAATTGCTTGAGCATAGATCGCTGTAGCTTTAATTAAATCCTCTATTTCAATATGTTCATTCTTTTGGTGTGCTGTCTCTGTCTTTCCAGGAAAAATCGGTCCAAACGCAACACCAACATTTAATGCCCTTGCATATGTTCCTCCACCTATGGATAATAAATCAGCTTCTGTACCGGTTTGTTCTTCATACACTTTCTGTAAAGTTTTTACAAGAAAATGTTCTTTGTCTACATAATGAGGCTTTATGTCATCAGATTTGCTTATTACTAAATTGACTAGTTTAGCTCTATCTTCAAGAATCTTAATAGTTTTATCATATGTGTTAGTTATTGGATACCTAATATTTATTACAATACTTATTTTATTATCTTCTAATTTAATTAAACCAGTATTCACTGTTAAAAACCCAGAAATCTCATCTTCATATGCTATTCCCATTTTATTACCAAAATAATCTTGATATAAATGTTCTATTGACCATTTCATCCAATCATCAATATGTATAAGATTTTCTAAAGTAACAAAAAAGTTTATTAGTTCTAATCCAGCATTTATTCCCTTTTGTGGTTCCATCCCATGAGCAGAGACCCCTTTTAGTTGAATAGATAACTCATTTTCGTTGTTATCTTCAAATTCTCCACCGTGTTCATATTTACTTAAAAAGATAGAAAATGCTTTTTTAATTTGCTCTAAAACTTCTTTGTTCCCAATAAGTTTTACTGTTGCAAAATCTGGGACCATGTTTGGTCTTTGTCCAGCTGAAAAATCAGTAACTTTAGCCTTTTTCGTATTATTATTCTCAACTTCACCCTCTAATGTTATTATGCCAATACCCTTTTCAGAAGTAATAATAGGAAAATCAGCATCAGGAGCAAAACCGATTGTAGGCATTTCTTCTCTTTCAAAATAATAATCTATTCCTCTCCAATGAGATTCCTCATCAGTCCCAAAAATGGCTCTTACTCTTTTACTTAGCTTTAAATCTAAGTCTTTTATTATTTTCATAGCATATATGACAGCCATAGATGGACCCTTATCATCAATTGCACCTCTAGCATAGATTTTGCCATCATGTATTGTTGCTTCATAAGGTGGATAAGACCAATCATTTCCCTCAGGTACTACGTCAACATGGCAAAGTATCCCCACTAATTCATCTCCCTCACCTATTTCAGTATGACCTCCAAAACCATCTAGATTTTTTACTTCCATATTAAATTTTTTAGATTTATCTAATACGAAATCCAAAGCTTCCTTAATACCCTTTCCAAAAGGGGCTCCTTCAAATGATTCACTCTCATCCAAGACACTTTTAATTTTTAAAAAATCTTGAGTATCTTTAATTAGATCTTCTCTTCTTTCCTCGATTTCTTTTTTCCAGTTAATCATATAAATCCTCCTATCAGGCTGTATAAAATGGTCAATTTCTGCGTTGCGCTTAAATCTACGGTACTCACTTACGTTAAGTAAGCTCCGTTCCTCCGATTATAAGCGCGTCTTGAACTAGCCCATTTTCTACAGCCTGTTTTTTTGAAATGGTCAATTTCTGCGTTGCGCTTAAATCTACGGTACTCACTTACGCTTAGTAAGCTCCGTTCCTCCGATTATAAGCGCGTCTTACTTTGTCAACATTCTACTATATTAATATTGTATAATAAAATAAAATAACTTAAAAATTATGTTAAAAAATAATATAGATTATAATATTATTTTTTAATCCTTAGTCACTATTATTGCATAATATTTCATATATATGAAACAATTAATATTACTTTTCTGTCTATTAAGTAAATCTAAAATGGAGGTTTATAAGAAATGGAAGAAGTAAGAAAAAAGTTACTAATTGTCTCGCTTTTTATCTTTGCTATTACAACTGGTATTGTATTATTAATTACCGATAATCTAGAAATCGAAACAACATCTTCTACCAACAACGTTATTACTTTGGATGAAAACCCAACCACAGGTTTTACATGGCAGTATATTATTGAAGATACTAAAATACTTAAAGTTACTTCAGACTCTTATACAGAAAATAAAAGTAAAGAAAACATTGTAGGAGCAGGCGGAGTTCATACTTGGTATTTAGAAGGATTAGAACAAGGAACTACTACAATTAAATTTGACCTTTATAGAACATGGGAAGGAATAGACAAATCTATTGAAACAGTTGCGTTCTTAGTTAAGGTTTCACCTGATTTAAAAATTGAAGAAATAACTAAACTAGATAAGGAGCAGTAAAGTAAATACAAAAAAGCAACTTAACAGTCTTTGTTGCTTTTTTGTATTTTTTTACAAAAGTGTTTTGGCTTGTTTTGAAAATCATAGTAAACAATAAATAATGTTTTAGCACGATGTACTTCACCCTTCAGTAAATATTGATTTATATCATAGTCTAGTACATCAAGCATTACATGTTTATGAATTCCCTTTTCACTTAAATTAAGGTTTTGAAAATCACCTGTTACGTGTTCTGGATTTTCAATTAACTCAGATATATATTTGCTTTGCTCTTGTTTACTAAGTTGAAATTCCCACCACGTTTTTCTTGGTTTATATTTATGGTTTGTAAAATAATCAAATTTCATTAAACAATAAATAAAATCTAAATTATTTGTTTTTCTCTCACTCAAAAAATCATATAATCTTGTAAACAAAGATTCAAGTTGGTGACCTATTCTATTCCAACCTTTACTGTCCCAGTAATCACCAAATTCTTGAAAAAAATTAAAGGGTGAAGTAAATACCTCTTTTGTCAAATATTCTATAGTAGTATTCATTCGATGTGAATTCCAATACTTGTCTAATACTTGCTCTACTCTTTTAATCCTTATAACATCTTTATAGGATAGCACTCCGTTTTTTAAAATCTCATAAGGAGCTTTATCCATATAGATATAATCATATATGGTTGCTTCTTTCCATATTAGAGTACCACGGAGTATTTTTAAGAACCCTAATTGTAATTCTTCTGGATGTAAAACAAAAACATCATTAAAAGTCTTTCTAAAAGAGCAATAATCTTCTTCAGGTAAACCTGCAATTAAATCCATATGTAAATCTATCATTTTATTCTCATTTAATTTCATTACAATTTTACTAAGTTTATTAAAGTCCTGTTTGCGCTTTACTATATTATTAGTATTTTCATTAGTCGACTGGACACCTATTTCAAATCTAAATAATCCTTTAGGAACATTATTAGTTAAATATTCAATCATATTATTATCGAACAAGTCCGCTGTTATCTCAAACTGAAATGTATTTCCTTTGTGATTATTTATCAAAAAATCAAATATCTCCAAAGCAAATTTTTTATTAGCATTAAAAGTACGATCAACAAACTTAATCATCATAATATCATTTTCAATTAAATTCATTAAATCAGCTTTTACTCTTTCTATACTAAAGAATCTAACAGCATTATCTGTTGAGGATAAACAATATGAACATGAAAAGGGACATCCTCTGCTAGCTTCAAAATAAACAATTTTATCTTTTAGTTTTTCTAAATCATCCTCTTGATATGGGCTTGGTATATCATCAAGATTAATCAGCTTTTGAGGTTGATTTATTCTTATTCTGTCATTATCTCTGTAAGCAATTCCAGTTATTAATTGAGGATTTATTTTTTCCTCAAAGGATTTCAGCAATTTATTAAGGGTAATTTCTCCTTCACCATAAATTATGAAGTCAATTTCTTTTACTCTATCCATCCAGTAATTAATATCAAAAGATACCTCTGGACCACCTAATACTATTTTTACAGTTGGCATTACTTTTTTTATCATTCTAACTAAATCAATCGTCTCTTCAATATTCCAGATATAACATGACAAACCAATTACATCAGCTTGCTTTTGATAAATATCACTTACCATAAAGCTTAAAGGTTCATTTATAGAATATTCTAATATCTCAATATTATTAAAATCAGATACATTGTAAGCCTTAAGATATCTGAGAGCCAATGATGAATGTATGTATTTAGCATTTAAGGTAACCAATAAAATTTTCATATAATATCTTCCTTTAACAAAAAACACCCAATAGGGTGCCTATATTGTTATTATTATTCCAAGCGTAGATTTAAGCGTAACGCAGAAATTGACCATTCTTTATTATAAAAGACTGTAGAAAATGGGCTAGTTCAAGGCACGCTTATAATCGGAGGAACGGAGCTTACTTAACGTAAGTGAGTACCGTAGATTTAAGCGTAACGCAGAAATTGACCATTTTATCAAGTCTATTTAAGCGTTTACCTTACCTTTAGCAACCTCTGCCAAATCAGAGAATGCTTTTTGATCATTTACAGCTAAATCTGCTAACATTTTGCGATTTATATCAACTCCAGCCTCTTTTAGACCGAACATGAATTTGCTATATGATAATCCATTCATACGAGCTGCAGCATTTATTCGAGTTATCCATAACTTACGGAAATCACGTTTACGTTGACGACGATCACGATAAGCATATAATAATGACTTCATTACTTGAGCATTTGCAGTTTTAAATAACCTATGTTTTGAACCAAAATACCCTTTAGCTAATTTTAAAACTTTTTTACGACGACGACGACTTACATATCCACCTTTTACTCTTGGCATATTAATTCCCTCCTATATAACGTATCTATAATTTATAGATATGTTACCATTTGCTTAATTCTTTTTTGATCTCCTGTACTTACTGTTACACCTTTACGAAGTTTACGTTTTTGTTTTTGACTCTTGTTTATTAAAAGATGGCTTCTATAAGCATGACTTCTTTTTAATTTTCCGCTACCTGTTTTTTTAAACCTTTTAGCAGATCCACTATGGGTTTTCATTTTTGGCATATATATTACCTCCAGTTAATCCAGTTTATTTAGGCGAAACAATCATTATCATATTGCGGCCTTCTAACTTAGGTTTAGATTCAATAGTAGAAATATCTTCTACTTCTTTTGCTATACGATCTAATATTTTCAAACCAATACTTTGATGTGCGATTTGGCGGCCTTTAAATCGTACTGAAAATTTAACTTTATCCCCAGAATTGATGAATTTCTGTGCGTTGCGTAGTTTTGTTTGAAAGTCATTTTCATCGATTGTTGGACTTAATCTTATTTCTTTTGTATTAATAATTTTTTGGTTTTTACGTGCCTCTTTTTCCTTTTTGCTTTGCTCATATCTAAACTTCCCGTAATTCATTATCCGACATACAGGCGGTTTAGCTTGAGGAGCAACATTAACTAAATCTAAGTCCTTCTCTTCAGCTAATTTTAAAGCTTCTTTTATTGGGAGAATGCCAATTTGTTCCCCATCAGGTCCAACAACACGAACTTCACGAGCACGAATATCTTCATTAATTAAATGTTCCTTGCTAATAATCTTCCACCCCCATAATATTTGGTTAGTAAAAATATAATAAAAAAGTGTAGGCATATCACGCCCACACTTATCCTTAATAAATAATATTAACCTACCAACTATAGTCGATTAGGTGAGAAGCGGGCGCTTCTGCTTTGTTATTTCATTAACTTTGCTGATTAATAATATCACAAGATAATCTTCGTTGTCAATTATTTAATATTGACTATTATTCAGATGCCTTATTATTAATTTCTTCTAATATACGTGTAATTACTTGTTCCGAGGATTGAGCGCCTAAGTCACCTTTTCCACGTTTACGAACTGACAATTCTTTGTTTTCTACTTCCTTATCACCTATTACAAGCATATAAGGTATTTTTTGGAGTTGTGCTTCACGTATTTTATAACCAATTTTTTCGTTGCGATTATCCAATTGAACTCTAATACCTGTTTGTTCCATTTTGTTATAAACTTCTCTTGCATATTCAAAATGTGGTTCAGCAATAGGCAGTAATACTGCTTGCACGGGAGCTAACCATGTAGGGAATGCCCCAGCATAATGTTCAATTAATAAAGCTATAAAACGTTCCATTGAACCATATATTACACGATGAATAACTACAGGTGTATGTTTTTGATTATCTTCTCCAATATAATTTAAATCAAACTTTTCTGGCATTTGAAAATCCAACTGAATTGTCCCTGTTTGCCAAGACCTTCTTAATACATCCGATACATGAAAGTCAATTTTAGGTCCATAAAAAGCACCATCGCCCTCATTAACTTTATATGCTATTTCCTTGCTATCCAAAACATTGCGAAGAGCATTAATTGCTTGATCCCACAATTCATCTGATCCCATTGATTTCTCCGGACGAGTAGATAATTCAACATGATAAGAGAAACCAAACAATGTATAAAATTTGTCAATCAATTCAATTACTCCCGCAATTTCGTTTTCTATTTGATCAGGTCTTACAAACAAATGTGCATCATCTTGAGTGAAATTGCGAACTCGAAGCAAACCATTTAAAGCTCCTGACATTTCGTGGCGATGTACTAAGCCCAATTCACCATAGCGAAGAGGTAAATCGCGATAACTGTGTAACTTTGTTTTATAAGTTAACATAGAACCCGGACAATTCATTGGTTTAATTGCAAAATCTAGATTATCTATTTTAGTAAAATACATATTTTCATGATAATGGTCCCAATGTCCTGATTGTTCCCAAAGACGACGATTCATCATGATTGGAGTTTTAATTTCTTGGTATCCTGCTTTTCTATGTTCATCTCTCCATAAATTCTCTAACTCGTTTCTAATTACCATTCCATTAGGATGATAAAACGGCATTCCCGGAGCTTCTTCTGAAAAACTAAATAAATCAAGTTCTTTACCTAGCTTGCGATGGTCGCGTTTTTTTGCTTCTTCAAGAAAATTTTGGTACTCTTCTAAGTCTGATTGCTTTAAAAAGGAGGTTCCATAAATCCTCTGTAGCATTTGACGTTCAGAATCACCTCGCCAATAAGCTCCTGCAATACTTAATAGCTTAAATGTTTTTATTTTTCCAGTTGAGGGCAAATGAGGTCCGCGGCACAAGTCAACAAAATCACCTTGTTCATAAATGGATATTTCCGCTTCCTCAGGTAATTCATTAATCAATTCTACTTTATAAATTTCACCTATTTCACCAAACATTTTTAAAGCATCATCTCTAGATAAAACACTTCTTTTAATAGATATATCTTCAGTAATAATTTTTTTCATCTCTTTTTCAATTACTTCTAGATCTTCAGGTGTAAAGGATTCAGATAAATCTATATCATAATAAAAACCATCTTGAATAGTCGGACCAATTCCGAATTTAGCTTCAGGATAAAGACGATGAATAGCATGGGCTAATAAATGTGCAGAACTATGACGATAAATCTCTAATCCTTGTTGACTGTCTATAGTGATAATTTCTATTGAAGCATCCTCTTCAATAGGTAAATACATATCTATTAATTCGCCATTCACTTTACCTGCTATTGTTTTTTTCTTTAAGCTTGGGCTAATAGAAAAAGCAATATCTTCTGTTGTTACTCCTTTTTCAAACTCTTTTACTGCACCATCGGGAAAAGTAATTTTAATTTTCTCCATTTTTTAAACACTCCTTTATAATAATTTAAGTTTCCAATAAAAAAAGCATGTAATATAATCCCATATGGGACGATATACACGCCGTGGTTCCACCCAAATTCTGTCTACATATAAAGCCGAACTTTATTCAGATGGAGTTTTTCACCTAAAGGTATAAGGGCAACTAAAATTTACGCTACGTTTAAACTTGCGTAAATCAAGTTTTCTTTAACTCCACCAGAATTCTAGCACTCAAGAGCACAAGTCATGCTAATGTGCTAAAGCACTTAGTCATGGCTATGTGAGACTTATCCTAAATTCATTTTCCCCCACTTTAGAAGTGGGGGTCTAGTCATATCTGGACAAATAGACACTCATTAATAATAACGATTAAAATACCGGTAATTAGCTACTAAATGTTCACCATTACAGCTCAAAGGTGGTAAGTAGTCAAACCTAGTTAAGAATCTTTCAGCAAATGATTCCCTCTCTTGTGAAACTGGTTTTTGATTACTCATGTCCTCATCATAGCTTACTATATTTAATTTTATATATTGTCAATATTATAAGTATAAATTACTTACAAAGTCAAGTAAAGTATATATAGCAATTTTTTTAATATTACATAACAAAATCGTTATCTACACTTTCACCTTTTTCAAAAATACGTAATATCTCATATTTGGTATTCCTCTGTGCTGGAGTAAATCCAGCTTCTCTTATCAAATCGATTATCTGATTTGTGTTAACCTTATAGGCTGTCCCAGCAGCAGATACAACGTTTTCCTCCATCATCGTACTTCCAAAATCATTGCAACCATAAGATAGAGATAACTTTCCTATCTCAGCTCCAACTGTAACCCATGAAGCTTGAAGATTTGGTATATTATCTAACATTAAACGACTAATAGCAACTGTCTTTAAGTAGTCCTCAGGGGGGACCTTATCTGCTTTAAGACTCGTATTATCAGGCTGAAATGTCCATGGAATAAATGCTAAAAATCCTTTAGAATCATCCTGAGCATCACGAAGACGAGTTAAATGTAATACCCGTTCTTCTATCGATTCTCCTAATCCTATAACCATAGTCCCTGAAGTAGTCAGTCCTAATTTATTTGCCATCTTCATAACATTAATCCAATCTTTCCAAGATCCTTTGTTTTCACTAATCTTCAGTCTCGTTCTGTCATCCAATATCTCTGCACCAGCACCAGGCAAGGAATCTAACCCAGCATCCTTTAATTTACTTAGAGTTTCTTCTAGTGTAAACCTGGATTTTTCCGCCATGTTCTCAACTTCAGCAGGAGAAAATGAGTGCATATGAATATTTGGATAATGTTTTTTTATCTCCTTTAAGAGGTTTAGATAATAATTAAAAGATAAGCCAGGGTGTGTTCCCCCTTGCATTAATATTTCAGTTCCACCAACATTGACAGCTTCTTGTATTTTATTTAATATTTCCTCTGTTGATAAAACATATCCACCCTTTTCTCCAGGTTTTTTATGAAATGCACAAAACTTACAACATGTATCGCATACGTTAGAGTAATTTATATTACGACCAATTACAAATGTGGTTAGTGGCTCTGGATGTAATCTTTTTTTTACTTTATCTGCTACATTACCTATTTTCTCAATCTCGTTACTTTCAAATAATATGATTCCATCATCAAATGTTAATCTTTCTTTATTTAATACCTTATCTAATACAAAATCAATATTACTCAATTTACTGCCCCCTATACTAAAAAAAGAAACTATTAAAATTAATTCGGTTGATTACTATGGTAACATAGATAGAGAATTACTCCTACTTATTGTCAGATCAATTTTTTTTATCAAAATTATCTTTAACTAGTACATGTTGAAGTGTGTTCTTACCAGTCGAATATATTCCTACTGAAACGGCACCTCCCTCAATACCTATTCTAATAGCTTCAATAATTTGTTGATCTCCAAAAACCAAACTATTAGCTACATTAAGAATTACAACAATCAGAATAGTTGCCCAACCTCTCAGCTTTCTTGGAATATTTAATCTATCACTTAAAAACGGAGTTATTGACATAGCTAGAGCAACGATTAAACTAATTTCTAACATCAGTTTCCCTCCCTTATCAAATATAATCCTAGTACACTATATATTATGATAAGGAAAGGATTTTATATATTATATTAATACCGTTATAATTACACATTTCTTATGTCATTAAGTTATTAATTCTTTCACTTATTTTTAAACTAATCTATTTTTGAATATTTTTTTGTCTATCACTTCTTCTACTTAAAACTTTATTTAATAAAAGACAAAATACTCCAAAGATTAACACAACAAATGAAAACATACTTAAATTTATGGTAATATCATTTACTAATAAATCAACCAAAGATGTTATCGACGACTCAAAATATTTGTAGAAATCAACATTTTGTATCCGATAATAAAAGATTTGTTTATCTATTACATTGAATAAAATTGCAGGTATAAATGTTATAAAACCTGTAATAGTAAAAGTAACGCCTAACCATTTAGCAGTTTTCCTAAGATTCCATGATAATATAAGAACAAATATTAGTATAAATGCTAATACTAAGTACATGTATACTTCAAAAAGTTTCATCATCTGATAATAATCTTTTGCTTTTTCTACATTAACAATATAGTCATTCATATCTATAGATTCAGGTAAGAGTCCAACTATTTGTGAATTAATTAGATTTTCAAAAGCTGGGTTACTATCTAAAATATTACTAATCTCGTTTTCGGTCATTTCTTTAACGTAATTATTAAATTCTGTTAGTGAAATAACACCTATTGTATCACTTTCACCAATTATGTATTGCCATAATGAGGTTTGTATATCTTTAGAAAAATAAGAGATCCACTCTTTTGTTATTGATTTACTTATTATATTACTAAAAATAGTTGAAGGAATAACTGTATCACTACCCATAGATTCTATCATCTTATATATCTCTTCTTCAATTACAATCTCAGCTTCTTGATAAATCCCACTTTCATTTAAATAATTAATAGTTTCATATGGTTTTAATATTGTCGTATTTAATGATTCATATACTAATGTTAATGGTATTAGCAAAATACAAATAATACTTAATAATACTAAGAAAAAATTACGAAATATCTTCAAAATATCACCCCTTATTAAATGTTTTACATACCTTTTACAAATTAGGTATTTGCCAATCAATTTCAGCGATACCTAACTCTTTTAAAATCTTATTAGATTTTGAAAAAGGCTTACTTCCAAAAAACCCTCTATTTGCAGAAAGTGGACTAGGATGTGTGGAAATTATTTGGTAATGCCATGGAGAAGTAATTAATTTAGATTTCTCCTGTGCATTTTTTCCCCATAAAATAAATATTAATGGTTTTTTTCGCTCGTTTAATACTGAAATAACATTATCAATATATTGCTCCCATCCGATGCCTTTATGTGAATTAGGTATAGCTTTTTGTACAGTTAATACTGCATTTAATAGCAGTACACCTTCTTTTGCCCACTTAACTAAAAAACCATTGTTAGGTATATAGCAACCTATATCATCTTGCAATTCTTTATATATATTTAATAAAGAAGGTGGAATAGAAACACCTGGTTTAACAGAAAAACCTACGCCATGTGCTTGCCCCTCTCCATGATATGGATCTTGTCCTATAATTACAACCTTTGTTTGGGAATAAGAAGTAAGATGCAAAGCATTAAATATATCATACATATCTGGATAGATAGTCTTTGTACGATATTCTTCAATTAAGAATTTTTTTAATTCTAGATAATATGGTTTATTAAATTCTTCATCTAAGTAATTAGCCCAATCGTTTTTTAAGATATTCATGATAAATTCCTCTTTTTGGATTATATATTAATGTAATTAGAGTCCATTTTTTAAATCTATATATACCTTTAAATATTGTACTATATTATTCCTTTAACAATTATAAAATTTATTTAAAATATCAAAAAAATCTATAATGTTATTTCACTACTAGTTTCTTGCCTGTCTATATCTAATTTTTTTGAATTTAATTCATATTTTTCTAAAACTATCATCAATAAAGTAGATATTAACATTATACAACCAATTATTTTCCAAGCAAAACTAATAGTCACGTATTCAAGAACGGTTCCCATCACTAGAGGTCCTAAGGAAAATCCTGCTCCCATTAATATAGAAATTACCGAGCTCATTCGTCCCCTGTGGGAAGCAGGAGTATGATTAGCAATGAAAGGCATGCAACTGATTGTTACTAATATCTCACCTAATGTAAATATTAGTACTGATGCAAAAAATGCTATTTTAAAGTCTATAAAACCTAACATACCAAAGCCTAAAGTATATAACACCCCACCATAAATTATCTTCCTAATATTTTTCCTGTTAGAAAAAAATGAAGTTAAGAGTGGTGTAAATATTATTACTATAATTGCATTAAAGCTTCCTAACATGCCATATAATACTGGACCGAAATTTTCACTTATATGCATCGGTAACATGAAAAACCATTGAGAATATACAAAATTATATCCAAAAATTATCAATGAGAAATATAGTAAAATACGCCTCGACAATAGAACTTTAAAGATTGAGCCTGTTTCCCTTCTTTCATGCTTTCTATCCTCACCTAGATCTTCTTTAGTTGTCTCAAACGTTTCATTTATAAAAATGAATATTAAACCTATTGCAATTAAAGCTGTTACTGCATCTATTAGAAACATTAATTGTAAGTTTTTTTCTAGAAGAAACGCTCCTAGCGTAGGTGCAATAATAAACCCTAAATTGAAACCCAAGTAAGACAAAGAATATGCTCCATCACGATTTTTTGGTGTTGTTAAATCAGCTATTAGTGAATTGTGAGCAGGATCGCCAACCCCCATACAAAAACCTGCCAAGATAATTAAATAAACCAGTAACATTGAAGTTTCAACAAAAATGCAGCTTATATAAACAATTACTGCTAACGTATCAAAGATTATAATTACTTTTTTTCGACCGATTGTATCTGCTAGCTTTCCCCCAATAAAACTAGATGGAATAAACATAAGACCGGATATTGCAACAATAAAACCTGCTTGCTGCCCTGATAATCCTATTATTCTTGTTAAAATTAAAGTAATTAGCGGAAAAACAACAAGACCCATAGCATTTATTATTCTAGCGATAAATATTACATATACTTCTTTTGGTAGTCCCATATAAGGACGTACCAACGATTGTAGTTTTAAATTCATAACACCCTCCATTGTTTTAGTAATTGTACAGTCAAAAAAAAGAAGCCTAATTATACATTTTATTGTGCAAAATGGCTTTTATAATATAAACTGAACATCTTATATTTTTCAATCAAAAGAAAAAGCCACAAGGTATCAACCATGCAGCTTATTATTTATAGAGAAATTAAAAAGTTAAAAATTAAAGATTAAAGATTAAATAAACATTCCGCAGGTCGTTTTATATTTAGATATTTTGTTTTCATTAAATAAATTATATAAGTTCATTATAACGACCTCCTTTTGTTTTTTAATCCTAGCATATTATATTTTATATCTTTACCCGTGTCAAAACAATTTTTTTATAATTGTAATTATATTGCTAAAATAGCCCTAACATTTATAAATGATAGGAATATGCACTTTAATGAATTGCCTTCTTCTTATATCTTTTACCCAGAACTTCCACACTACTAATTGTTATTAAAGCATTCTCATCAAGTCCATAAACTACCGACTTTAACTTAGCAATCTCTAGACGCGATATCACAACATATACAATACTTTTTGGAGTACCACTGTATCCACCTTTACCATTAAGTAAAGTAACCCCTCTACCTAGTCTTTTCATCAATAATTGAATAATTTCTTCATACTTATCTGAAATAATTAAAACCGCTTTCTGTTCTTCTAATCCTTCAACAGTAATGTCTATCATCTTATAAGCTATAAAATATGTGATTAGAGAATACATTGCCCTATCCCAACCAAAAACAAATCCAGCCGAACCTAAGATAAATAGATTGAAAAACATTATTATTTCACCAACAGAAAAGCCAGTTTTTCTATCTAAAATTATGCCGATAATTTCTGTACCATCTAAGGAACCGCTATTTCTAATAATTAAGCCTACTCCTATACCTATAATTATTCCTCCAAATACTGAAGCCAATAGAACATCATTAGTCATAGTTGGAAACGATTCGAATATTGAAACCGCAAAGGAAAGTAAGGTTATCGCCGATAATGAAGTAAAAACAAAGGTTTTTCCTATTTCTTTATAACCTATTATGAGAAAAGGGATATTTATAAAAAATATATATATACCTAGTGGGACGTCTGTTAAATAACTAAGTATTATTGAAATACCAACAACTCCACCATCAATAATGTTATTTGGGATTAGAAATATTTCTAACCCAATTGCTACTAGAGTTACACCTAGCATTATAAAAAAGGTTTTATTAACAAACCTAAATAACTTGTATTTTTCTTTCATAAATATACCCCTTATAATATTTTTTCACTATTAAATAACTATATTCATTATAGAATCACGTACTATCATTATATTATTTCTTCATAAATTATATAGAACTACTTAAATAATATCATAGAGTTTAAAATAATAATAATGGTAACATTGTATTATTTCTATCTATTTTTATTACCAAGTCTACTAAATAAAAAAGGCTTATCAAAATCAATTTTGACAAGCCTTTTCATTACTTCTTCCTTTTATTCAATTCAGTTTTTATCTCTTCCACTTCTATACACTCATTAGCCATTAATACTAATAAATGATAAACAAGATCACTAATTTCATATACTAATTCCTCTTTATCTTTATTCTTTGCTCCGATTATTACTTCACTTGTTTCTTCGCCAACTTTTTTAAGAATCTTGTCCAGACCCTTTTCAAACAGGTAACAGGTATATGAATCCTTAATGGGATTTAGCTTTCGATCTTTAATTAGTAAATATAATTCCTCTAATACATCTTCTTTTTTTCGTTCCTTTTCTATTTTCATAACTTTATTAAAAAAACAAGAATATTCTCCAGTATGACATGCAACACCGGTTTGTTCAACTTTTATAAGAATTGTATCTTTATCACAATCATAGTAAAAGCCTTTTAGTTTCTGAATATTTCCTGATGTCTCTCCTTTTTTCCAAAGCTCTTGCCTACTTCTACTATAATAATGAACTATTTCTTGCTCTAAGGTTTTTGTTATTGCTTCATCATTCATATAGGCAAGCATTAATACTTCTTTTGTATTAATATCTTGAGCTATTACAGGCACCAAACCCTTATCATTAAATTTTATTTCATCTATACTTCCATTAATATTCATATTACACCCCTATATTCTAATCTCTGCCCCATTATCTTTTAAATACTTTTTTAAGTCTGATATTTTTATTTCACCAAAGTGAAAAACTGAAGCAGCAAGAACTCCGTCAACATTAGCATATTTAATAGCTTCATGAAAATGCTTCATCTCTCCTGCCCCTCCAGAAGCTATTATTGGAACATTTACAGAGCTAGATATCTTCTTTAATAGCTCAATATCATAACCATTTTTCATCCCATCTTCATCCATGCTATTAACAACTATCTCACCAGCACCAAGTTCCACACCTTTTATTGCCCATTCAATCGCATCTAAACCAGTCTTTTCTCTACCACCTTTAACATAGACACTCCAAGAATCTGTTTCGTTCTTTCGCACGTCCATAGATAACACTACGCATTGAGCACCAAACTTCAAAGAGGCTTCTTTAATAAGTTCTGGATTTCTTACTGCTGATGAGTTAATTGATACCTTATCGGCTCCTCTTCTTAAAATATCATTAAAATCATCTAAAGAAGAAACTCCTCCTCCAACACTGAATGGAATATTAATATTTTGGGCCACCTTAGCTACAAATTCTAAAGAGGTTTTTCGTGCTTCATGTGAGGCTGTAATATCATAAAAAACTAATTCATCAGCACCACTATTGCTATAAAATTCACCTAAAACCTCTGGACTATCTACATCCCTTATATTCTCAAACTGCTTACCCTTAACAACCCGACCATTTCTTACATCTAAACAAGGTATTATCCTTTTTGTAAGCATTGCATGGCCTCCTTAAAATCTATTCTTTTATCATAGAGGGCCTTCCCGATAATAACTCCATATATATTCATCTCATTTAGCATTATTATGTCAGAAATTGAACTTATTCCACCTGAAGCAATTAGGTTTAATGAGGTTTCTTTGGAAAGTGTTTTATATATATCAAAATTAGGACCTTCCAACATACCATCCTTTGATATATCTGTATAAACAATTGTCTTAATACCTATTTCCTCTAGTTCCTGACATAATTCTAAAGAATTAATTGAACTAACTATCTCCCATCCTCTAACCGCAACATATCCATCTTTAGCATCGATAGATACAACTATCTTATCTCCACCATACTCAGAAACTAACTTCTTTAAAAGCTGTCTATTTTCTATAGCTATAGTCCCAACTATAACGCGATCAACACCGAGTTCAAATAGGTCTTTAACCTTTTCTTCACTTCTAATTCCGCCACCTATTTGTACAGGTATATCAATATTTCTAATAATTTTACCAATTGAAGGTCTATTAATAATTCCTTCACTTCTTGCCCCGTCTAAATCTACTAGATGCAAATAGTTAGCGCCTTCATCCACCCATTTTTTTGCAACTTCAAAAGGTTCATCGGAATAGACTTTTACTTTCGAAAAATCTCCTTGAGTCAATCTAACACATTTATTATCTTTCATGTCTATAGCTGGTATTAATATCATTTTATTATCTCTCCATATGCTTTTATTATATTAAGTCCTACATCAGAACTTTTTTCTGGGTGAAATTGTATACCATATATATTATCCTTTTTAACAATTGCAGGAACTAATTCCCCATAATCTGTGTATGCTATCAACTCTTCGTTAGAAGAATTTACATAATACGAATGAACAAAATATACATAATCATCTTCTTTAATATATTTTAGAATATGGTCACTTTTATTAAACTTAAGATTATTCCATCCCATATGCGGGACCTTCAATTTATCATTTAATTTTTTTACTGAACCATTAATATATCCCAGACCTTCGTATTCACCATTCTCATAGCTTCTTTCATATAAAAGCTGCATTCCAAGACAAATCCCTATCAAATATTTTCCTTTATCCACATGTTGATTAATTAATGGTATTAATTCCTGTTCCTTTAAAAGATTTATTGCATCTCTAAATGCCCCTACTCCTGGCAAAATAAGTGTCTTTGCAGATAATATATCCTCCTTAGCACCCGATATTCTTGTATTAATCCCTTCCCTTGCAAAGGATCTAGATATTGATTCTAAGTTGCCTAAACCATAATCGACAATTATGTGCAATTATAGAACCCCCTTTGAGGAAGATACGTTATCTGATACTATCTTTACTCCTTCTGTTAATGATCTTGAAAATGCTTTAAATACAGCTTCAATTTTATGATGATCGTTCTCACCATACATAAGATTAATATGAAGTGTAATTCTAGCTTCATTAATAAATGCTCGAAAAAACTCTTTAAAATTTTGAGTGTCCATATCACCTATTTTTTCTCTTTGAAAATCAATATTGTATACGAGGTAAGGGCGATTACTAATATCTATAGCAACATCACATAAACTTTCATCCATTGGAATACAAATGTTAGAATATCTTTTTATTCCCTTCTTATCCCCTAGTGCTGAATTGAATGCCTGTCCCAAAGCTATACCAATATCCTCTACTGTATGATGATCATCAACATATGTATCACCCGTACATTTTAGTTTTAGATCAAAGGAACCGTGGAAAGCAAACAAGGTTAACATGTGATCTAAAAAACCAATACCCGTCTCTATTTCACTTTTACCACTGCCGTCAATATTTAGCTCTAACAATATATCAGTTTCAGAAGTATTACGCTCTATTCTAGCTTTTCTCATCTTCAATAATCTCCTCTAAAATTTTTATAAATATTTCATTCTCCTGCTTATTACCAATCGTAATCCTATAAAACCCATCTAGATTGCCAGAATATCCTCTTATCTGAATTCCTTTTTCAGCTATTTTGTCACCCAAATTGTTAATGTCTGAACTAGCAAATAAAAAGTTACCATATGATTTATAGGATTTTAATCCTAATTCATCTAATTTTCTTTCTAATATTTTTCTCTCCTGCTTAACCAACTCAGCATAAGTTAAAATTTTATCTCTATTTTTTAGTGCCTGAATACCAAGATATTGAGATATGTAATTAACATTATATGGTGACCTAACTCCATTAAGAATTTCTATTAAATTCTCATTTGCTACCATATAACCAAGACGAATTCCAGCAAGTCCAAATGCTTTTGAAAGAGTTCTTAAAATAATTAAATTCTCATAGTGATTAATCTCTTTAACCATCGTTTCTGAGCAAAACTCAAAATATGCCTCATCAATTACAACTATCGAATTGGTACTTTCTAATAATCTTACTAGCTCTTCTTTCTTAATTAAGTACCCTGTTGGATTATTAGGATTTGAAATAAAAATCACCTTTGGATTTACTTCATTAGCTTTTTTTATTAACTTTTCTATGTCTAAAGAAAAGTCTTCATTGCTCTTTACCCCAATAAATTTGGCTGAATATATTTGACTAAAGACTGCATACATATGAAATGTTGGAATAAAACTTAATACTATTTCATCTTTGTCTAAAAAAGTTTTAATAATAAGTTCAATAAGCTCGTTAGAGCCATTTCCAGCAACTATATTAGTTGGTTTTGCATCTACATATTTACTTATCTCTTCACGTAATTGTGTTGAATTGCTGTCGGGATAAAAATTCAGAGCAAAATCTTTATTTAATAATATACCCTCATTAAAAACTTCCTCCAATAATATATTTTTTCCCTCATTTGCATCAAGTTTAATCTCACATGGAGCTTGTTTAGGAATATAACCTCTAAAATTCCGCAAACTCTCTTTTACTAAATTCATAATTTCACCTCTTCTTCAAATCTAATTTTTACTGAATTTGCATGACCTGTTAAACCTTCATCTGTCGCAATTTTTATAATTGAATCTTTTGCCTCTTTTAGAGCCTGTTTACTGTAATATATCAATGAAGTTTTTTTAATAAAATCTTCAACTCCTAAAGGTGAGGAGAATCTTGCCGTCGAGCTAGTAGGAAGCGTATGATTTGGACCAGCATAATAGTCACCCACTGGCTCAGGCGTATATTCTCCAATAAATATTGCCCCAGCATTTTTTATTCTTTTACTTATTTCTAAAGAATTTTCCGTAATTATCTCTAAGTGTTCAGGCGCTATTTCATTTGCAATCTCTATTGACTTATCGATTGTTGAAGTAATTATTATCTGTCCATAACTTTCAAGTGATTTAGTGATTATTTCTTTTCTTTCAAGGGTTTCAATTTGTTTATATAGTTCTTCAACTACATTTGTTGCAAGTCTTTCCGAATCTGTTATCATTATTGAAGCTGCCATCTCATCATGTTCAGCTTGAGAAATAAGGTCGGCTGCAATATACCTTGAATTAGCTGTTTTATCTGCTATTATTAGTATTTCACTCGGACCTGCGATCATATCAATGCCAACATAACCAGAAACTCTCTTTTTTGCCATAGCAACATAAATATTTCCTGGACCAACAATTTTAGATACTTTAGGTATGCTCTCAGTTCCATAAGCAAGTGCAGCAATAGCTTGAGCACCTCCAACTTTATATATCTTATCAACTCCAGCGATTGATGCAGCTACTAATATTGAATTCTTAATTTTACCGTTTTTGTTAGGTGGTGTAACCATTATTATTTCTTTTACACCCGCTATTTTCGCAGGAACTGCATTCATCAATACGGTTGAAGGATAAGCCGCTTTACCACCAGGAGCATATATTCCAACCTTCTCAATAGGATTTACTAATTGCCCAACATAAGATTCATCCACATTATTTATAGTAAAAGAATCCCTTATTTGATGCCTATGAAATCTCTCAATATTATCCTTTGCTTTTAATAGAGCGTCATACAATTCCGAGTCAATACTTTCAACCGCACTTCTAATTTCGTCCTCAGTTACTAAAAATTTGCTTATTTTAACTTTATCAAACTTTGCAGTATACTCAATTAATGCATTATCTTTTCTTTTCTTTACATCATTTACTATGTCTTCAACAACTTTATTTACTTCTTCATTATCAAATTGATTTCTTTCTAAGAGCCTAGTTATAAAATTGTTATCTTTGTTAGCATTAATAATTTTAATCAATATAATCACCTATATTCTCATTTAATAACTTAGTTATCTCTTCAATCCTTGCATATTTAAATCTATAGCTTATTTTATTTGAAATTAATCTAGCACTTATATTAAACATATCCTCAATTACCTCTAATCCATTTGCCCTTAAAGTATTACCTGTCTCAACTATATCTACTATCACATCTGACAATCCTACTAATGGGGCTAATTCTACTGAACCATTTAATTCAATAATTTCGATTTTTTGCTTTTTCTTCTCGAAGTATTTGTTAGCTATATGTGGATATTTAGTTGCTACTTTTAATACTTCATCTTTTCTATATACAATTTCTCCACTTGGACCAGCAATTGATAATTTGCATTTACCAAAGCCTAAATCGAATATTTCATAGATATCTCCATCAAATTCAAGAATTGAGTCTTTACCTACTATACCTAAATCTGCAACCCCATTCTTTACATAGGTTACAACATCAGCAGGTTTAACATATATATAACAAATTTTCTTTTTCTCGTCTTTAAAAATTAATTTTCGTGAATTCAAGTTTAAACAATCTCCTAAACCTGTTTTTTTAAGAATATTACTTGCATTCTTACCAATCCGACCTTTTGATAAGGCTACAGTTAAATAATCCAATTAGATTCCCCTCCTCCATTAACGATTCTCATCAATTCATCTAAATCAATTGAGAATCCTATAGCTGGTACCTTTCTACCAAATAAAGAGGTTAATGAATCATATCTACCTCCACTTATTATTTCGTGATGTGAATTAGGGTAATAACCTTTAAAAATAACTCCATCATAGTAATCAAGCTCAGTAATCATTGATAAATCTAAATGTATGTTAGTATAAAAGCCTGATTTGTCAATTGATTTAATCAACTCTTCTAACTCATCTAATGATTTTCTCATCTCTTCATTTAAATAATATTTCTTTGCTTGTTCCGTTACTGTATCAATATTCCCCTGAAAACTTAATATATTTAATAGTACATCATTTACATTTTTATCTAGTTCTAATAACTTGAGATAGTTATATAATTCAGATTTATTTTTCTTATAGATTATTTTTTTTAACTCATCAACAATTTCATAAGATTTTATTTCTTTTAATAATCCTTCTATATATTTACTGCTACCCATTTCTAAAATAAAATTATTATTGTATTTTTTTAGAATATCTAGTGCTACCAGAATAACATCTTCATCTGCCTTAAGAGAATTCTCCCCTAGATATTCAATTCCAATCTGTTTCATCTCTTTAATATTTGTATCAACTCTATTTCGATAAATAGTCGTATAATAAAAGAGTTTTAACTTAATCCCTTCTTCCCACCTAGGAATTATACTTCTAATGATATTCATTGTTATATCTGGTCTTAAAATTTGAACTTCCCCGTTACCACCAACAACCTTTACCATTGATTTCTTCATTATTCCGCTATTTACCATTATAAAGCTATCATATTCCTCAAAAATGGATGGTTCAATTTGTATATAACCTTCTTTTACAAAAATATCTTCAATTTCTTTCTTTAAATAATATCTTCTAGTACAATAATCTAATTCATCTTTGATTTTAATAAATTCCATTTGTGTCTACACCTTCCTTAAATATAAAAACCATATAGGCATATACCTATATGGCTTAATATCAATTATATTTACCATCATAGATACACAGACCCCACAATTTTTGTAATAGAACTAGGGCTTGTATCTATGAACATTCTAGTCCATTACTACAATCCCTTACATCTATGATGATGGTGATAATATTGAGTTTTTACTTGATTCTTAAACTTTATCATACTAATCTCTCCATGCTTTAGCTCATTAATATATTAAAATCTCAAATTATTATTTATAGTATAACATTTAAAAAAAATTTTTCAATTATTTTTTTTTTATAATTTTTTTGTTATTGTTTAATATCAAATGAACTTTTTAATGAAACTATTCTGTTAAAAACAATTCTATCTCTGGTAGTAAACTTTGGATCGACATTAAAATACCCATGCCTGAAGAATTGGAATTTATCCTGTACCATAACATCTTTCATATTAGGCTCAATATACCCTTGTAATATTTCTAAAGAATCAAGGTTAAGATATTCTAAGAAAGATTTATCATCTTCTTTTTCTTCATCAAGTACTAAGGATTCATATAATCTGAATTCGGCAGGAATAGCACTTTCTGCATCTACCCAATGAATAGTACCTTTTACCTTTCTCCCAGTAAATCCAGTTCCGCTTTTTGTTTCTTGATCATAAGTACAATGAATTTCAATTATATTACCATTTTCATCTTTGATAACATTATTACACTTAATAAAATAAGCATGTTTTAACCTAACTTCATTTCCTGGGAATAATCTGTAATATTTATTAGGCGGATTCTCAATGAAGTCCTCTTGTTCAATATATATTTCTCGTGAAAAAGGAATTTGTCTACTCCCTAAATCAGGATTTTCAGAATTATTCTCAGCATCAAGCATTTCAATTTGTCCTTCTGGATAATTAGTTATTACTACTTTTAAAGGTCTCAAAATACCCATTGTCCTTGGAACAGTTAGTTTAAGATCGTCTCTAACAAAATGCTCTAGCATTCTGATATCCACTGCACTATTAATCTTAGATACACCTGTTTCTCTAACAAAATTTCTTATTGCTGATGGAGTGATGCCTCTTCTTCTTAATGCTGAAATTGTA
This sequence comes from uncultured Bacillaceae bacterium, assembly GCA_964538675.1. Lineage (GTDB taxonomy): Bacteria > Bacillota > Bacilli > Tepidibacillales > Tepidibacillaceae > CAZIGM01. The sequence goes on along the minus strand of CAZIGM010000005.1, from coordinate 2,720 downwards.
AAAATTCGCGGATCATCCCAGCCGTCTACATAGTTCTCTTCAACCATTTGTTTTAGCTTTCTTTTGCCAAGAATAGTATTAGTTAAATTTAGTTTCCCAAACTCTATTTGTCTAGGAGTATTTTCCATTTCACATTCTTTTATAACCCAATCATATAGTGGACGATGATCTTCAAATTCAATTGTACAAAGAGAGTGAGTAATACCTTCAATCGAATCTTCAATTGAATGCGCAAAGTCATACATAGGATAGATACACCATTTATTTCCCGTATTATGATGTTTTGCATGGGCGATTCTGTATATTACTGGGTCCCTTAAATTGATATTAGGAGATGACATATCAATTTTTGCTCTAAGCACCCTTTCACCATCTTTAAATTCGCCTTTTTGCATTCTTTCAAATAAATCTATATTTTCATCTACGCTTCTATTTCTATATGGACTATCTTTCCCCAGCTCAGTAAAAGTACCACGATATTCTTTAATCTGCTCAGCTGTTAAATCACATACATATGCTTTGCCTTTTTTAATCAGTAGCATAGCCCGATTATACATTTCATCAAAATAATCAGAAGCAAAATAAAGATTATCCCATTCAAATCCTAGCCACATGATATCTTCTTTAATTGCTTCAACATACTCCTCATCTTCTTTTAGTGGGTTTGTATCATCAAAACGCAAATTAGTCTTTCCGTTAAATTGATCGGCCAACTCAAAATTAATACAGATTGATTTAACGTGCCCAATATGTAAGTAACCATTAGGTTCAGGAGGAAAACGCGTAATAATTTGGTCATGTTTCCCTGATTTTAAATCTTCGAGCATTATGTTTTTTATAAAATTTGAAGAAGAACTTTTTTCTTCCATTAAAACCACCTTTTCATACATTAATCTAATTTAATAAATATAACATAAAGACTAATTGTTTTCCATATAACAAACCTAATAACCTAATTCACTATTTACTATTATTACATGAATTCTTCCTTGTTCTGATTGTCTTTTTATTAAAACATAGTCGTTACAAATTCTATCTTCATTTTTACAATCTGTGCAATAACCAATTTTGGCACAAGGAGTGTTTTTATTTAATCTAACTGTATTAGCTGGTGCAGCAATTTCTCTATTTCTTCTTATTGCATCTTCTAGATTTTTTACTATTTTGTTGATACCAACAACAATAATTACTTTATCAGGACCATATATCATTGCAGATACTCTGTTTCCTCTGCCATCTACATTATATAGCCATCCATCTTCCGTAATTGCATTACTACTTGTAAAGTAAGCATCAGCAAAGAAACTCTTTCTATATATCTCCTTAATTTCTTCTTGTTTTAGTCCTTCTTTATAACGGTCAAGAAAATTGTATCTTCCTGATCTTAATAGATCTAAAACTCCTGTTTCAAAAAGAGTCATAGAACCACCAACAGCTACTGTATCACCTTCGTTTATCAGATCTTGAATTTTTGTTAGTACTTCACCTTTATCGTGAACAAAATGACCATTCATATTATTATTTTCTAGGTTCTTAATCGTTCTCTCTATTTTCTTCTCAATAATTATTGATAAGTTTTGATCCATAAAAATACTCCTTTCCTATTTTCTTCGATTTGGCCCATCCACAAAATATTCATCCGTATAATGACGTATTCTTTCCATAATCCTTTTCGCTTTTAGTCCTTCTTCTCCACCCTTATTGGAATAAGAAAGATGGTCTTCTAAATCATCATAATTTAAGTTAGAAGTATACAAGGTTGGGAAGCCTTTAATCATCCTAGCTTGTAGTATAGCCCCTAATATCTCATCGCGTTCCCATTGTGATATTGTTTCTGCCCCTATGTCATCTAGAATTAATACTTCTATTTTTTTTAAGGTTTCCATTTTTTCATTCAAACTATTATCACTAATCGATTGTTTCATCTCTCTGAAAAAATCTGGAACATAAACCATTAATGCAGGTATGTTTTTTTCAGCCAATTTCTTTGCCAAGGCAACCATCATATAACTTTTTCCAACACCCAAAGGTCCATATAAATATATTCCTTTTTGATTAATATCCAATTTATAATTATTACAAAAACTAAGTAAAGCCTTATAGGCATCTTTTCTTCCCTTAGTAGTTTCAAAACTTTCAAATGAAGCTATTAATAATTCGTCTGGTATATATTGACTTTTAAATAGTCTATCTTTATGTTCTGATTTTTCTTTATTTATTTGTTTATCACATTTCTTTAAATATGAAATAAATTGTTCATTATTATAATCAAGTATTGTATAATGACCTTCTAATAAATTAGGACAATCCTTTACACTTTTACACCTTTTACAATTATCATTTTCCTCTTTATACTGTAATATCAAGTTAAGAGAAGATAATATTTTATTTTCAGAAATACTATTTTTTATTACTATCTCTTTCACTTCTGGATCCTTTAATACCTCTTCTAACAATTTTTTTGATTCTAAGGTTAGATTAGGCGCATAATCCTTAATAACTTGCTTAATACTCTCCATCTTAAAATTAACCTCCCAACCATTTTTCAATAGATTAGACTAAATATTTTCAAAATATCAATGAACATATTGTTCAAGTATTTGAATAATCTCATCATTCACAATATATATTCTCTCCCTTTTATATAGATAAACATAGTTAATTTATATAAAGCCGAACTTTATTCAGATGGAGTTTTAACTCCACCTGAATTCTAGTGA